>JAIUOC010000003.1:0-300000 GCA_020161265.1 Chloroflexota bacterium | reverse complement strand
CGGTTCCATCGGTCAAAACGCTCGTGCCAAGTTTAACTACAATTCGCATATGCAGATCTCTATTCATCAAGATTATTACAAATAGCTATTTTAACCCAGAGGCGCTAAATTGATTTTGACCAAACCATAAAAGCTGCATGTTGAAACCAAGAAGAACACGAAGCGCACGAAGAATGAAACCGCAAAGCGATTGAGCCACGAATTACACGAATTACACGAAGGGCTGTTTTAAGCCACAGATTAGCATAGATTTTGATGATTATCTTGCTATCCCCAAACTACTAGCTGCATACCCCAGCATTTATAACCGATCCCCAACCCCCGACAACCGATCCCCAATCGCTATGTGCTACAAAAAGGCCGTGGAGCAAACATACCCCACGGCCCACCAACGATTATCGGTTATACCAAATGCTATTTTTTACCAACCGCTTGCGCGTGGGTATGCTTGACCGCCAAAATCGCCTCAAGTTCGGCTTCTTTGCCCGGCAAGCCGTGGCATGCTTTGAACTTCTTGCCGCTATCGCATGGACAAGGATCATTGCGTCCGATTTTGATCACGATTCGGCGGGCTGGTGCAGCTTGGCCTGCGGCATTGCTGACCCGACGTGCCGCCCCACCAACGCCACGCTTGGCAGGCTTGGGCGCTTCTTCGGTGGCGTTTTCTGAGCCACCAGCGGTTTGAGCCATGGCCAAACGGGCTTCCATTTCAAGCTCAACTTGGCGCAAACGCACTTGCCAGTTGGCTGCATCGGTAAAGAAGTTGTAGACGATTCGGTTTTGGATGTTGCCTTTGAGTTCGTCGAACATCTTAAAGGCTTCGCGCTTGAAGGCTACCAATGGATCTTGTTGGGCAATTGCGACATTGCCGATGCCTTGGCGCAATTCATCAACCGCCGTCAGATAATCGATCCATTCGCGGTCGATTGCCCCGAGCATTTCTTGGCGCTCGAAGTGGGCAAAGAAGGCTTCTGGGCCACTGACCCCAGGAATTGGCTGGACTCCACGTTGCAATAAGGTCGTGTATTGAGTTGCCAACTCTTCACCGAGCCGATTGTAGGCTTCTTCAACCACTTCGGTAGCGATTTCGCCAATTTCATCGGCTTGTTTGCCTTTGAAGCGGGCTGCCAATTCAGTTTCTTGGGCTTTGAGTTGGGGCACAATCGAATATAACTGACGCAAGAAGCCTTCGAGATCAGGCTTGTCTAGCTCACGATTATCAAGAAATTCTTCGACATGGATGTCGATTTCGTCAACGACCATCTCAAGAATGCGGTCGCCCATATCTTCACCGCCGAGAATGGCATGGCGGTCGGCGTAAATCACTTCGCGCTGCTTGTTAACCACGTCGTCGTATTCGACCACATGCTTCCGCACATCGAAGTTATAGCCTTCGACCCGGGTTTGGGCACTTTCGATCGCTTTATCGAGCAAGCCCGATTCGAGTGGCAATTCTTCATCGCCATCAGACATACGCTCCATCAAGCGCTTGATCGTATCGATCCGTCCGAAGCGTGTCATCAACTCATCTTCAAGCGAAATGAAGAAGCGCGATGAACCAGGGTCGCCTTGACGGCCAGCCCGACCACGGAGTTGGTTATCGATCCGGCGAGCTTCGTGGCGCTCAGTGCCGATGATGTGTAAGCCACCAGCTTCCATCACAGCTTTACGTTCGGCCTCGACATCGGCTTTCGCTTGGGCTTGGGCTTGGGCCAGTTGCTCAGGCGTTGCATCGGCAATGGTAGTGCCGAGGGCTTTGAGATGTTCCTCAATTAAGCCATCGGGGTTGCCACCAAGCAAAATGTCGGTTCCCCGACCAGCCATGTTGGTTGCAATCGTGATTGCGCCAGTACGGCCAGCTTGGGCCACGATATACGCTTCACGTTCGTGTTGCTTAGCATTCAAGAGATAGTGTTCAAGCCCCTCTTGCTTCAGCAAATTGCTGACAATTTCCGAGCTTTCGACCGAGGTTGTACCGACCAAGACTGGGCGGCCAACTTCGTGCATCTCTTTGATTTCACGCAACACGGCGTTATATTTGGCTTTTTGCGAAGCATAAATATGGTCGCGATAATCTTCGCGCACGACTTGGCGGTTGGTTGGGATAATCACGACTTCCAAATTGTAGATTTTGCTAAATTCTTCAGCTTCGGTGATTGCTGTACCAGTCATACCACCAAGTTTGTTGTACATTCGGAAGTAATTTTGGAAGGTAATCGTGGCCAAGGTGACGTTTTCGCGTCGCACTTCGACCGATTCTTTAGCTTCAACCGCTTGGTGCAAGCCATCCGACCAACGCCGACCTGGCATCGTCCGACCTGTAAATTCATCGACGATCACAACTTCGCCATTTTGCACCACATAATCAACATCACGATGGAAAACATATTCGGCCTTGAGGGCGTTTTCCAAATAGTGAGTTAATTCGAAGTTCTTGGCATCGTACATATTTTCGCCATCAGGCAAATTGAGCCGCTTTTCCATCACCTCTAAGCCCGATTCGGTCAAGGTAATTGAGCGCGATTTTTCGTCGATCCAGTAATCGCCATCAAAATCATCTTTCAAACCCTTACGCACTTCATCGGGCGAAATGCTGGAGCGCTTGAGGCCACGCACCAATGAAGAAAAACGGCGATAGTTATCGCTGGATTCTTGGGCTGGGCCAGAGATAATCAAGGGAGTACGGGCTTCGTCGATCAAAATATTATCTACTTCGTCAACAATCGCATAGTGCAATTCGCGCTGCACACATTGATCTTTGTGCTGCACCATGTTATCGCGTAGATAATCGAAGCCATATTCGTTATTCGTCCCGTAGGTCATATCGGCCATGTAAGCTTCGCGGCGCGAGCAAGGCCGCCAGTGCACCAAACGGCTATCATCTTGTTTAGCGTTGGGGTCGATATAATTGGGATCGTAAATCGCTGAATAATCGTGGGCGATATAGCCCGTGCTCATGCCAAGGCTATGGAAGATTGGCCCCATCCAGCCACCACCAACTTTGGCGAGGTAGTCGTTGACGGTAATCAAGTGTGCGCCACGACCAGGAATAGCATTGAGGAACAAAGGCAAGGAAGCCACCAAGGTCTTCCCTTCGCCGGTCTTCATTTCGGCGATGCGGCCTTCGTGCAGCACAATCCCGCCGATCATCTGGACATCGTAATGACGTTGACCGATCACGCGGCTTGAGGCTTCGCGCACCAAAGCAAAGGCTTCGGGCAATAATTCATCAAGCGCTGCATCTTCGATCACCCGTAATTCTTTTTGATAGTCTTTTTCGACGGTGGAATCGTGGCGATTTTCGTCGGCGTAGCGGTCGTCGAGCGCTTCACGATCCGCTTTGGTTAGCTCTGCGAACCGTGTGCGTAATTCAGCCGTTTTTTCACGGAGTTGTTCATCGCTAAGAGCCTTGATTGTCGGCTCAAGGGCATTAATTTCATCTAAGGTTGGCTGCATTTTCTTCACAACCTTAGCGTTGGGGTCGCCCAGTAGTTTCCCAAGCCATTTAAACATGTGGTACCTCGTGGTGTCTGAATATCGGCAGCACGGCTGCATCGCTAGATTATACCACGCAGCTTTAGGGCTTTGAATGCCTTAAAAGCTGCTTAAACGAAATGTTAACGCACCGCCAATAGTCGTGGAGCTTCGCGTTTGAGCAGCCGTTGAAACTTGCCAATAAAGCGCCCAAGCTGTGGATCGCTGCGTTCTAACGGCAGTTGATCCAGCGCAAACCAGCGAATTTGGCTAAATTCAGCTTGATCGTAGGCCAATGGTTGTTGCGAATCAGCTTGCACCACATACCACAGCGAAACGTCAATATGGCCCGCCGTTAGCCCAACTGTTTCGGTTACGGTGATGAAGCAGGGATCTTGCCAATAAAACTCAGCTTGAATGCCCAATTCTTCTTCAATCTCACGAATCACGGTGATTGCAGGATGTTCATCTGGCTCAACATGGCCACCACACGGCAACCACAATTGAGCATTGCGATGATCGACCAATAAAATCTGGGCTGTCGCCGGATCATAGACCACAATGTAGGAAACTAAATGCATTGGCGGGGTTGCTGGCTTGGCCGTGCGAAATAAGGGTGCATCGCTATCGATCCATGCCAAGGTTTCGTTGCAATCGGCCTGCTCGCGTAAATCCAAGGGGGCAATTTGAGTTACCAAGCTACGAATCATCGAACGCATAACTTCCTCCAACTATCAATTCTCGGTTTGATCCACAAAGGGTACAAAGGACACGAAGAACGGAAATCACGAAGGACGCGAAGATGTGATGAAAGGCTATAGGCGATTGGCTATCGGGAATTACTGACATACTACAAAACCTTCCGATAGCCCAAAGCCATCAGCCTTTATCCTCTGCGCCTCTGTGTCAAAAATAATGATCTCCAATCTTTAGGTTCTTCATCCCTCATCCCTCATCCTTCATCCCTTCAAAGCTTCGATACTGCCAACCAGCAAGGGCACGCTATCATTAATAAAGTGTTCGAGGTTTTGGCAACGGTCGCTATACAGCCAGCGGGCGGCCAAGGCATAGACCGACCAACTCAGCATGGTTGCTAATAATTGGCGTTGCATGGATGGGACGTTGCGCAGCGGCCCATAATGATCAAGCCAAGTTTGAATATGCTGCTCAAGCATGCGTTTGATCTGATTTTCGGCCAACGAATCGAAAAAGCGATGATATTGATTACATTGACCATGGATCATCGCCCAATGGTCGGCGATCGCCCACAGCAAGGCTTGCATATAACGGGTTGGCGTATCAGGATAATGCTGCATGCGCCGATCAAGATACAGCATAAAGCCATCACGAATCAGTTCATCGACCAAAGCATATTTATCGCTGAAATGGGCATAGAACGTTGCGCGATTGATCGTCGCCGCTTCGGCAATCTCATTAACTGTGACTTCCTCAAAGGTACGGGTGCGCAAGAGCTGAATCAAGGCATCAAGAATTAATTTACGGGTGCGCTTGGTGCGCGGATCAATTTTAACTGCGTTTCCCAACATTTTAGCTCCTTTGTTGCCTAAACAACAAATTTTGGTTTTTGCTGGTTGACACTATACCATGGCTTCTTTATGCTATTCAACAGATGTCAATTAAACAACGAGTGTTGTTTAGATCTAAACATTCATTAGCGAGGTTTTCAATCATGGCAAATACCCAAGGTTTGGTAGCGATCACAGGTGCGGCTGGGCAATTAGGGCGGTTGGTTTTGCAGCAAGTGCTCGAAAAAGTTGCAGCAAATCAAGTTGTGGCAATCACCCGTGATCCCGCCAAATTGGCCGATGTCGCAGCCCAAGGGGTTAAAGTTGTCGCTGGCGATTTCAGCGATCCCGCTGGTCTGACGGCTGCTTTGGCTGGAGTCGAGCGCGTCTTGATGATCAGTATCGATGTAATTGGTGGCGAACGGGTGCGCTTGCAAACTGATGCGGTCAAAGCAATCGCTGCGGCTGGCGTGAAACATCTGGTTTATACCTCGGCAATCAATCCCGCCGAAGCCCCAATGGAGTTCGTTCGTGAACACGCTGCGACCGAACAAGCAATTGTGGCGAGCGGCTTGAGCTATAGTTTCTTGCGCAACAACTTCTATTTTGAAACGATTACCGATAAAATCAAAGGCGCTTTAGCTGGTGGCGTAATCGCTGCCGCTGCTGGCGATGCCGCTGCTGGCTTAGTTGCCCGCGCCGATTGTGCCGCTGCCGCCGCTGCCGCCTTGGTCAGCGATAACACCGCCTCGGAAGTTTATAACATCACTGGCCCTGTGAGCCTGACCCACAAAGCAATCGCTGAAACTGTGGCCGAATTTGCAGGCCGCGAAGTCGCCTACTATCCAATTGATGCTGCTAGCGCTCAACAACAACTTGAGCAATTTGGTCTACCCGCCCAAATCGCTGGTTTCGTCGTTGCGATCGACCACGATTTGATCGGCTCAGGCGCGTTGGATCTTGTGACCAACGACGTTGAGCGCTTGACTGGCAAGCCAGCTCAATCATTGGCCGAGTATCTCAATGCCAATCGTGCATTGTTTAGCTAGTTTCCCTCACCCCAACCCCGCTTCCACGCAATGTGGGAGCGGGGCTTTTTGTTTTGTAGCTGGGCGAGGTAATTAACTATTTGCTGGTCGTAGGATTATGAATTGGCAAGCCAACCACATTGCCCCATTCAGTCCACGAGCCGTCGTAATTGCGCACATTTTTGTAGCCCAGCAATTCGTGCAGCACAAACCAGGTTAATGATGAGCGTTCACCAATCCGGCAATACACCACCGTATCGCTTTCGGGCGTAACCCCAACATCGCCATACAATTGGCGAATCTCATCGGCGCTTTTGAACGTGCCATCATCGTTAACGGCTTTGGCCCAAGGCACATTAACCGCACCTGGAATATGGCCACCGCGCACAGCACCTTCTTGGGGATATTCGGGCATATGCAATTTTTTGCCAGTATATTCATCGGGCGAGCGTACATCGACCAAGCTATGGCCAGCTGGCAATTCAATTGCGGTTTGACGCGGATTTGGCCGCCCAATATGGGCCAAAACATCATCGCGGAAGGCGCGAATTTCGGGCTTTGGCTCGCCCACGACATAGCTGGTTGGTTCGAAGCTTGGCACAACGCGGGTCAATTCACGGCCTTCGTCGATCCATTTTTTGCGGCCACCATTCATAATTTTGAGCTTTTCGTGACCAAGCAATTGGAAAACCCAATAGGCATAGCAAGCCCACCAATTATTTTTATCGCCATAAAATACGATCGTCGTGTCGTTGCTAATACCAAAGCGGCTCAGCAACGCAGCAAAATCGTCGCCATCAATATAATCGCGAATCTGGAGATCGTTTAAATCATCTTGCCAATTGATTTTGACTGCATTAGCGATATGACCCATTTCATACAATAAAATATCTTCATCCGACTCAACCAAGCGCACATTAGGATCATTCAAATGTTCGGCAACCCAATCCGTGCTCACCAAGACCTCAGGATTCACATAATCGCTCATCGATTGCTCCTTTATCAAGATTAATAGTTAAGCTTCAAGCAAAATTTGATCGCCTTCAATTTTAAGGCTATAGACCTTCAATGGTTCGGTCGCTGGCAACGAGCGCGGGCGACCACTAGCTAAATCAAAACGTGCGCCATGCAACGGACATTCGATTGTACAATCATCAACATCCAACTCGCCCTCATGCAATTCGGCATAGGCATGGGTGCAAATGTTGCTGGTGGCGAAATACTGCGTGCCACAGCGAAAAATCCCAACTTGTTCGCCAGCAAAGTCAATTTGAATCGCTGGCGTGTCGGCCAAATCTTGCAGCGTTGCAACAATTTGAAAGCTCATCATTATTCCTTAATTTATTAACTAAATTGATTAACAATGATCTGACATAGAAAACGCCGAGGACGCAGTGGTTGCGCCTCGGCGTTGATAGGCCAAGCCTAGCCGACCGAACCTTCCATTTCCATTTGGATCAAGCGGTTCAATTCGACAGCGTATTCCATGGGCAATTCGCGGGTGAATGGCTCCATAAAGCCCAACACAATCATCGAAAGTGCTTCAGCTTCGTCGAGACCACGGCTCATCAGATAGAACAATTGCTCTTCGCCGATTTTGCCGACGGTTGCTTCGTGGGCGACGGTTGCTGAATCTTCCTCGATCTCGATATAAGGAATCGTATCCGAGGCTGAGCGATTGTCGAGAATCAAGGCATCACAGACCACGTTGATTTTGGCATTGTGTGCACCGCGCATAACCTTGGCCAAACCACGATAGGTCGTGCGACCACCGTTCTTCGAGACTGATTTGTTGGTGATGCGACTGGTGGTGTCGGGAGCGCCGTGCACCATCTTGGCTCCAGCGTCTTGATGTTGGCCTTCGCCAGCATAAGCGACTGAGAGCACCTCGCCCTTTGCGCCGCGACCCATCATGTAGACCGCAGGATACTTCATGGTCAACTTCGAGCCAATGTTGCCATCGACCCATTCCATTGAAGCATCTTCGTAGGCTACGGCGCGTTTGGTTACCAAATTGAAGATATTATTGGCCCAGTTTTGAATCGTGGTATAGCGGCATTTGCCACCTTTTTTGATGATGATTTCCACAACCGCTGAGTGCAATGAGTTAGTGCTGTAGACTGGCGCGGTACAACCTTCGATATAGTGAACTTCTGCGCCTTCGTCAACGATAATCAAGGTGCGTTCGAACTGGCCCATGTTTTCAGCGTTGATGCGGAAATAGGCTTGCAATGGAATATCGACCTTGACACCCTTGGGTACATACACGAACGAGCCACCCGACCAAACTGCTGTGTTCAAGGCAGCAAATTTGTTATCGGCTGAAGGAATGATCGTGCCGAAATATTCCTTGAACAATTCTGGATACTCTTTCAAACCAGTATCGGTATCAAGAAAGATCACGCCCAGTTTTTCCCACTCTTCACGCAACGAGTGGTAAACAACTTCTGATTCGTATTGAGCGCCAACGCCAGCCAAGAACTTGCGTTCAGCTTCAGGAATACCCAATTTTTCAAAGGTATTCTTGATATTTTCTGGCACATCGTCCCAGCTATTTTCGGCGCGTTCGCCAGGCCGCACATAATAGTGAATATCTTGGAAATCCAACTCGACCAAGCGTGGGTTAGCCCATACGCCAGTGGTTGGCAATGGCTTCTTGTGGAAAATTTCCAGCGCCTTCAAGCGGCGTTGCAACATCCATTCAGGTTCGCCCTTCATTTCCGAGATCGTGCGCACAATATCGGCACTCAGACCTTTTGAAGATTTGAATGTGTAGTTCTCTTCGTCGCGAAAGCCGTACTTCGAGTAATCAAACTCGATCTCGTTTTGTGCAGGGTTGGACATGCCCTGAGCCTCCTATAGTGTGATCACGAATAAGTGATGAGATTACTTGATTCAGAATCTTGCAATTCTGTTTCTAAATGCTGCCATTCGTTAGCAGAAAATTCAGCTATTACCGTGGCAATTGATTGTTGATAGCGCTGCTCACGCAATCGTTCGAACAAGGCATAGGTTGCCCAGAAAGCGAATCCGACTCCAGCCAACTTAATCAATCGGATAATACTAATTAGTGCCGGATGTCGAACGGACTGGATCAAAGGCTATCCTCATCGTCGTCAACCAGATTGACTCCGTAGAGACCAGCTTTGAGCGTTTTGAGCGAGAGCAAGGCACACTTGAGCCGCACGGGTCCAATCGGTATCCCCAATAAATCGAGGATGGTTTGTTTATCAAAGGCTTTGGCCTCATCAACGCTTTTGCCAGCAAGTTCTTCGCTGAGCATCGAGGCTGAAGCTTGGCTGATCGCGCAGCCTTTGCCTTTAAATTTTACATCAACAATCCGCTCGTTTTCGACTAGCAAATAAATGCTGAGTTGATCGCCGCACAACGGGTTATGCTCGTGTTGCACAATCGTTGCTTGCTCGATCTCGCCGTAATTTCGCGGATGGCGATAATGATCTAATATATTTTCACGATATAAATCGTCCACAAGGCCTCACAGTTGGAAGGTATCGCGAGCCAAAACCAAGGCTTCGGCCAAACGATCAATTTCTTCCTCAAGCGTGTATAGGTAGAATGATGCGCGTACCGTTGCTGGCACGCCAAAAATATCGTGCAACGGATGGGTACAATGATGTCCAGCCCGCACTGCAATCCCTTGGGTATCGAGAATCGCTGCCACATCATGGGCATGCACGCCTGCGAGGGTAAAACTCAACAAGCCACCGCGCTCGGCAGCAGGTGGACCAAAAATGGTCAACCCATCGATGCCGCTAAGTTTATCCCAAGCGTAGTTGGTCAATTGGCGTTCGCGCTCGTGAATCGCCTGCATCCCAAGTTCATTCAAGAAGTCAATCGCCGCGCCAAGGCCAATCGCCTCGGCAATTGCTGGCGTACCTGCCTCGAATTTCCATGGGAGATCGTTCCAAGAGCTTTCGCGTAGCCCGACCCGTTTGATCATATCGCCACCACCCATAAACGGTGGCATCGCTTCAAGCAATTCGCGTCGCGCCCACAGCACCCCAATGCCAGTTGGTCCACACATTTTATGCCCCGAAAAGGCCAAGAAATCGCAGCCAAGCGCTTGAACATTGACAGGAATATGGGGCACGCTTTGCGCCCCATCCAGCAGCACCAAGGCTCCAACCTGTTTGGCAGCAGCAATCACACGTTCAACTGGATTGATCGTGCCCAACACATTCGACATGTGGGTCATGGCGACCAATTTGGTGCGTTCAGTCAATAGTTGATCAAGGTCACTGAGATCAAGTCGGCCTTGCGCATCAAGCTCGATAAAATCAAGCTCTAGGCCAATTTGGGCTGCTAGCAATTGCCATGGCACTAAATTGGAATGATGTTCGCTGACTGTGAGCAAAATTCGATCGCCCGCTTGCAAATTGGCTCGGCCCCAGCTTTGGGCAACCAAGTTAATCGCTTCGGTGGCGTTGCGAGTAAAAATAATTTCTTTGGTCGATTTCGCGCCGATAAAGCGGCCAATCGTGCGGCGCGTGCCTTCATAGGCTTCGGTGGCAGCTTCACTAATCTGATACACACCTCGATGAACATTCGCATTAATCGTGCGATAATAGCGATCCATCGCATCAAGCACTGCTAGCGGCTTTTGGGCAGTTGCGGTGCTATCCAAATAGGCTAGGCGATGGCCGTTAATCGATTGATCCAAGAGCGGAAATTGCTCGCGAATGGCCTGAATATCAAGGGTTGTTTGTACAGACATAACTCACCAATATCCGATTCCATAAAGGAGCCCACGAATTGTTTATTTGATCCACGAAGGACACGAAGAGCACGAAGAATAGGAACCGCGAAGGACGCGAAGATCGCTAAGTATCGTTACTCAAAATTAAGCGTTTCCATTCCAGTGTTGGCCGACTATGAAAATTCATTAAGATCCCTAGCGGTTTATGCGTCGCCTTGAGATAATTTAATAATTGAGCATGTTCAACCGATGTTAATCGTTGAATTGCCTTTATTTCAACAATAATCTGGTCGAAGCAAACCAAATCGGCAATATAGAGTTTATTTAAGATCGTTTGTTTATAGCGAATTGGCAATGGCTGTTGACGTATAAAAGGAATTTGACGTTGGGTCAATTCGAATTCAAGTGCCTCTTGATAGACAGCTTCTAGAAATCCGCTACCCAACTCACGATGTACGTCAATCGCCGCTCCAACTACTGCGAATGCTTCATCAGCTAACAATAAAGGCATAATTGTTTCTCCAAAATGAGTCAATGGATATCATTTAGATACCTTTGTTATTCATTTTTGGCGAATCAATTCTGATCTTATAACTTATCGATCTTAGCGTTCTTCGTGCTCTTCGTGGTTTCAATCTTATACATTGACTGAAACCACGAAGATTTTTGATGCTTAGACTTTTTCGGCGACGATGGTTTCGACCCGTTCGCGCACAGCTTCATCAGGAATCATATCGATGATTTCGCCGACAAAGCCCAACACGATCGTGCGCTTGGCTTCGGCAAACGGCAAACCACGCGATTGCAGATAGAACAACTGCTCTTCATCGATTTGGCCGCTAGTCGAGCCGTGGCCTGCCTTAACTTCATTGGCATCAATCTCCAAGCCTGGAATTGAATCCGAGCGTGAAGTTTTGCTCAAGTGCAAGGCATTTTCGCGCAAGTCGGAGTTGGTGCCTTGGCCCGTGGCAGGGATTTTGACCATGCCATCGAAAACGGCATAGGCTTCATCATCGACCACGGTTTTGAAGTTGATTTGGCCTTCGGTATTCAAGCCAATGTGATTGAGCTTGGGCGCAACCAGCAAGTTTTGCTTGCCATTACCATACAACAAGCCATTCCAATTGACGCTTGATCCGTTACCGCTCAAATTGGCTTCCAAGGTGACGTGCTGCACAGCGCTACCAACCACCACGTTTAGCCATTCGGCTTGGGCATCGCGGTTGATGCGAATTTGTTGACTGCCTAACACATAGACATTGCTGTTCAAGGTTTGCACGCTGCTGAAGCCAACTTGGCCACCATCGCCAACCTCAATTTCAGCACCCGTCAAGACCACTGCGCTGCCAGCAAAATCAGCTGAGCTAATTTCTTCGATCACGTTGATCGAGCTATGGCGTTCAGTGACGATTAATGTGCGGGGTGCGACAACCGTGCCAGGATTGCTGAGGTGATAGCGAATTCGCACCAATTCTTCAACCGCAACATCTTTGGCAACGTGGATGAAAATCCCGCCGTTGACCAAAGCATTATTGAGCGCTGAAAATGGATCGCGGCTGGTTTGGACGGCGCTACCAAGCACTCGTTGCACCAATTCGGCATGGCTTTGAATCGCTTCGGCTAAAGGCAGAATCGTCACGCCTTCCGCGCCAGCAAAATCAACTGAAACTTCGGCCTCAGCCAGCGTGTAATCGGCGATATTGAAGCCCTTCAAATTGGTTCGTCGCCAATCTGGTTGCTCAGCGGTTTCGAATGCTTCCCAAGCTTCGCGACGGCGGCTGGTCAGCCAGCTTGGCTCGTTGCGGCTGGCCAGCAAAGCCTCAAATTGTGCCAGATCAAAGGTAGATTGCAAATTAGCTGGCATTGCCGAACACTTCCTCTCGAATGAAATCGTAACCTTTTTCTTCGAGTTCTAAGGCCATGTCGGGGCCGCCTTCGCGCACAATTTGGCCGTTCATCAAAACATGCACATAATCGGGCTTGATGTAGTTGAGCAAGCGTTGGTAGTGGGTAATTACCAACACGCCTAATTCAGGCTTTTCAGCTTTAACTTTGTTGACCCCTTCGGCCACAATCTTCAAAGCGTCGATATCAAGGCCTGAGTCGGTTTCGTCCATGATCGAGATTGAAGGCTGCAACATGGCCATTTGCAAAATTTCAAGGCGTTTCTTTTCACCGCCCGAGAAACCTTCGTTCAAATAGCGGCGGGCAAAGTCAGGAGCCATTTCCAGCATATCCATGCGGGCTTTGATCACTTTGCGATATTCAGCCATTGGAATGGCGGTTGATTTGGGATCAACGCCTTCTTGAGCGCGATGGGCGTTCAAGGCTGCCCGCAAGAAGTTGGCAACAGTTACACCAGCAACCGCCACTGGATATTGGAAGGCCAAGAATAAGCCCAATTTTGAACGATCATTTGGTTCGAGATCAAGCACATCTTGGCCTTTGTACCAAACTTCGCCTTCGGTCACTTCATAGCGTGGGTGACCAGCGAGGGTGTATGCCAAGGTTGACTTGCCTGAGCCATTTGGCCCCATGATGGCGTGAATTTTGCCTTCTTCGATGGTGAGATTAATGCCTTTAAGAATTTCTTTGCCATCGACCGCAACGTGCAAGTTGCGAATGACCAAATTGTTGGCGCTCATGACACTCCTATTCAAGATTGCTATTCAACACAACAGCGTGGCATGCCCCCTGCATCGCCAGCCGCCAAAGAACTTAGTTATGCTTCTCGATCCCAATCTCATCGGCTTTGATCACAAAGTGACAGCCATTATGACCTTCGACCATACGTCGTTGAATTTCAACTTCATGGCCGAGCGCAGTTTCCATCATTTGGCGTTCCATGCTGCACAGGCTATCGTGAGTTTGGGCCACCTCAAAATAAGGGCAGGCATACTCACTCACCACCCATCCACCGCCAGGCGATTCGGCCACATTGATCGACATCCCTTTGCGGTTCATCGTGTAGACGAATTGCATCAAACGCTCACGCAAAGCCACATTGGCGGGATGATCGCCCGTGTAGAGCGTAGCCAAGCGTGTGCCCACCCGACTGAGCAACTGAGCCATACCTTCTGGGCCTTCGGTCGCCAAAATTTCTTCCAGCAACACATTCAAAAGCACATCGTAGCCCTTGGGAAAGAGCGATTGAGCCTTAGCAGTCAGAGTATAGCGGTAGGAAGGGCGGCCTGGTCCTTGGCGAATTTTGGTTGGTGCAATAAGACCTTGATTGGTGAGATGGGTTAGTTGCTCGCGCACCGCAGTTGTGCTCACAGCCAGCGCATCTTCCAATTCCTTGACAGTCGCTGAACCTTTACGCTGAATGTAGCTCAAAATATCGCCGGCGGGCGTTCCTTCTCGGATACCAAACACGGTCATAGATACCTCGCATTATGCCTTTGACCATACCGTCGCATGGTTATTGAGAATGATTATAAATCGATAATCATTTTCTGTCAATAAAATCGGAAAAAACCGCGTTTATTCTAGTATAGTACGATTTTGCGGTAAAAAGCGGCTATTTTAGGCGAATTTTCAAGCCATGCCAATTAAGCCAAGGCCTTTTTTAGCCTAAGCTCGCAGGAAATGCCAAAATGAGCAGTTGATTAAGCGGCTAATAATTCTTGATGCAGGCGTTGTAATTGCGCCAAAGTCCGTTGAGTGCGGGGGTGTTGTTCGCCAAAACGGGCGAGATCGCCTTGCAAACGAACTTCAACCGTTTGGAGATTGCGGCGGCGATTGAGCCAGCGTTGGTAATGGGCTGTGGCTTGGCGATACACCGCTTGAGCTTGGGCCAAAATCGCGTTGCCATACATCGCGCCCAGCAAGCACCACAAATGTTTATCGCTGGCCAAAGGGCGGGCATTGGCTGGATTGGTACGCCAGGCCTTGAGCAAACGAGTATTGGCATTGACCGCACTCCGAATTTGCTCAGCCTCGCTTGATGAATAGCGTTCAGCAAACCATTGCAATACTGCTTCAATTCCAGTTATTGGATGCATCGCAGACCTCCTAGCCAATGTTGGATTTGAGCATAGCAGCAAGTTGTGACAACAACTGTCACAAACTTTTGTCACAATCTCCATTCAGGGGTATAGTTGCGCTCAATCGAAGGTCACTGTTGAAAGGATTATGCTCATGGTTTGGTTGAGGGTCGCCCTAGTTGGGCTGTTGGTAGCGATCGTGCTGGGAAGCATACCCCAAGCCCAAGCTGCTGATCAAGGCTCTACAGAACATATTTTTGGTGAAGGTGAGGGTGATCCAGCAGGTGCATTTCAGGTTCTGCGGCTGCATCCTATCCCAACCTCAATGAATTTTGGCGATGCGGTGCGTGGGGTCGCCAGCGGCGATAGTTGGTTAGTTGGGGTTGGCCAAAAAACCTTTTTTTCGCTTGATGCAGGCAATCATTGGCAGCAACTCGATCCATTGACGCTGTTTCCTACGGCAGCAGGCGGCCTGTGTTGCCAACAAGCCTTTGCCTATGATTATGGCCGTGATCTCTTTATTTGGTTGTTGCAGTATGCACCCGATGCCCAGCGTGGGCTTGTGCGCATTGCCTACACCGATAGTGCTGGCTTGGCCGAACAAGCCTGGGAATGGTACGATGTGCCCGCCACCCAAGGTTTTACTTGGGTTGATCCCCAACTTGAACTCAGCGCTAATCAAATTTGGCTGGCAATGGAACGGCAGCCAATCGGCGGGGCCATTGATAGCACATGGGTCAGCCAGATTCAAACTGATACACTTGAAGACGATTTACCCTTTATTCGAAGTTACTCCTCAAGCACTGAGCGGGCTTGGCACTTGGTGCGGGGTGCTAAAGATATGATGTATTTTGCAACCCACATCAATCAAACTAGCCTGCGGGTTTACGCTTGGGATGAGAACCAGCCAATTCCAACCAGTAGCGATCTCAATGTTGCTGAGTGGACAGCTGGCGCACGCATTTGCCCAACCCCAGATCAGCGCAATTGGTGTAGTGATGATGATGGGCGAATCCGCGCAGGTTGGGTGGCCAAAGGCACTGTTGGTTTTATGTGGAATGCAGTTTCCAGCAATACGATTACCTTTCCCTATATTGATGCGGTGCGAATGTATGAACGTGATCTAAGTTTATTACCATTCAGTTTAGCGCGGCCATTTATTTTCAATGCCCAAAACGGCTTCTCGCTGCCGAGTGTGGCGGTCAATGGGCGTGATGATGTAGCGGTAAGCTTTTATCACAGCAGTACCAAACAATATCCGACGCTTTCGAGCAGCATTTTTGATGATTTTACTGCGCCACCGCCGGGCTGGGCTTATTACAACGTACAAGGGAGCAGCACCACACCAAGTCAACAGCACTGGGTTGGTCAACTCGACACCCAAGTATTCAGCCCAACGAACCTTGGCTGGAGCGTCACTGGTGCGCGTTTGAACGGCTGTGATGAGGCCCGTTGTTTACAACCATTCATTGCGATTTTCAGCCGCGAGCGGGATCGGCCAGCGATTGAGCGCTGGCTCAGCCCGGTGAGCTATGAACTTTTCACCCCATTTGTTCAAATGAACTAAACAACAAAAACCACTGGTTTTTCAACCAGTGGTTTGATTTGGTGCCACCTTCCGGGCTCGAACCGGAGACCCTACAATTTTCAGTCGTATGCTCTACCAACTGAGCTAAAGTGGCATTGGTGGGTGATGAGGGACTCGGCTACAATCCCTCATCTAGAGGAGATAAAACCTACCAGGCAGCAGGCATTTGTGCTACAGCAACCCGTAGCACATCTGGCTCGACCAAGAGATAGCGTTGGGTGGTTTCAATACTACGGTGGCCCATAAGTTCTTGGATATACCGTAAATTTGCACCACTCCGCATTAATTCAGTCGCAAACGTGTGACGCAGCTGGTGAGCACTCAACTCGACACCACGTTCCTTCAACCAGCGCCGAAACATCTTATCGTGATCGCGGGATACTGGAGCACCATCGCTCCGACCAGCAACCGCATACTCTGGATCTTTTATAGCAACACGACTAAGCTCTTTTGCCAATGCTGCATGAATGGGTAGCGAACGTGCTCGCCCGCCCTTTCCATCACGCACAACCAAGACGCGATTATCAAGATCGACATCGCGCCAGCGTAGGTCAATCACTTCCGACATACGCAACCCAGCAAATAACATCAATAAAATAACCCGTCTATTTCGCCGCCATTGCCATCGCTCATGAGTAGCCAAGTCAATCGGCTCTTCTAGGGCTGTCATCAAACGGCGAAGCTGTTGACGCGTCAATGCTTTTGGGGCTGTTTCTGGTAGCTTGGGCCATCGCATTCGCGCAGTCGGATCGTCTGCAATGTACTCTTCCTCGATAGCCCAAAGGCAAAACGAGCGAAGGGCCGTCAACGCACCATGGACGGTGCGAAGGGCCACTTCCTCACAACGGACTTCTTGAAACCTGCGAATGTCGCGTGGCTTCAGATCAACGATATCAAAATCATTCCCAGCGTGAACGAGGAAGCTGCGGAGATGGGCGATATAGCGTTGGATACCCCTTGGGCGTTGCCCACGTGAGCGCATAGAACGCTCATATGCAGGAAGTAGAGAGTGAATCGTAGGCATTAAACGCTCCTCACAAAATGTACACACCCTATATAAGGTGCAACCAATTTTCTCTTTTTGGAGCGCTAGATTACAGGACGATGACAACAACCCGCTACACACGGTAGCAGAAAGGTTGCAACTGTTATGCAATCTCACACTTTATCACCGGAACAACAACAGGATCTGGACGACCTAGTCTTTACCTTACAAATAGCCGAGCGCTCGTTACCAATGAATGCGAATAGCGTCCACGTGGAACGACTGCGCCGCATTCAATTGATGCTGGAATGTCACTTTCTCAATCCCCCCCCACCAGCACCACAACGAGAACCTATCAGCCTTTCCTCTCTCCTTGCGTGAGAGGTTGTTTTTGAGGGATGTATGACAACACAACCTACCTTTTTAGCAGCCCGCATTGCAATCAACGCATTGTTGCAATCAACAATCCCTGGTCAACAGGATTATGGTGAATGGGAAGCTGTTATTCAGAGTCTGATGCAGGCATTCGAAGCTGGTGGTGCAGACGGCGTTCGTGCGGCGCTGGAGACGGCAATCCGCGCCGATCATCGGATTGCTTCGCTCTTAATCGAGAGTGAGCCAACACCGGCGCTCCGCACCATGCCGCCGCTGCCGAACGAACTGACAAAGGTCATTCGACAGCAGGGCAAATGTGGCACATGGCTTGACACCTTCATTGACTATGCCAGCCAAGCTAGTCCAGTCACACCACCTATTTTTCACGAAGCCGCAGGTCTTTTCCTAGCAGCAACTGCGATCGCGCGACGGCTGTATCTCCAAATTGGTGAGACCTTCTACTATCCCAATGTCTATGCTTTGTTCGTTGCACCCCCTGGTCGCTATGCCAAATCGACGGCCATGAAAGTCGTCGAGCGGGTACTGCGGCGTGCGGGCCTTGGCCATTTGCTCTTACCCGACAAGAGCACGCCTCAGTCGCTGCTCCAGCAGTTTTCGACCGTCATTCCTGATAAGCTGGACAGCTACAGTGATTATGACCGTGAACAGTGGCTGCTCGCCCGCGCCCAAGCGGCCCAACGGGCATGGCTGCTCGATGAAGCCGGGTTCTTATTCAGTGACATGAAAAAAGAGTATATGGCCGAGCTGCTCTCGCTCTTACTCAAGCTATTTGATAACCCTGAATACTTGGCCCACGAAACGATCACCCATGGCCGAACAACGATTCGTGATGCCAGTCTCTCGTTCCTTGGCGCAACCACACCAAAGAATATTGAAGATCACCTCCGCAGCGAGAAACTGTGGGATGAAGGCCTATGGAGTCGCTTCGCCATTCTGATGCCAGATGCACCACCTCGTTATGCCGAGTTTCCCGACGAATTGGTGATGCCTGATGACCTCCTTGATGGTCTCAAGGATCTGGATACCCTGTTTCCCAAGCCCGAGGCCGAACTGGTAGACGATGTGCCTGAGGAAAATATCAAGCGCTTTGTGCGGATCTATAACGAACATCCCCCGAGTGCGATCCGACTCGCACCTGGTGTGATGGGATTGTGGAAACGCTATGACAAGGTGCTGCGGTTCGATCTCCCCAACAGCGGACTACCCGACACACTCTATGCCAGTTATGCCCGTTTCCCAGGGCATGCATTGCGCGTGGCCATGATTTTGGCCGCGATGGATTGCCCTGAATTGCCAGTAATCATGCAGCTCGATCACCTCAAACGCGCGATCGCGATTGTCGAGCGCTGGCGCAGCGATTTGCACCGTATTTGGAGCGATGGGATTCAGAGTGAAGAAACTAAGTTGGGCGATAAACTGCTGGACATTCTGAAAGATACCCTTTCAGGGTTGACGGTGCGTGATCTTTGCCGCAGAACCCACCAATCCAAAAAAGAGATTACCGAGGTCTTAGAGGTGTTACGACTTGCAGGCCAGGTTGATGTGCTGGATAGCAAAGCAGCCAATGGCCGATCAATTCAGGTATGGAGGTTCAGCGCATGAGAAGCGACACAACGTCACCGAACTGTCACCGATGGATTGTGACGCTAAAAAGCGCCTCTGAGAGCGGCTTTCTTAAGAAGAGTCACAGAGTCACAGGGGGACATGTCCAATTTAATATGAAACATGCACGCGATCATTAACCAGAGTCCTCAATAACGAGAATCATGTGACACTTGTGACATTGCGACGATTATCAGTTTTATCCCTTTGGAAAGACATAAATCACTACTTTAGACAGCATGACACTTCGGTGACGCTAGTGACGTTTCTTGTGGGAGGTTTCAATGATTGACCATCTTTCCGGCGATGATTTTCTTGCCTTGGTTGGCCAGCGTACTACCCTGCGCAAAGTAGCCGCAACCAATGGTGGTGAATGGGCCGGAGCCTGCCCCTTGTGTGGTGGCAAGGATCGGTTTCGTGTTCAACCACATGGCGATAGCGGTGGCCGCTGGTGGTGTCGTGGTTGTCGCATGGGCCAGCCATGGGCATCGGATATTGATTTTATTTTCCTGCGCGACCATGGCTTCATTCCAACCAAAGATCACCCTGATTGGCCTGTTTTGATTAAAGCGGCTTTTGAAGCACTCGGATTAACCATTACGCGATCAGCTAAGGAATCACGATCGGTTCCTGACCCTGAGCCACCGAGCGCCTGTGAGCCACCAGGCACACAATGGCAACAAATGGGCCTGAGTTTTCTCGGCTATTGCGTGGATATGTTGTGGAAAGATGCCGCTGCTGATTCAACGCCGCTGACCTATCTTCGCCAACGTGGCCTAAGTGATCATACAATCCGCACCGCAGCAATTGGCTATAACCCGAAACCGCTCAACCGTCCATTACACCGGTGGGGACTTGATGACCCGGATAAAGATGGCGTGTGGTTGCCTGCAGGGTATGTTATTCCTTGGTTTTGTGATGGGCAGCTCTGGAAGCTCTCAATTCGCCAAACCAATCCTCGTGATGAAGGCTTTAAGTATGTGACGGTAGCCGGAAGCAGTAATGTTCCCTATGGCATCGATACGCTGCGACCTGGGCAGCCAAGCATCTTTGTTGAAGGACCGATCGATGCCCTTGTGGCCCAACAAGCACTTGGCCAATTTGAACGACGAGGAACTCCACTCGCTGGGGTCGTGGCAGTTGGGACAACCCAAGGCCGTGCATTTCGATGGCTCGTGCAATACAGCTTGTGCCAACCACTCTTTATCGCGACTGATGCCGATGCCGCTGGAGATAAATCAGCTGCATTTTGGCTTGATATCTTCAAAGGCAAAGAAGTCTATCGCATGCGCCCTGACCCACACGATTTTGGAACCATGGTTGCACAGTGTGGCATAGATTTACGCGCGTGGATTGCTACCCATCTTGATCAATGGTGGATGGGTATTACACGAACCGATCTTCAATCAGCAGCATCATAAGGGGGGTTATGAACAAGCCTATTATTGTTCAGATCCGTATCATCGCCGATTCTCAAGAAGATGCCCAAACGGCGGTAACGCAGCTCCAGCAATCAGGCGTTGCTATCCAGTCTGCACGGCAAGGTCGTAAAGGGCAATGGTTAGCCTACGGAACAATTACCTTCCAGCCCAATCACTCTGCACCCCTTAAATTACCAATCGCTGACCAATCACAACAATAAAAAAGCCACCAGTATCTGCAATCAATGCATACACCAGCGGCCTGTGGGAAACCTTACTTAGGAGCATTATATGTCAATTACCGTTCATGGAGCAAATATCGGCCATGGCTTTGTTAAGTACACAATCAATGAGAATGGCGAAGAGCAGACAACTATTTTTCCAGCAATTGTTGCTCCAGCAGCAAGCAATGCAGAGGGAAGTCTCCACGATATTCCAACGGTAGAAGTTCATGGAACACTCTGGTGGACGGGTGAGCACGCATTATTAGCACCCTCGCCCCTCTCTCTTCGCTCACAACAACGACTCTACGACCGCCACATTATTCCAGCGCTTGTTAAAGGAGCACTTCAACGGCTTGGCCAACCAACTGGCGGCGCTTGTGTAACCGGGTTACCAGCAGCTTGGATAGGTGAGCGTGATCTCGCAGTTGCGCTTGCTGGGCGTTTACGTGACGCTGTGCCAAGTGGGTTCTTTCACGGTGCAACCCTCAAAACAGGAATTCGTGTGATTAGCGAGCCACTTGGGGCATTGTATGGCGTGTTACTCGATGAAACAGGGCGCATTCTCAATCTTGGATACGAGACAGGCCGCATTGGAGTCATTGATCTTGGTCATAACACCGTGGATGCCTGCATTGTCCAAGCCTTAAATGTTATTCCCGATAGTGCGATTAGCTTCGAGCTTGGGAGTGCTAATCCACTCCAGCAACTCCAAACGCGAATTAGCGGGCGTTATAACATCGATCTCACACTTCACGATGTTGATCAAGCAGTGCGCAAGGGCTATGTACGGGTAGCCGGCGAAGAACTCGATCTACCAACAGGTTGGGAACGCCCTTGGGAAGCAAATGGTCAGCAAGTTGCCGATGCGATGGTGCGTGCCTGGGGAAGTGGCGGAAAGCTCGATGCCATCATTATCGCAGGCGGTGGAGCTGAGTTGCCAATCCTTGTTCGTGCGCTCCAACAACGCTTTCGACAGGCTATTGTTGCCCCAAATCCACAAACAGCGATCGCACGCGGATACGCCCGCCGTGCGCGGCGCTATGAGGAGCTTGGCCAATGAGTTTTGAAGAACGCCTAACTACGCGAAGTTCCACCTTGCTAAGCAAAACCGTTAGGAGCCTTGGTAATGAATCCGCAGTGCTCCGCGCCCTCATCATTATTGGACTGCATGCCAGTGGCAAAGATATTCGTTTATTCGCTGCCGATATTATGGCAAGCCTTGCCCGAATCAATGATGAAGCAATTCGCAGCAAATTAATGGAATTACTTACTGGAAACGTTGAACAAGCGTTAGCCAATTGTTCAACTTCTGTTGAACAAAACCAGAGCACGCCAGACCCTATAACTGACGACCCCTACCTTGAATATGATGTATGAGGTTTTATGGGATCACCAAATACCGCCAAACAACGAATTGAAGTTATTCGACGGGTGCTAAACGATGTAGCCCAAGGATTAGAAGGAAATCGATTCACGTGGGGATCAGGGCAGCGGGAGCATTGGATTCCCCTTCTTGAACGAGTTGGGATGACCTTGCGCACCAAAACCCAAATTACAAAGATGGGTTATCGGCTTAAACGAGGAGCACAGCCTGTTGGCCGAGCTTACTATGACGCACCATTGCAGCGCTATGCCGATCTTTATCTCATCGAATACCAGTGTGTGACAGTTCAGTCAAACTCTGCCGCTGATGCACAAACAGAATCTCCACCGGATATCAATGAAACCAATACTTAATTAATAAGGATAAAGTGCCGCCGATGCACCACCATCGGCGGCGTGCATCACAGGAGAACACCAAAGTGATGCAGCGCTAGTATACCAAAGGAGAACACGATGACTACCGATGTGTTATTCGATCTACGCCGCCTCGACCCCAGTCGCAAACTCGTAAAGGGGATCGCCTGCACAATTGGTTGGGGCAATAGTATTGTGACCACCGTCTCAACAATGAGCGATTTTCAATATTGGCTCTGGGGCCAACGCGATCTCCGAGGAATCTTTGCAGGGCTTGGGCTAGCCTTCTTTCTCTTTGTGGGACAAATGTACACCTTACGGCGTTCAGGGTGGGGCTACGTAAGCTTTCTGGCTCCCGATGCCATTATTACCGCCTACAAATGGTGTGATTGGCTGTTTTATCAAATCGCATACAAGCTGAGCACAGGCATAACCGCACGATTGATAGCATGGGCGCTAGGATTAGCAATTGGAATTGTCTCTGCTCGGTGGCCCGAGTATTTGGCGTTTGGAGCTACATCAAAGGAGGAGCACGATGGATATTAACTCCCCTTGGCTTTATCCAACAATATTTCTTTTTGCCTGTAGTTTTGTAGGTACATTTCTCTGGTGGCATGCACGAACTCCTCCAGCAAAACGACGACCAGCACTCTCGATACCAGGTCAATCGAGTGGGCAAACAAAACCTGTGACAGTAACACCAATCGCAAAATCATCAACCAAAGGTGTTGTTGCTTCATCTATCGACGATCAGCCATCAATCTATATGTGGCCTGCACTGCTGGAGCTGCTCGGGAAGCGACCACATATTGGGATTGCCGGACCATCACGACAAGGAAAATCGATACTTAGTATGGCTTTGACCTACTTACGTTCGATTGATGGACACCAGCTGGT
This sequence comes from Chloroflexota bacterium, assembly GCA_020161265.1. Taxonomy (NCBI): domain Bacteria; kingdom Bacillati; phylum Chloroflexota; species Chloroflexota bacterium. The sequence continues at coordinate 276,419 of JAIUOC010000003.1, read as the reverse complement.
GATTCTCAACTCGCATGCCCGACCAAATGACTATGGTGGGTTGTCACAAGTTCAGGCGTATGGCGAGATTAACCATGTCATGAAGATACTTCTTGAGGAACTCCAAGCACGCAAGGAAGCTGCTTCAAAAGGGGTAATTGAGTTTGATCCTATTACGATCGTACTCGAAGAAGCACCTGATGTGATGAGTAAGGTGCATGGCGAAGATGGATCATCGGCAAAACCCAAAGTACCAATTGCTCGGCGCTTTGTTGGTGAAATGCTTCGCCAAGCTGCCAAATACCGAATGCATCTTATCGTCGTAACCCAAACCACATTGGTCAATCCGTTAGGAATTGAGGGTGATAGTGAAGCACTCGATAATCTCTTATGGGTAGCAATCGGCGATCGGGCTGTAGAGAAAATGAAAGCATCTTCGTCACTATCATGGCCAGCAGCCGTTGAGTGGAATAGTAAATGGTTTTGGTGTGATCGTGAGCCTGCCTATGCATTGTCACTTCAGCCAATTAATCAGAGTGTTGTATGGCAGTACCCTAGTACCCAAGAGCAAAAAGAGAACAATTCAAGCGTGGGAACCGAGGGAACCAGCGAAACTACCGCGATTGAGGGAACCAGTATCGAGGATATTGTCGCGATTACCAAATTGCTCCTTGAGCAGAAAAGTGGCAACGAAATTATTGACACTTTAGGCGGTAAACGCAAGCGCCGTCAAGAACAAATCCGCCAGATTAAACAACTGATTGAACAATCCGACATCTCATGATTATTTTCATTATCATTGAAAATAATCAAATACTATCGAATATAGGAATTCATCTATTACAAAAACGCCGTTGGCAGATGCGTTATTTGCTAATGGCGTTTCTTTTGCTCGCACCATCTTTTCCCTCGGCGTATATGTTCACATCGTGTTCAAATCGTATTCATTTCGCATTCAGACGGCCTACAAATCGCCAAGCAAAAAATAGCGCATTAGAATCGCCTAAATTGGTCATTTGGTCGTGCCGACATTCTTTAACCGGCTGCGCAGCTACCATTATGATTATGAGGAGATAGTTGTATGGTATTTTCAACACCCATTGGCTTGAATCCCATCGAAATGCAGATCCTCGTGCTCGTTGCTCGGCTTGGCCGATTACTCTCGCGTCACCTACGCACAGCCTGGGGGCATCCGTTTACCGTGACGATTCAAACGGTCAATCGCACGTTGGTCAAACTGGTTGATGCGAAATTACTGACCTACTGCGAACACTTTCAATCGCATGGCTATGATCCGCGTGGTGCAATCGGCTGGACGCGCCATGGCCGCCTATATAGTCTCACGCCGCTCGGCTGGGAGATCGTCAAACAGGCCTTACCCATGCTTGAAGAAGGCAGTGAGCGACTTGCACCCACGATGTTTAATCCGCAGCACCAGGCTGAACATCAAATTGAGTATGCCGAGGTTATCACCAGTTTGATTCAATCGCTACCATATGTGCCTGGTATTGTCGGCATGAGCAGTTATATTGAGATGGACTTAGGCCCAACCGCACGGCCACGCGCTGATGGGATTGTCGTGGTGCGCCGCTGGGCTGATGCGACGAAGCCCGATTGCGAGCGCTCGTCGTTGTATCCGTGGCTTGGGATTGGCCAACAACAGGGGCAGATCGATCAACTTTATGCGATCGAGATTGATCGGGGAACTGAGGAGCTGAGTATTATCACGGGCAAAGCCCACTCCTATGGAGAGTTGTATCGCTCGAAGTATTGGGAAGGTCGCTATCAATGGCCGCTGATTGCCTTTACCGTGCCGAGCGAACGTCGCAAACGGGCAGTGCTCGATGCATGGGAAATCGGCTGGCCCGGGAGCCAATTGCTGATCGCCACGATTGATGATGTGCGTGAGTCAGGTATTCTCACGCCGATCTGGACAGCCCAGTATACAAAACATGGCCAACGCATTCAGCAGCCGCATCGCTTTTTAAGGGCAGGGTGGTTTGAGGCAAAGATATAGAATATTTGTTTCAAAATAGCACTTGACAGGAATAAAAAATAACGCTACCATTGAAATATAGGTTTATCACCTATTCCATTTGACGGATCGTACCGCAAATATTGTGTATGATCACGTCTTTACAATTAGATTTTATATCTAATAAAGCCTGTAAAGATTTAGTGAAAATCTTTGCGGGTTTTTTTGTATCTAAAATCAGAAAAGGAGTCATTATGTAATCTATAAATTACTCACACTTGTAAATTTCGTAATCTAATAAGGAGCCGTATATGACTAGCCACGAACTAAACCTAAGTGTTTAGCTTAAATAATCATCAAAAGGAATTCATATGAAAAAACGATCGAAAAAGTACAAGCAACGGCATGAACCTAAAAGAAGAAAAAACCTTAGTGCTGCAAACACCAAGGTTTTAAAGTCGGATGGTACCACTGCGAAATTTAGTCCTGTCGCAGATCAACAAGGGATTTTCACCAAATCCAATACTACAGTATATCAGCAAAACAAACTTAAGGAGTTTGCTTTGAAGGTTAGTTATAAACTAGCATACTTGTTAATAGAAAGGCAAGTATTGAAAGAGATATCTAAAATCGATCTGCAAAAACACTGGGAAGATCTGGTGGATGTTATGTCAGATTTGATTTAAAAGAGATAGCTAAGCGTAAACGAAATTTACGCTTAGCTATTTATTAGCGTCAATGTTAAACCGTGCATAGCGACAGAATAATAGCTCTTTAGAAATTAATAACGAGGTATCTATGTGGATTCCAAAAACTGAAGCAGAATTGCAACAAGCCATTGACCAAGGTATTGAAGAGTCGGCAACCTTTGATGCGAAACAGCAAATTGCGAGCAAATCTGTAGAGATCGCCAAAGATTTTGCTGCTATGGCGAATGATGGTGGTGTGATTATTTACGGTATTGGCGAAGAGAATGGTCAATTAAAAATCCTTACTCCAATCGATTTAGACGGCGTTCCAGAAAAACTGGCTCAAATAGCAATGTACAGTCTGCAACCACCGCTCAAAATTCATATATCTGCTTTTTCCGCAGAAGCAGATCCGCTGAAGGGATATATCGTTGTGATAATTCCATCATCGCCCTTTGCGCCGCATCAGGTTACGGTTAAACAAGAGAATCGATTTTATGGACGGAGTTCGCGGGGTAACATTCCATTAAACGAAGGTGATATTGCACGTCTCTATCAGCGTCGTCTTGCTGGAGAAACAAGTGCGAGAGAGATCATTAAGGATGCTGTAAAGATACTCGACATTCCTCCTCATCCAGATTATGGAAGAATGTATATTGCTATCAAACCAACCCAAGGATTTACCCAAGTGTTTTCAGGTATTCCTCGTTTTAATGATGCAGATTGGAATAGATCTTTTTATGAACTGGTAGCCAAAGCTCATCAGGCCTACAATTTCAACATAGGTTTTAATCCATCTTTTATTGATGGAGTACAAAATGATAAACGTATCATTGAAGGCTGGAAATTTCGTGCTTATAGAGGTTCTGATCCAGCTAAAAATCATGATATATTAGCCTCTAATATATCAGTCAATGTTCATCATGATGGTTCAATATATATATGCTGTGGGAGAATTTCGGAGAAAGGAGAGGATTGGTTTTTCCTCTTCGAGGCGGGTATAGCTAAAATATTGGTTCAAACTTTATGGATAGCAAATCACTTATATCAACAAGCGGGATATATAGGGAATCTCAATATCGGTTTACGTATCGAAGGAATTCAGGGAAGTAAGGTATTTCGTGGACAAAGCTATGATTCTCCTATAATGGAAAGAGATTCATTTGAAACAATAGCCCAGCATAGTGCTTTAGTTGTACAAAGTAATATTCTTGGAATTGCAGAGGAACTCATCAAACCATTTCTTATTGAAGCAACCCAAGGAACATATAATCCTTTCGAAAAGGATATCACTTTAAAGTCCTAAATTTAAACACGACAGCTACCTTATTGATAAGATAGCTGTCGTGTTTATTTAATCGCGAATAGCAGACTTCGCCACCACCATCTCCAGCAATGGCAGCGGCTCCTCCGAAACGAGCTATACCGCCGCTATATCACAACTTATGTCATATCAAGTTCTCGAGTGCGTAGTAATGAAATCACTGATTGCAAATTTTCAATAATCAGCATTAAATTTATAAATAAACCCGCTTGTTATGAGAATGTATGACTGCTATACATTATAGGGTTTATAGCCCAAAAGATAAGTTTTCTCCTGCTGAATAAGTCTCTGCGCGTTTAAGAACCTCATGAGTTAATGGTAACCGAAGCCGTTCTCCTTGGAGAATAGATTCAACACTCACTAATTGAATTCGATCAAATGGATTACTCATATAGGGATTTTGATACGTTCCTGCGGCTTTTGCTTCATGACTCATTGGTTTTGTAGGTGGTTCAAGAGTAATCAAGATACCCGCCGCAGCATCCTCTCTTGCAATAACACCATGTAAATCGCGAACCATTGATACATTCAAGTTATGACCTGATTTAACAGAAAATACAATAGGTCTCTGATTATTCATCGATTCTTGAACAAAAGCTTTACCATCAATACCATGATCAGCTCCTTTTTTATCATTAATGACTGCTCTATTATTAGAAAATGTAAGAACTGCCCATTTCTCAAACTCTTTACGAGTGCGATCGTCTTTTTTATTCGCTAATGCCCTAGCTCCATCCATGTCTCGCGGCACACCAGAAAGCTGAATATTTGTAACGGACTGTGTTCCAAATGAGTCTTCTAAACGTCGTAAAATTAATCCTATACTTTGATATGTAATATCAATTCCAATCCATTTCCGTTCTAATCGTTGGGCAACATTAATAGTAGTACCACATCCACAATAAGCATCAAAAATACAATCACCTTCATTGCTAAATGTTCCAATAATGCGTTCCAGAAGGCGTTCAGGTTTCTGCGTAGGATATCCTAATCGCTCACTATCTCCTCTATTTAAGGTTTCAATATCTATCCACCAATCTTCAGCAATTTTCCCATCATCAAGAAAATAACGATATACTTTTCCTGATTTTTTATCAGTTTTTTCTTGATATAGTCTCCCATCAGCCGTAGAACGTACTTTCATATGACTGTTTGGTTTGCGGGGAATGATAGCACCTTGTCTATTAAATGTGTGGGTATCATCATTTGACTTTGTATAAAAAAGTATAACATCATGTTTTTCTGCAAATCGTTTGCTTGATTTCCCACCAATTGAATAACACCAAATAATCTCATTCTGAAATTCGCCACCTTGAGAAACAAATATAGTATCAAGAATAAGTTTCAGATAGTGACTTGCCGTAGGATCACAATGGAGAAAGAATGTTCCTGATGGTTTTAATACTCGATGAATTTCTGCGATACGAAGGGTCATATTTACTAAATAGGCAAGCATACTGCCTTTTCTTAGTACCTTTAGGAGTCCATTAATTAATTCTATACACTGTGATGGATATAAACCATGAGTATTATCAAAGATTTGGGCTAACCCGCTATTTGAATGATCATCCCATTTCCAAGTATCGATAAATGCTTGAGCTTGAGCCTTATCTTCTTGGCCAAAATTATTATAGATTTGATTGTAGGTTCTTTTAGAGTTGAATGGAGGATCGATATAACAGAGGTCAACCGTCTCATCGCGAATTTTTCTACGTAGTACGTCAAGATTGTCTCCATAATAAAGTGAATTACTCATAACATCCTCACTTCTTATACTATGGATTATAGTAATTTAAGTTATTATGAAATAATCTTGCATTACCGACTATCCCCTAATGGGTCTACCTATGTACTATTCAAAGATCACCTGTATTGGCATGTGGGAATACAATTAGACTCAATTCATCGAAGGTAATAATAAGACTGCGGGTGAACACCCACAGTCTTGATTTAATATAAAAAATAATCTTTGTTACTTCATACCCACCTTGGCGGTCATCATCTCCAACCATGGCAGCGGCTCCTCCGGCACGAGCTGCACTGCGCCGAGATTGAAGCCATCCACCCGCACTTCGGCCAAGACAAAACCATTCAGGCGATTGGCTACGGCGCTACTGGTGGGCAGCACATCGCGGAACAGGAGCATGTCCCCCGGTCGCGCTTCGGTTGCCGGATAGACCATGCCATCCACCGTTTCCAGCACCGCACAGATCAGGCTGGCAGCGGCTTCGCCTTTGGCCGCATCACTCAGAAACACGCTCGTCCGCTGCATGGCCACGGCGAGCGTTCCGCTGTCAACTGATAGCGCGGTGCGCCGCACCAACCCGCTATTGGCCAACGCTTGGGCATCGGTTTGGATGGGCGTGCGCTGGCGTTGGCCTTGCTCATCCTCATACACCCCATAGCCGCTCGTCCAGCGTCCATCGCTATTGCCGCCTTGGGTATAGCTGCATTGCTCGGTACTCACATACCAGACCCGCCCTGACTGGCGAGGCCGCACGAATAGCACCCCATCCTCATCAACACCCCACACCCATGGGCGATTGCTGGTATCCCCCAGCGGCACCTGCTCACTCAGGATCGTCGCCCACGGCTGATCGTCAGCTACGAGATTCGCGATATCGACGATCGGACTTTGCACTTTGCCATCGCTATTAAAGACCGCCCATGGATTGACGGCCAGTACCTCACTCAAGGCAGACTTGGCCAGTTGATCCAGCGTCACGGTTGGGGTCGTCACGGCTTTCACGCGCACGTTGGTGATGATCAACTCAATATCGCCATCATTGCCATCCCACAGTGGCTCCACCAGATCGCTGCCAAGGTGCGCATTACGAAACACGGCGGTAAAGGTTGTCGCGGTCGTGGCCGTCACCACGACTTCCTCCGGCTCCGCGCCGCCAATCGCCAACTTGGCATTGACCGCGATGCCTGCCATCGTACCGGGCGTGACCGTGCGCGTGCCTGCCGTAATTGCGGCGGTATGGAGATTGGTGGCCGCACGGGTACAAAACAGATTAAAGCCCAAGCGCGAACAGCCAACCCCGCTCAGGAAACTCAGCGTGCCGCTTTGCGTGGTGATTCCGGTCGCGCCCGTGCCAATGCCATCGAGTGTCCAGAGCGAGGAAAGAAAGGTTGTGCCATCATAACGACTCAAGCTGGCTCGCCATCCAGCAGGCGCTTTCAGGGTGTAGCTCGCCTCAATCGTTTGCCACTGCACACTGGCCGCAGCGGGCTGCACAATCGACAACATACCAATGCTGCTGGTCGTGAAGCCATTGCCGCCCGATGGTGCAATCCGCAAGCGCCGCTCGGTTTCAAAGCTGAAGCGTTCGGGCGTGCGACTGGGAATCAGGTCGCTAGTTACGTCCTGCCAATCACCATAGCGGGTGCTGCTCCACCAGCCCGTATGCGGAATATCTTCGAGCGCTTTGACGAGGCCCAAGGCCAGAATCTGGATTGAGACAGCCCCATCTGCGGTACGGGTAATTGTTACATCATCGCCAGCAGCACGGCCCCACCAGATGCGCTTCGAGCAGCGGTTGAAGACTTTGACATAGATAAACGGCAGCGTTTTGAACCAATAGGCTTCCGGCATGGTGCAGGGCATGGTGACACTGAGATCACCACAGCCCTGCTCGGTATAGCGCCACGTGGCAGCAGTCACTCGATCGGAGACATCCAGCATTTGGCTACTCGTCAGATCCTGAATCAGAATTTGGAATTGGGGATCAAGCATTATTGCCTCGCTTACTCTGGCATCCGGTAGGCCCGATAGCGGTCCAGGGTCAGCACATAATTGGTCACCGCGCTGGCCGCATCGACAATCCGCCAGTTGGTGCTATAGGTTCCAATATAGACCGCATCAAGATTGGCATCGGCTCCCGCTGCGGTTTGGGCCGGAACCTGTACGGGCAAGCGGCCACGCGCACCAACAAACTTGCCCGTAATCGCCACCCGTGGGCGATAGGTGGGTTGGAAGTCCAACACAAAGCCAGTCGGGCTGCTATTTAAGGCGAAGGGTTCAAGGATGCGCACGCCATGCTCAGGGCGGGTGGTATCGACGAGGTAGCTGGTTTCAATATCGACCGTCGCGGCGGCGCTGGCGGTCACCCGATAGCGCAAGCGGGTGCTCACGCTATTAATCGCAATCTCGCGGAAGATCACGATTTGCGGGTTGGTCGTGCTGCCACCACTCACGACCTCTTCGGGCGAAACGAGGCTTTGGCCATTCTCCAGATTGTCGAGGATGGCGGCAATCCGCACACTCACGCCAGCGGTGCGCACGGCAATCTTGGTCACCACCGTCTGCCGCCCACTGACACTAAAGCCGCCCGTATGTTGCGGCGTGGTGCTCGTCACGCCAGCACTGAGGGTTCCGCGCAAGACAAAGGTATCGCGAGCTTTTTGGGCCGACTGGTTGTTACTCGCCCACGTGGCATCAGTGCTCCAGCTACTGCCCGCTACCACCTGAATCCCGCCTTGTTTACTCACCAGCAGCGCCGAGAGCGGCATGTTCAAGAAGCCACTACTGGTTGGGGGATAGTTGCCCGCCACGGTTACGCGAGCTGGGGAAGCAATCGCATGCAGGGTTGCGCCAAAGTTCAGGTTCATCACACTACCATTGGCCACACTGGCGGAGGTGACCCGATCATAGTCACTGACCTCGCTCGGCAACCACCAGCCGCCCGACTGAAAGCTGACCGCCACCCCGTTAATCCCGGGCGGAATCGCTTGTAAATCGGTATCAATCAGTCCAGCGGGCACATCAGGCACGGTCGCATCGAGCAAACTGCGCACGAGCGGCGTGCTGCGATTACTACCAAAGGGCTGAAACAGCACCCGTGGCCGCAGGCTGTCATACTGCTCAGGAGCCGTGCGGTAATAAGTCGCAGCGGTCAGAATCCGTCCTAGTTTTTGCAGCCGACTCATGGCATCGGCTGCCGTCGTGCCGACAATATTAATCAGCCACTGGGTTTCCACTGGGCGATCATCGTGGGTGCTGGGAATGGCTCCGCCGCCGAGTACAAAGGTGGCATCGGCTCCCGCGCTGGGGTCGCCAATCGTAAAGGTATCGGTTCCGGCAATCAACGAACAGGTGCGTTGGGTCGTTGGCATCATATCCTCACTTTCGGGGACTGGCTAAACGCTGCCGGACCTGGCTTTGTTGACCCATCCCTTGGTTATTTTGGGCCAGAATCCGGCGTAAGAGCGCTTCAATTTGGGCAAGGGTCAAGCCGCCTGCCTGAATGGCCACGGTGGTTGGCCCCGCTGCGGCAGCAGGTGGGGGATAATCACGCGGGGCTGGCTGGACTAAGGGCGTAGGCGTGACGGTGGGCAGCCGATCGGCACGCGACCGAGTGACCCGTTCGGTTTCACTGAGTTTGAGCAGATAATCAATCCCGCCCGCCTTACGAATCACCTCAGAGCGGGTCGGGTCAACAATAATTTCGCGGGCATGGGCTTGCACTACCATATCGCGGGTCAACCCCATGTCACCCGTGCCAAGGGCGTAGCTGGCTTCCACTTTATCCTGCGTGGTAAACGGCGCATCTTCGCCAGGCGCGGCAGTGCCACTGGGTACTTGGCCAACAGCGCGGGAGGCCGTGCTTGCAGCGCTGGCCACGAGGCCATAGAGTGCAATCGTGGCATCAGCCCACATTTGATGCGCCTGTAATTGCTCGGTTTGTTTATCGAGAATTCCGCGCATGGTGTCGGCAAAGTCATCACGCAGCTTGACCTGTGCCTCGGTATAGTCGGCGTTCTCGCTGGCCAAGGCCTCATCGCGTTCAGCTTTCAGGCTATCGTTGGCGGTTTCCAAGTCGCTCAAGCGCTTGGCCGCAAGGTCGTCCTTAATCTGATCGGCTTTGGCTAACAGCCGTAGCTGCTCTTCCAAATCCGCGCGATCTGCAGCGGTCAAGTCGGCGGTCTCATCGGCCAACTGTTGGCGCAGCTGGCGCATGCGATCGGTGCGTTGCTGATCGGCTTCAATTTCTTCTTCCGCCGCTTTGAGATAGGCATCAGCCTCTTTGGCGCGACCTGCCTGCGCCATCGCTTGGGCTTTATCCCATGCCTCGGTTTGCTTGCGCAGCGCCTCCGCCCGATCGTCTTTGTGCATGCTGGCCACGGATTCAAGGAAATCGGCTTGATCGGCAAACTTCTGGCGATTGAACGACTGCTCCGCCGCCAAGGCTTTGCGGTGATAGTCATCCTCGATGTTGCGCACCGTAGCATAGTGCTCGCGGGTCAGGCGTTCGGCCTTCTCCTGAAAATCCTCCTTGGCTTTGGCAATCTTGGCTTCGGTCTGCTCGGCCTGTTTGATCCGCTGCTCGGCTTCGCGTTGACTGGCGGATTGGCCACGGCTGCCACTCTCACCGCCACCGCCACCACTCCGGCGGGTCGGGGTGCGAGCCGTGCGCACTTTTTCGGCATTGCGGCGATTAAAGTCTCCCGCTTGGCGTTCGGCCTCGCGTTGTCGCGCCGCTGCGCCTGCCGGATTGACCAAATCTTGTGCCCGATCGGCCACGGCATCCTTGTATTGGCGTTGATCACGCGGGTCGATGCCCTCAGCGCGGAGATCATTGCGCGAAGCGGTGGTGTTGCGCGGCAGCTGCGCGGCCCCTTCCATCAGGGCTTTATAGGCGAGTGCATCACCGGCGGTTTGGGCGGCAGCGGCGAGATCATAGAGGCTACTGGTTTCGGCAGCTAATGCGCCAATATGATCATCGGCAGCCAGTCGCGCGTTTTGGGTCAAGAGCGCGAGGGTTTCTTGCTCCATACTGGCTTCGATCGTCGCATCGATTTTGGCGTAGAGACTCTCGGTATGGGCATCGACCGCTGCGGTAAAGTCATCGGTGCTGACCGTGGCTTCGCGGGTGGCACTGGCGACGAGCAGGGTCGCCCCTTCCAAGCGGGTCAGTTCAATTTCATCTTGCACCACCTGTTGCTCAATTGCATCGAGCGCCTGCTGGTAGAGGGTCGCATCAATTGATCCGGCACTGAAGGCAAAGGTCGTGGCCTCGACCGCCCCGCGTGCCCGTTCGCTTTTGTCGGACAAGGTGTCGGCCCGCGTCGCCAGCTCGGCAATCGCGGTGCTGGAGAGTCCGGCAGCCTCAGCTTTGCGCACAAACGCATCGCCTAAGCCCCGCACCCGATCCATGGCGGCTTGCGCGTCCATGCCCGTGTTGAGGAAGGCTTCGGCCAGATGATATTGACCCTCAGTGACCATGCCCTCGGTCGCATCGAGGTCGGTCAAGATTTGGCGATAGGTCGCGAAGCTCTTGCCGGATTGAATTGCGCGGTAATCGACCTCATCGAGCCGCTGCGCAAGGGTGACGTTTTGGCTGGTCAGCCGATCGAGCACATCAATGCCTTCGGCAAAGAAGCCCACGATGTTGCCAGCCAGCACCTTCAGGCTGTTGCCAAAGTTTTGCAAATGGGCTTCGGCACGGGCGATTTTGGCCGCATTCGAATCGACATCCACGCCAACATCGTTGATCATCTGCTGGCCACTCTGCATCACCGCCTGTTGGAAGGCCAGCGCCTTCTCTTGATCGGTCAGCGCCATCACGGTTTTGCCCAGTGACGCGGCATACTCCTGATTGGCCTTGGCCACATCGACCGTGATCCCAAGGTTATCGATGATCATTTTCGAGTTTCGCGCGAGACCCGTGACCAGCGAATCAAACATGAAGTTGATATCTTCGCCGGTCGCTTTGGAGGCGGCCCGCGCAATCTCTAAGAGCTTCGGCACATCCTTGGCCAAGCGATCGCCCGCCAGCAACACCGCCTTATTGGCCCCAATCATCAGATTGGTTTCGCTGATGGTGCCTGCACTGGCCTGCTTCAGCGCTGCCAGATAGGCGGTGCTCGATGTGCCGGATTTGCGGGCAAGGTTGTCGAAGGCTTCCTCAACCCCTTCGATGGCCGCTCCTTCTTTGCCCCACTGCACCACCTTGCGCACCGCCTCCACCCCAACATAGGCTTTGGCCACGCCCATGAGTCCATCGGCAAGACCACCAAGTGAACTTTTGGAGTCAGTCATGGCAGTGTCTTCGCGGCGCATGGCATCGGCGGCACTCAGCGTGCGCTGCTCCAGTTGGCGCATACTGACGCTGGCCTTTTCGATGCTGATCACTTTGCGTTCAATCGCATCACTCGTCGATCGCGCTTGCTGCTGCAATTTGTCGAGTGAGCGCTCCAACGTGGCGATAGTCGTGGCGTTGCTATCGGCTTTGGCCCGCTCCTGCTCCAGTGCGCGGGTGGTTGCCTCGATCGTGCTTTCGAGTTTGGCTTGTTTGCCCGTGAGGTCGGTCACCGACTTGGCTACGAGGTCTTGGGATTGCCCCGCCAAGCGATATTTATCCGCCAGCGTTTGCACGGTCGCGGCGGCACGGGTCGATTGCTCGTTCAGGGACGCAAGCTGGCCACCAGCAGCGGCGAGTTTGCTGGTGGCCTCATCGCGGAGGGAGAGAATCAGTTCAAGCGTTTCTTCCGCCACGGCCCTGCTCCTCGGCTTGCCAGTCGCTTTCGGCATTGGCACGCGCGATTAATTCATCAATAAAACCAGCCGGTTGCTGGCGAATTTGGTCATAGGTCCAGCCAAAGCGCATGGCTAAGGCCACCTCGGCATCGTAGTCACCGATCCGCGTGGCCGCTGCGCCACTTAGCTGGGCGTACCAACCCCAGTAGAGCTGCTCGGCGTGGCTGAAGCTGTGCTGCTGGTGTCGCCCGTTAATGGTGCGGCCTTTGGGTAGATCACCGCCTCGGCATGGGCGACGGCCCGTTGTACCAATGGATCACGCGCATCGAGCGCCGCAATGCTAGTGCGGGTGAGCGGCATAGCATCAAACGATGGGCCTGACCAATCCTCGATTGTGGCTTCGAGCATCAGTAACTGGCGGCGATAGGTCGTGACATACTCACCCTCGATCTGCATCAAGGCATCGGCATAATCGGCGCGTTGGCCATAGGTCAAGCCCGTGCGCATGGTGATCGTGTCCTCGGCATCGGTCAGATCGACGGTGGTGGTTGGAGTAAAACGGCTCATTGGGTCATCCTTTTCACAAGTGAACATCTATCAACGTTGCGCGAAAACCGTGGCTTACACGGTGGCTTTGGTGTTTTGGCACGCGATGCGCAGATCACTGCCAATCGTGGGTTCATAGGCGTGGTCGAGGGTCAGTTTGATCGTGCGAGCGTTCTTCTGTGCGCCCCACGTCATCGCTTTGAGCACCCCATAGCCATCGACTTCGAGATAGCGATAGCTCGGATTCCCCGCCACGGTCTCGATGAACGAGCCGTTATGGCGCACCCGCACCTTACAACGCACGCCGTTGCGCCAGCGGTCGTAATCGGTCAGGTCGTCAAAATAGAGCGTGAGGATGGTTTGGGGCGAACTCACCCCCACATTGACCCGATTCCACGTGCGGTTACCACTCGGGCCACTCGCCGACTTATCCGGTTCCAGCCCTGGTTGAAACGTGTGCTCGACCTGAATCACGCGGAAGGTTGCCGGAGTCGTGCCAATCGCATCGCTCCCTTGGTCAATCCAGCACTCCAGATCACTCGGAATCACTAGATCACCAGCGGTTTGAGCAGGCAACGCAGGCGTAGTGACGGCTTCCATAAATTGAGCAAAGCCATCCAAATCAAGCTTGGTGGCCGCATTGCCCACGACATTGCTGGTCAGTTTGAGGTTGTTCAGCCCGCCAAACGCCGCGCGAAAGGTTTGGACATTGGGATCGCCAAACCACAGCGTCGCGAATTTGGTATTGGCACTGGTCATCACGCGGGTGGCTTCCCACAAGCGCCCCAGCGTTGCCCCCGCTGGAGTCGTTGGCGTGGTGAGCGCTCCGTTGTGCATCATCTGGAGCAGAAACGGGATGAGATCGAGATCAAGGCCGCCGCTGGCTTTCCACTTGGATTGGCGATTAACCACCGCCGAGCGGTAGATCTTGGCCAATGTGCCGCGTGATTCTTCCGGCTCATCGTGGGCAATCTCGGGATCGACTTGACCTTTGGCAGTGACATAGTGGGTCGGTGCACTGGCAGGCGTGCCCGCCGTGGCTTCCCGTGCCATCGCGAAATATTCAAAGGCAATTTGTTGGGCAATGGTCATGCAGCACCTCCTCGGCGGCGCACACTGGTCGCCGTCGGCGTTGGCTCAGGATCAATCGGTGGCTCGGGTTCAGGGTCAGCGGGTGGCTCAGGGTCAGCAGGTGGCTCTGGGTCGCTCGGAATTTCCGGTACTGGCTCGGGTTCGGGTTCGGGCAAGCGTTCCGCCAGATACGCCACACCCGCAGGCGTTGGCTGGTACATGGCCACTGCGGCCACACTGCGCAGCTGCCAATCGGCCATCTGCATACAGTGGGTCGCGGTCAGGTCAGCCAAGGGAATGCCCGGCAAAAAGCCGTCATCGGGCGTGGCCACATAGGTAAAATAGATCATTGCAGGGTAATCCTCGTATACAGATCGAGCGCTCGGTACAGGTTCTTGCCGCCAATCGCCACCCACACCGCTTCCGCCCGTTCGACCGTGGCAATCCCCCGCCGCAAGACAATCCAGTTGCCTAAGCGCCGCCCTTCTGACGAACCGTTGATCGTGGCAGGCAGGTCAAAGACATAGGGCATCACGGCGGCTTCACAGCGATCGCTGCCTGCATCGGCGACCACGAGGCGCGAGAGAATCACGACCTCGCTGATCGCCACGGGCGTGCTGGGGGCATAGGTGACGTGCTCGAGCAAACTGTAGAGCGTCGGGCATTGGCTGATCGTCTTGGGTTCTTCGGCCAACACAGCGACATTCTGGCCACTGGCATTCAGCCGTACCAAGCTCGGTAGCAGGGCGAAACGTCGGTGTAGCTGGTCAATAATGGCCTGATAGGTGATCGTCATGGGCGACCTCGTAACTCGCTCATTAAGTCAGCAGCGGCCAGCTTCAGCAGTAAGGACAGACTGGGCCGTGCCTCGGTCAGGCCGCGCCGCATGAACGGGTTGGCGCGTGTGCCCGGGTGGCGAACCATCCGCGTGCGCACCCAACGGCCACCAATCTGGAACGCCAGCAGCGCCGCACCGCCGCCGATCGTGCGAGCGGCTTCGCGCGAGGTGAATTTGGGCAGAATCACATGCGGCTTCGTGCCGTCGTGAACAAACACGGCATAGGGCGTGCGGTTGTAAATCCGGCCTTTTGCGCCTGTGGTCAGAATCTCATGGCGCGTATTGGCCTTGAGGTGGCCATCCTTGATCGGGGTCGCCTGCTCGATCGCGCTTTTGACCGTCAGCACCACCCGTTGCAGCACCTCGGCCCGCCATGGGGCAGGCACACCGCGTTGGAGCGCCATCGCCACGGTTCTTAGGCTCGCCATGGCGCAACCACACTCTCCAGAATCGCCAGCTGCTGCTTGGTCAGGCCTGCCACCACCCGCGTCGTGCCCTGCCCATGCACGCCAACGCTATCGATCATGCCGCCTGTGGTGCGCGAGCGATAGAGATTAATCGTCAGCTGCAGCGCCACATCGACGACCGCAGGCGGCACGGCCCCATAGCCCCAGATGGCCGTAATCCGATAGAGCGCATGATCCGTCCAGCTCGTGGCCCAATAGCCATCCCACACCGCGTCCGCATGCAGCACCCCGCGTGCATCTTCGAGCCACGCCGTCGCCGCCAGCGGTTCCCATGCGCCGTGCAGCCGTTGCTCAATCAGGCTAATACTGCCAATCGCATGGGCTTCGAGTGTCAAGGTCGGCAGCGGCAATCCGGTGACCACGCGCATCGTGGCCACCGGATTGGGCACAAACTCAAAGGATGGATCACGCAGCAGCACCCGTAAGGCCGAGCGCACAATATCCGAGGCCCGCACCACATAGGGTTCAATGAGGTCAGGATCGGCGGGTGCATCATCTAATTGCGCTTGAACTTCAGCACTACTCACATACAGCATGGCGGCCTATCCTTACTTTGTGGAAGCTTTCTTGGTCTGCTTCCCATCTTCCGCAGCGGCATCATCGCTCGGCGCATCGACCACACGATAAGCTGGATCGGCGGCGAGGCGTTCCGCCAGCTCGCCATCGACTTCCCACGTCACATTGGTTTCGGTATTCAACACCCACATAGAGCACTCCTTCTGCTAGGTCACAGCCCATCCGTGCTAGCTTCGATTGGCGGTCATCACGGCAAAGGCGGTGGGCCGCACGACCTTCGCGCCATAGACATGCAAGCCCTTCACGGCATCGGCAAAGCGCTTTTCCGGGCGATAGCCTTCAACCTTGACGATTTGCTCAGCAAACGAGATCGCCATGGGGTGACCCGCCATAATCTTGTATTTGGCTCCCGCCACGTTGGGCACACTATTCGACTTCAACACGCTAAACCCCGCAGCAGAGCCAATCTGGCCATTGCGCAAGACCTGATCGCTGCTCGCTGAACCAACGCCGACGAAGCGATCATCTTTGAGCAATAAGCCGTGAAACCATGGCGGCACGATCGTCCAGCGCCCTTCCGATGGCACATTGGCCTCATCGAGCAGCGTGCCCAAATCGACCAAGTAATCGTAGGCATTGGCACTGGTGGGCGTGACAGGCGTGGTGTCGTTACCAATCACATTGCCAGCGGCCACGCCCGTATAGAGCGAGGCGATAAAGCCATCGCTGACATCGCGCAGGCCATAACTGGCTTCTTTCATCGCTTCATCCATCACACTGGGCTTTTGTTGGGCGCGATCAATATCGTCAACTTGGAAGTTGAAGTATTTGGCTTGGTTGATCAGCAAGGTCATTTGGGCATCGGTCAAGGTTTCAGGGTCGCCAATGTTGGTATTCTTGGTGTAATTGCCGATCGTGACCGGGCCAATGCTGTTGATCTTGACGGTATCGCCCGCATCGCGAATCTCACCTTCATACTCGCGATTGACCACGCCTGCTTGCCCGTACACATGGGCACGATGCAGATTCGAGAGAATCCGCGCACTCCAGACCACCGGAATGAAATTGTTCAGCGCCATATCGGTTCCTTTCTGACACGCCATGCGTGCTCATGCTTAGCCTTGGCGAGCTAAGTAGGCTTGGATTGCATCCCAATTGGTATTGATTTGTTCGGGAGTCATGCGTTCAATCGCGGCCTTGGTCAGGACTGGTGGCCGCGCCGGATTGGCCGGACTGGTTCCGATTGGCGCAGGCGCAGCCGTTCCACCAGCAGCTGGCTTGGCCAAGTAGGGATAGGTTGTGAGCAAGCTGGCAATCGCGGCATCGAGCGGCTTGGGTTGGCCCTGCTCATCAAACTCCGGCGTAACCAAGCGCCCCAGCAACCCTGCATCGAGGCCATGGGCCGCAGCGGTTTGCTCAATCAGCCGAGCGCCGCGCTCGCTGCGCAACGCCGCCCGATCGGCTTCGAGTTGGGTTTCCAACGTGGCCAACCGCGCATGCAGGTCTGGTGTATCAGCAGCGGGTGGCGGTGCGGCAGGTTGCGGCGCTGGTGAAAGCACGGGCGCTGGTGCGGGACTTGGTGGTGCAGCAGGTGGGGTGGGATCACTACCACTGCCCCCGCCATCATCAGCGTTCAGCAGGCGCTGCGGGATCAGGATTCGAATCATCAGCATCTCCTTTGGATGTCATGGGGTCATGGTCGGGCGGCGTTTCGGCCTGCCGCTGCTCGCGTTCATGGGCGGGGTCATAGCCCAGTTTGGTCAGGATCGTGGCTTCGCTTGCACCAAGCTTGCGATCAATAAGGGCAACATTCCGTTCACTCAATCCATCAGCTGGTAGCATGGAATCCCATACCGCCGTGGTGGTGGTCTCGGGAAAGCCGCCAATCATCAGCAAGCGGCGATTGAGTTCGCTCAGGAAATCGCCATAGAGCATGCGTTTTTGCACGGTCTTTTGCAGCAAGGGGCCATACAGGATTTGCAAGGCTAAGCCGCTCAGGTTGCCGAGATCTTCGACTTTGCCCGTGGCAATCTCCGGTGTTTGGGCCACTTCGTGAATACTGCTCTTGATGCGGCTGTGATGGTCAAGGCTAGCCGCTAACTCGCTTTGCATCTCAACAATGCTCAGGTCGGCATTGGGCGGAATAAAGACCGTGCGGTCGCGTCCATGCTTGAGCTGCGCGGGGTCCATCCCCTTGGCCACGGTCAGCGGCTGGGCATAGAAGCGCACAATCCGTTGTTGGTTGGATAAGGTGAAATCGCCCGCGTTGACCAGGGCAATCAGGTCGGGCGTGATATCGGCCTCACCCCAGTATTCATTCGGCGCGGCGAGGTTTTGGCTATCGACGATCGGCGGAAAGGGATAGGGCCACGGTGCTTCATGCAACGTCTCGAAGGCCTGTTTATCGGGCTGGCTCCGTTGGTCAAGAATGCGCCAGCCGGTATCAGTGCGCTCGATGCGTTGGCGAATGCTGACGAGCACTTCGTGGTTGCCTTGCCATTCATAAGCGCTGTAGTCGATCAGGTAGCATTCCACCCGATCCAGATCGTCCGCCGCCCAGCGCACGGTCACGGTCGCCGGATCGAGAATCACGATGCGCGGCAGCGGCTGCTCGGGATAGATCCGCGCGAAGATGTGGCCGCATAGGCTGCCGTTGATGCCTTGTTTGTAGAGCCACGTCATCTTTTTGGCGGCATTCCAGATGCGATCAAGATACTGGATGCGTGGATCATCGGGTGGGGCATCGGGCACGCTAAACGCCACCTGATCGCCAAACAAGAACGAGACTGAGGTCTGGACAATCAGCTTGATCAGATTGACCCGCACGTTGTCGTTGGGTCGTCCGGCTTCGATCGGCAGCGGGGGCGTATCCTGTTTGCGATAGGCTTCCCACGCCGCGCGAAACTGCTGCAAGCGCTGAAAATCATCAGCCACGCGCTGCCCATGCAGGTGCTGGCTAATGATGCTACTGGTGGCGGTTGGTGGAAACATACCCATTTCTGCTGCTTTCTTACCAAAGACTTGGGCCAAAACTGACGATCGGGGCGGGGGCATAGGCCAAATTGACCGCATCCATGCCATCGGGACTGCGCTTAATCCGTTTCTTGGTGTCGGCTTTTGGCTCGACGACCCGCCGTCCCTGACTATCTTGCTTCCACGTGGGAGCCATCGCTTGGCGACGCAGCTCGCGGCGCGTTTCCGCATCGAGCGCAACGAAGCTCAGGCGTTGCTCCATCGCCCGTTCGGCCACGCTGAACCATAATTCGCTGCGGCGATTGGGATACTTCTCGGGATCGTAGGCCGTGCGTGCCCCACTGACTCCGAGGAAGGTATAGCCGTCGGCGAGATCGACCACGCCGCCGCCGATGCCGTCATCGTCGATTTTGACCGCAATCGCGCGACCATCGACCCCACACCGCCGCCCGTATTCATTGGCCAATTGCTTCAAGCGCCCTGCGGTTTCGACCGTGCTCCAGCCATTGGCCGCTTCGTGATAGAGACTGTGGCCGCCACGGCGCACATGAATCTCGGTAAAGTCATCGCCATACCGCGCCACATCACAGCCCAGCTCGCACGGTTCATCACTGGCTGGCAACAACAGGCTTTCTGCCACCTGAAACGCGCCATCACTCCAGACATTGTTGGTCGCCTGCGATGGCCAACGGCCCAACAACCGCGCTTCGGCGATCGGTCCAGGCCGATACCAGGCATCGCGCCAGTGAATATCCGTGGCGCGTTTTGGCTCTTCGGGACTGAGTGCGCGACACCACTTTTTGAGCAAGGTATCGACACGGCTCAGGCGAATCGCCGAGGGAAACGGCGGCGGCAAGCCTTGCAATTCGGCTAGAATGTTGGGATGCTCGAGCACGCTCATCGAAATGACATGCCAGCCCCCACTCAATTCCTCAGCATAGGCTTGCGAGCTGGTGTCGGTCGGATTGAAAATCGCCAGCCATGCGCCGCCCTCGTTGAACATCGATTCGGCGGTTTCCCAAAACACACTGGCCACCCCCACCGCCTCATCAAAGATGAACAGGGTGTGCGGTGAGTGATGGCCTTGAAACGAATCGCCATCTTTGGCCGTGAAGCCATGGGCGAAATGGTCGGGTGTACTCTCCAAGCGGGGCGACTTGGGGCCAGTAAAGCCCGCGCGGCCACGCCGCTGCATGCGGACTTCCTTCCAAAGCAGGTCACGCACTTGGCGATCGGTCGGGGCGGTCGTCAGCACCAGCCCCGGATCAAAACTGTCGTACCACCAGTTGACTAAGCCGCCCCCAAGGTGGGTTTTGCCAACCTTATGACACGCTTTGACCAACGTGCGATACGGCGGCGTGAGCAACGACCGCGCGATCTGTTCCTGCTTCGTCCACCAAACTTCCCCTAACACCTCGCGCGCATAGGCCACCGGATCATGGGCATAGGGCAACACCGTGCGTTTGCCACCAACGGCAAGGCTAAGATCGGAAAACAGGGAACTCCAGAGCGTGTCGCGCTTGGAGGGTCGCGAGGATGCGTTGTTTGGTCGATTCATCAGCCTCTCCAATCGCCGTCAGCACCGCTTGTTGGAAGCGGCGCACTTCATCAACATCGACCAATAACTTGAGAATGGCCAAACTGGTTTTGATGTGTTCACGCACTTCGCGCAGCGCCGCGACATGCACGGCAATCGGCGTGCGACTGGTGTACTCGCCATCGACTTCGACAATGCCCGCGTCGAGCTTGCTCACCAGATCGAGCGCCCGTTGGTAGTTGTCGCTGAGCGCCGCACGACTATCCCAGAGCGACGAGCCAGCCCGTTCGACGACCGCCGCATGCTGCATGAGCGTTGGCGCGGTCGCCGTCGGCAGTGATTCGAAAAAGCGCTGCACGGTACTGACCGACAAGCCGAAGTCCCGCGCGATCTGGCGTTGGCTCGATCCCGCTTTGGCAGCGGCTAACAGCTGGTTGGCAAGCTCATCGGTAATCGTGCTTTTGCGTCCCATGGCAGCCTCAGGTGATGCGACAATGATTCGAAATGATTCGGTATCGATGGATTAGTGATTCGAAATGGGTGGTGCTGGCAACAAGGCGACCAACCGCACCAGCCGTTGGCGCACAGCCTGCACCTCAGTCGCTAGCGTCTCGACCTGCTGCACCACCGCTTCGAGTTGCGCTCGCGTGACCGTGGCCACCGGACGCTCACCCCGTTTCTTGAGCAACCGATGGGCTTGGTCTTTGCTCAGGCCCGCAATCCGCCCCGCTGCACTTGCATTGCCACTGGCATCGTAGGCCTGCCAAAACAGTGTGATTTGGTCAGCCGGAAGGCGACGTGGCATGCGATCTCCTTGAAAAGTTTGCGGTGGGGCGGGGGAACACAGCCATTCTGCTGCTCTAGCCCCGCCCACGGCGCAGCCGCACCGCCGCTGATCGTCGCCAAAGCGACATTATGGGTGGGTGTGCCACCACTGTTTCAGGCGTTCCACTTCGTCGGTAAACAACCATTCGATGCTGCCGTGGGGCGTAAAGCGTGCACCACTGCGCTCGAAGAGTTGATACTGATGGCCATCAGGATGGCGAAAGAAGGGAGTCAGGGCATAGCCCGGGGCAAACTGCGACGCATGCCACAGACCGCCACTGGTTTGCCATGCCACTTTGAGTTCAAGCGCCACCGGATAAGTTCCAGCTGGTTGGACCGGAGCGATCAGGGCCGCTCGCCAGTCATAGAAGCTGCGATCCGTCCAGTCGGAAGGATCAGGCTTGCGTCCCGCAGGCAAAGCCACAAAGCGATGGGTTTCAATTGCGCCGAGGACAATTGACCAATCGGCCATCAGGCGTTGGCAAAGCCATGCGAGGGCCGCGCGTTGCTCGGGAGTCCATGCCTCGCCAACCGCGTGATGGCATTCGATGCCAATCGAGCGACTATTGATCCAATCGTCCTTGGCCGCTCCCGCATGCCAGGCGCGATAGATCGGCGGCAGAATCTCGGCAATCTGGCCGCGTTGGCCAACCAAATAATGCGCACCCACCCCGCTACTGGCTTCCAAATAGTCGGCCTCGGCTTCAAAGCTGCTACCCCGATTGCCGTTGGTCGTGTGAATCACGGCAGAGCTAGGCTTGATGCCTTTCGGGCGATAATCCCAGCCCGTGCCAACCGGACGGTGATGTTTGCGCCAGCGCCGATCGATCACGAAGGTCATGACGTGGGTGCTCCAAAATGCTTCTGATATTCGGCATGCAACAGGTCAACAAGAAACTTCGGATCAAAGTGCAAGCCCAGCTCGTTCAGATAGCGACTTGCGGCCTCCACACCCTTGGCTTCGATCTGGTGACGCACCCCATCGGGCGTAATGCCATAGCTTTGGGCCACCCGCAGGCCCACCTTGATCGCGCTATAGAGGGTGTCCCGTTCTTCGCGACTGAGCAGCGCGGTGGCTTTATCTTCCAGCGCCCGGGCGATGCGGCGACCGATCCGCGCGGCGACGGCGAGCGCCAGCGGCACCAGCACGGCGAGCAGCAGCTGCACAAGGGTACTCAACAAACTGGCGGAAACAGCGGTGGTCATACGGTCTCTCCTTTTTTGCTGGGGCGTGGCCGCGTGCTCGGATTGGGACTGGGGCGCGGCTGCCGGAAAAAGCCAAACAACTCGGCTAACAACTGGGTATGGACTTCTTGCCCTTCGCGCAGGCGGCTCATTTCGTCCGACACCACCTCCAGCGTGTGCTTCAGCCCCGTCATGGCGGCGGTGTTGTCGATAAAGGCGGTCAAGACCTTGGCTTCGGCTTGGGCTTCGGCCTTGCGGCGTTGGGCCACGAGGTCAGGACGCAGGCGTTCTTTGAGCAACGGCCAGACTTCGCGGTAGAGGAACCACCCCACCAGAAAGAGGCTAGGGCCATACACTTTGAGCAAGTCTCCTTCGGTCATGAGCGGGTTCCTCCAACGGGCATAAAAAAAGCGGCCACCAACCCTCAGGTGAGGGTTGATAGCCGCGTCTCGTAACTACTGACTATCCAAATGATTCGATTGTTCCTGCTATGGCGCTCTAGGCCGCAGCGGATGGACGACGAAGGACTTTGGGCACATCGATGGGGGCAACAATGGGCGCATGATACAGGGTCAGGGCTGCTTCAGTATAGCGATGGCGACTAAAGGTCATTTCGCCTTCGATATACAATGTGCCGCTGCCGCTCAAGAATTTCAGGGCTAGCGCATCAACGCGGGATTCGAACTCATGATTGCTTTCGCCAGGGCGAATCCGATAAGTAAAGCGTGCGCCGCACAGCCGTCGCTGCGGAGATGTGCTGGGTAATGCTGCGTTCGGATCGGGCGGTGTTCCCCACACAAAGTACTTGGTGCCAAATTCCGTTGCATCCGCATCCGGATCGCCATAGATGGTGCGTAGCGTCTCTGGAAGCATATCCCCTCCTCGGTGGGGAAATAAAAAACGCCCCGATGTGTTGCACACATCGTAGGCGGTCATCCGTCCTTACGGTAGCAATACTATACCAGCACCCATGTGCGCTTGTCAAGTATTTCGAGATATAAGTTATGATTTTTCATGATATTTATATAGTGGTACACTAAGCCACATATTTTTTGTATTATATATATAACGTATCACTTCTTGAACAGATGTAGATGGACTTTTATCGTCTATGTCATTTTCTTGATGTATGATATCGCTATCATTTGTAGATGTATATCTCTCTATATATAACTTTATGGAATTACCTCCGTTTTCTTGTAAATTTATAATCATATATGGCATTGCATTTTTATCATTATTATATATAATCATTCTATATGTAATTAAAGGTAATTTATTTTTCACAAAAATATAATTAGCTCTACTATCTGTAATAATTACGTATTCTCTATTATTTAATTTAAATATATCTTCAGAAATTTCATTTGATAGGCTTTTAGCACTCACAAAATTCATATCTTTTATACCCATCCGCGATCCTTCGGAAACAGCATTTTTTAGGTTATGTATAAATTCAGCGGAAAAATCATCGAATTTCTTCTTGATCATAGATGATTTTTCGTTAAAGTCATTTTGCTGTTTCAGAATATTCTCCATTATCAGATTCATCATTTGGTACTCCTTATCCGATATGTTCAGTATATTAGCCATCGTGATTATAATTGATTCTATATTGAAAAGTCTGTTAACAATTATAGCACTCCTCCTATATTAAGCTATCGTTGTATACCATGACAATATTTGTATTTTTTATCACTACCACAAGGGCAAGGATCATTTCTACCAATTTTCTTAATGGGCGTTGTAGGCGGAGGTTTTGTTCCGGGTACAACTGCTAAATCAGCAACCCAAGGCCCTTCATGTGTGATTGGAGGAGGAATAAAAGTGTAGTTAGGAATCATTGTTCCTAAGACCTCATGTGCTATTTGGCGAATAGTAACCCGTTCGATATGAGTAACAGGTTCTTGGTTAGCATTAACAGCAATAAATAGCTGCATTGGGTTTTTTCGTGATAATTCTACATATCTTTCATCAATTGCAGGATCTACATGGGCACCACCATCTTGATCAGCCACATATAGAACAAAATCTCTTCGTGAGAAAGTAAGACCTTTCCTATTATCCATAATAATTTTTGTCCACCATTCATCAAATTTAGTCCAACGACTGCTCCTTAATTTTTGTAGACGAGCTTTATACACTATTCCACCAGGAATAAGTTGTTCAGCTGTTAATCCTTTATATATGGATAGATTACCTTTATAATCATCGGTAGATGTATCATAAAATGATATATTTTTACGACCTAGTTGATCTAATAAACTATGAGAAGTACGGGTGCTATGTAATAGGATTCTAAGTGTTATTGATATTCTTTTAGCTTCACGTTCATCACCATTATCAAAATCTTGACATGATTTTTGAAGGAAATGTAGGTGATCTTCAAGCTGAGATTCTAACTCTTGTCTTGATATGGGTATTTTTACTTGTTTAGCCATTATAAATCCTTTCATCAATTATTTTATTTATCAAATTGTGTAACAACAAATGGCACATGCAATGCATCAGCCGCAGCTTGTTTGGCTCGCTCACCCCGCCGATCGTAGCGGCTCGTGGTGTTGGCATTGCTGTGACCTGCCAGCCGGGCAACCGTCAAGACATCCGTTCCCGCATCCAGTTGATCACTAATAAAGGTTCGTCGAATATCGTGCGGGCTGAAATGCCGCACATTGGCATCCTTGCCACGTCGCTGGCACAAGATATAAATCGCCTGATCACTAAGCCGCTCATACATCTGGCCTGCCACACCACCAGCTTGTAAGCGCCAGAAGAGTGGCCCAGCTTCATCGCCACGCACTGCCAGCCACTCGTCGAGGGCATCACGCGCACCACCCCGCACATATGCCGTCCGCACCTTATTGCCCTTGCCACGAATCGTCAGCATCGCCGTTTCAGGATTGAAGTCGGCCAGATCGAGATTAACGATCTCCGCCCGACGCAAACCGCCAGCGGCATAGGCCAGTGCCAGAATCGCCGCATCACGCCGCCCAACGGGCGATGAATCAGCAGCACACGCGGCAAATAAGGCGCGGAGTTCGGCAGCGGTGAGCGATCGCCCCGCTGCGGCATCGGGTGCGTTCCCTTTGACTGTTTTGAGATCAACCGCTCGCGTGTAGTCCTCACCAGTGATCAGGCCCATGCGCCACGCCATCTTCAGCACCCCGCGTAACGCCGAGAGCATGAGGTTGGCGGTGGATGCTGATTTGCTGCTGGCGAGTTTGGCCCACAAGGCTTGGGTATGTTCAACCCGCAGCTGCGACCACGGAACCACATGCGCATCGGCAAAGCCCATCATTGTTGCCAAACTATGCAGCTGCTTCTCCATGGTGCGTTGGCTATTGGCACTTTGCAGACTAGCGATATAGGCGATAAAGGGGTTGGTGGTTGGTTGAATTGCAGCTGGCGTACTTGCAGCAAGGGTAGTTAATGCGAGTGTAAAATCATTATTCATGCTCGACTCTCCAGCGGTTTGTATAATTCATATTATCATAACCGTTTCGCGCTAAAAAAACATCCGCCAACAGCCTGATTTGGACTGCTGGCGGGTCATCCATCATCGGTCAGTTGATCGCGATAGCCATGCTATTCGTTTCGCGATTGGCTTAGGGTTTCTCAGTATGATCACACCATTCACCATCAGCATCAGTGCTGTTGCAACTCCAAAACTTGTAGGGTTTGCCGCGCCGTGTACCTTGGCGTAATTGCAAGGCGGTTCCATGAACTGGGCACGTTCGTTGGGCCACAGCGCTCGTCGATGCAACTGCCGCCGTTGGTTGGGACGAGTGCGCGGTTGGTGGTTGTGCACCGATCGATTTCAACCGATCAATCACCACCTTCAGTTGTTCCGCCGTCGCGCCCGCAACCGAGGTCGTGCATGGGAATCCATCGATGGTGAAGTGAATTTGGTGATCTACTTTGATGGTTGATGTTGTATCAGACATTGATTTGCTCCTGGGTAATTGAGGTTGAACAAACTCGACAATACCAACTACTATCACTTGGGCTAAATATTTCAGCCCATGCTTCCCTACAAACGCTGCATTTACATGGCCAACCCAATTCCATAGCACGAAGTACTTCAGGATCATAGGTTGGGGATTCAGGCGCTTGTCGTCTTCGCAGTTTGCGAGGACGGTACAGCTTTTTGCGATTCATGCTGGCTCCGCTGCCGGATGAATAACGCTTTGATGGGTTGCCCAATCGCGATGCTTGATCATACGTTTGCACACTGGGCATTGTCTGCGCGTATTCGGGTTGAGTGCTGGCAGTGGCATAAGCGGATGTGATTGAGATTTATGCAAAGCGAGCATGGCAGCCGTGTGGCAAACCGTTGGGCATTGCATACAGTAGTAGCGACCATTCATACACGATGCCCCCACTCGGTAAGTGCTTGCACCACAGGGCCAACATCGCGGAGACTTAGAACAATCCTCTGACCATCACGCCGTAGCACCATACCCCATGTGGTTGGAATAATTTGGATAGGCGTAACGATTTGATGCTCACTCCACGCCAGCTCGGCAGCCACCGTGGCATCATATTCTTGCTCGGCCAATTCATATGCGGCGTTGTCGTCGAGGCCTTCTTCTTCCGCAATGATCGTGGCAAGCTGGAGAATGTGGCTGACCCGACTCAGGCGGTCTCGACGATTGACGGTTTCGGTAGTCATCAGGTATCATCCTTTCGTGACCGAGGCAAGGAGTCCAATCAATACCTCGGTCATCGCTTTGCCCTTTGCTGCTTTGACGAGCAGTGAAGGGTTTAGTATTTAATCTGGCGAACGAGAGCGTGGCGATCGGCGGGAATAGCCGGCGGCGTTGGTGAGGTGGCCAATGCGCGAAATTGCGAGCGAACGGATTGCTCGTGGGACTCGATGCGCTCAGCATCGGCGTAGCGGCCCGCGCGGATCGCTCGTTGCCAGTTGCGACCCAAAATAGCGATGGTTCGGGCGAGGGCATCAATTGGGGTGTTGACGTAGGTAGTTTTTTCAGTGCCAGGTCCGGCAATCATTTCGAATGTTGATGCAGCTGCAACATCAGCCACAACTGTTGCTGATTCTTCAATTTCACTGTTCTCGGTGATAACTTCCCCAGCCAAAGCTACCGTAGCGTCCAAGACGACATCAGCGTCTTCGGGGGTCAAGTCGCTGATGTCAGCGTGTGAGGCACGGCGTAACAGGTCATAGACCAATTCGTTCAAGCGGCTTTCGCCTTCGCTGTAAGAGCTGGCATAGCCGATCGATTCGCCGTTCAAGTAGAGGGCGAAGTCTTTGGTGATGCAGTCGTAGCGGATTTCCTTAGTGTGTGTCATTGTTGTAGCTCCTTATCTTTATAAGCAATATATTACCTTATATGATAATAATGTCAATAGAATAGTATCATAATAAAGCTTATTGACAGATGTTATTCTATACATTAGAATCATAGCATCTCGATAGGGGGTCGCCATGATTCGTAATAATCTGGATGAGATTATGTGGAGACGGAAAATCTCAGTGAAGGATCTGTCCGAACAGACGGGTCTTACCTCCGCCAGAATTTCGAACATCAAGAACAACCCAACAATCAACATTACTACTGAGACAGTAGCAAAGTTGTGCAAAGCGTTGGGTATAACAGTTCAAGACTTGTTGGTTTTTGAAGATTCAGAAGAAGGTTCAGAGTCTAAAATAGAACTAGCCCATCTCGTAACAGTTTAGCAACCTACGAGATGGGCTAGTTCTATTTGTGGTAGTACTGGAGAGCATCGCCAAATACCAACAGTCACTACCACGCAAAGCCAGTTACCCCTTACGAGATAACGCACATTACCAATCTAAATTCCATATATACACGGCCTAATTGGGATGGGTGGTGGGTGGCCGTGTTATTTAAAGCTATTCATAACATCAGAACAAGAAGGTGTTCCTGGTTCGCGAAGTTTCTTCTCAACCAACAACAATTTATCTTGATCTGAGATGTCACCGATACGGGTATAAACATTAGTACTATCAGTTGCTTCTGGGATCATCGTCATCGTATCGCCATCAAATTTCAGAGTACTTTTGAATTGCTGGCGCAATGATGACGGTATAGTTGCTTGATTGGCAAAAGCCGTCTTGATCGTATCGCCCTCTAGTTGGTAGCACATTTCTGGGCCATTCAGGGTAATCATCGATCCATCTGTGACATATACCGTCTCACCATCGATTTGCCATTTACCCAAGATCTTTTGTTGATTCGATTGGCCACATGCTCCAAGCAAAAGAGCAACGAACCCTAATGTGAGCATTTTTCGCATTACACCTTACTCCTGCTCGCTCAAGGATCACATTTCGTCAATTTTCCCATTGTGTTAGCTGACAAGTTTGTGGGCTACCAATCTTGTAATCCCTCGGCTCAGGATCAGCACCATTTATCCAATCATCCGTACATCACTGAACCTTATCGAAAGCAGAACGCTTGGACCTCCACGAGTTCTTGCTTCATAAGAGCCAGGAAGGAATGCTCCTGTTTCAAGATAACTATTGAAGTCTTTTACTATTTGTTCTAATACTGAACGCTTAACAATGTAGTAATCGCTTTTACTAGCATCCTTGAAAGTAATGGAAATGAACATTTCTGCATCGTCACTCATAAAGGAGTCCTTTCAATGAGTAAAATCATAATCCGAGTTGAATATGTGCAACCGCTGGTTATTGATAATAAGATTGACGACAATGTTCGAGTAGCAATGGAATGCGAGTTCCAAAACGGTAATGTTTCCCATTCACTTAATGAAGTGATCAGTGGAATCCAGCAACAGTTGGGAAAAGCCAATCAAGCTCGGGTTCCACAAAATGCTATCCCAAGGGAAAACCCAGATAGTGGCCTTTAGCTTTTACCCTTACAAGTGCAACGAAGGTTCGATGATGAATAGCAATATTGATTGAAGTGAGGAAGGGTAGGCTAGGCATCAAGCGGGGATCTTGCCTCCTGAATGATGCCATCACCCCATAGAACTACTACAGCTAGTTTCTGTAGTAAAAACACAACAACCAGCGATGAAATTCATCACTGGTTGTCTAGATTTGGTGCCACCTTCCGGGCTCGAACCGGAGACCCTACAATTTTCAGTCGTATGCTCTACCAACTGAGCTAAAGTGGCATTGGTGGGTGATGAGGGACTCGAACCCCCGACCTACTCGGTGTAAACGAGACGCTCTACCAACTGAGCTAATCACCCATCTGATTGAATAACGATTTTGGTGCCCAGAGTGGGACTTGAACCCACACGAGATTGCTCCCACTACCCCCTCAAAGTAGCGCGTCTGCCAATTCCGCCACCTGGGCAGGTGGTTTGCAACATTTGGTTTGTGTTGCATTTCGTTATTCAATTGTTTAGTGCCGTGGTATTATAATCAGCTTTAGCTTTCTTGTCAAATTTTATCTTCCCTGCGCCAAATCTGCTCAATCAACGTGCAAAGCTGATTCCATTTCAGGCTTGATTATTGAAGATTTCCATCCATGGCTCGGCTGAGGCAATTGGGATAAAACCAAATTGAGCATACAAACCATGGGCATTTCTAGTTGCTAACAGCCAACGGCGTAAGCCTTGCAAATCAGGGTGAGCCAGCACGGTTTGCACCAACCACTTGCCAAGGCCATGACCACGATGTTCAGCCAAAATATAAACATCATCTAAATAGGCAAAAATCGCGTAATCGGTAATTACTCGTGCCAAGCCTACTTGCTGCTGACCGTGATAAACCCCAAAGCACAACGAATGTTTCACCGAACGAATAATTGTTGCTGGCGCTCGTTCGGCAGCCCAGTAGGTTTGATGCAGCCCGTCAACAATTGCCGCATGATCAAGCCGAGCTGAATCAGTGCTGATCGTATAGTCACCCTTTTGCCATTCCATAATCATGCTCCCAAACAAAAAAACAGCCCCAGTCATAGAACTGAGGCTGTTGCAACATCGATTTTTTAGGGGGCGCAACTTGGTTTGGCGTTCAGCCACGGACTGAAGGTTAAATTAACCCCAACCGCATCGCCGGTGCCAGCACCATTTTGCTCAGGATGATATGGGCCTGAGGCATCGCCCCACCAGTTGTTGCGGGCATCAAAGCCAACATCGCCAGTTAGACCATAGTTTTTGTGACTTTGGAAGCTATTGCCGCTAATCAGAATCCGTGAACCATCTAAGGTTGGGTCAGTTGATTTGATTTGCAGGCCATAGGCTCCGCCGCTAAAGCTATTGCACTGAAACACAGCATTCAATGATTGATTGAATTGCGCTCGAACGTTCGTGCCGCTGCTACCACGGAAACTGTTCTTCTCCAAGACAATTTCAACATCGTCGGCGGTTGCGCTCAAACTCACGCCAGTTGCGCCATCGGTGGCTGTGTTATTAATCACATTGCTGAATAAGCGCAGGCTCTTGCCGCCACGCACTTCGGCACTGATTGGAGCAAAGCCAACCACCCTGCTGCGTTGCATATCAAAGTTACCACCGCTGATATAGATGCGGCCTTTGTTCTCTTCAAAGACGCTATCTTGGATGACCGTATTGCCACCAAGGGCTGAAATCAACACGCCTTCGGAGCCACCACCGCGCATATCAACCCAATTCAAATTAGCCTGACCGCCATTATTAACCACGATTGATTTCCAGAAACTGTTGCCGCTCTTGCGGAAACGGGCCGCATTAGCAGTCAGTGTCCCATCAACTACCAACGATGTATTGGCATCGAGCAATACTTCCACGCCATCATCGATCGTCAAACTTGCACCTTTGGCGATAATCGTATCGCGGCGAATTTTGACTGGGCTTTGAGCCAATGTCCAGCGCGTATTGCCGCGAATCAGATCGTAAGGCAATGGGGTAGGCGTTGGCGTATTGGTTGGGGTCGCGGTTGGCCCTTCGGTTGGGGTGGCGGTTGGAGTTTCAAACGGCTCCTCGGTTGCACTGGGAGTTTCTTCAAATGGATCTTCGGTTGGCTTTGGATCTTCGCCCTCCTCGGTTGGGAAGGGCAATTCATCGGTTGCCACTGGGATATTGGTTGGCGCTGGAGTTGCACTATTTGAACTTGGCGTAGGATAGCCGCCCGAACTCTGGGTTGGCGCAGTCGTGCCACGATTGCCCGTGCTGCCGGTTGGGAATGGTGGAATCGTCGTGCCACCAACTGGCAAGGTTGGAAACGGGTCAACCGTCGAAGTTGGCCCTTGACCAACCGGTGGGGGATACGCACCCTCATTGGTTGGCGTTGCCCGATCAGGCGCTGGCGGCCCGACCACACCCGCCACATCGGTGGGAGTTGGGCGCGTATTGGCAACTTCGGTGCTGGTTGCCAGGGTTGGCGTAATCGAGCCATCAGCTGGGGCTAAAGTTGCCTGAGCCAAACTCGTTGGGCTAGCCGCACCAGAGGGCGATTCGATCGTCGATTGCGAATTGAGACCAAAAATTGCAGCTAAAACAAAGAACGTACCAGCCAACAAGACGGTCTGGTATTGACGAATTTTTTGCATCGCACGACTTGAACGTAGGGCGGTGAGCAACCTTGCTCGTTGAGTTGGTGGGCCACTTGGTGGCAAGTTTTGCATCTCCATAGTGCGGCATGGTAGCACAGCCTGAGCCATCGTGCAATGAAGATTCGCTGAGAAAGAGGGGGGTACTTTTGGCCTAAGTTGCCCGTTGATTATGTCTATGGTACACTCAGACCCTACAAGATTTAACCATCAGTTAAAGCAGCATTGACATGCGGTTTATCTTCTTTATGCAGCATGACATTTCAGAACTGAAGGTTCCCGCGTTGGTTAGCCGTCACAGTTGTTCTGGACGGCGTTTCTACATGAATCGTGGAGGATTCTGTGCAATTTAAGGGTTTACGACTCCTAACAGCGTTAACGATGCTGTTCACGTTGATTGGTACTTCGTTGTCCGCAACATACACCACTCCGACCAGTGCTGTATCAACCTCCCTTGTCATTAGTCAATTCCAAACCGCTGGCGGTACCGCCGATGATGAATTTATCGAAATTCATAATATCAGTGCCAATCCAGTTGATTTGAATGGGCATCGCGTCGTTTATCGTGCTGCTGCTGGTACAACTGATGTTTCAATTGCCAGTTGGACAACCTCGGTTGTGATTCCTGCTGGTGGTTTCTATCTCTTAGGCCGTGCGACCTCATATGATGGCACAGTTACCGCTGATGCAACCTTTGGTAGCGGTATTTCTGGCACAGGCGGCGGCTTCGCGATCCGTAACGGTGATTTGAATACAGGCACAATCATCGATTCAGTTGGCTTTGGTAGTGCTACCAATGCATTTGTTGAAGGCACAGTTGTGGCTGCTCCTAGCGCCAATAATAGTGCTCAACGCAATAATACAAGCTGTACTGATACCGATAATAATGCTGCTGATTTCAGTTTGTTGACCCCTTCAGCTCCGCGTAATAGCAGCAGTCCAGTTGCAACCTGTGGTGGTTCGCCAACCGATAATCCACCAACCGTTGCTAGCACTGTACCAGCCAATGCTGCTAACAATGTGGCTTTGAACGCCAACGTCACACTTACGTTCAGCGAGCCAGTCACCACAACGGGCACTTGGTACACCATCAGCTGTACCAGTGGCACTCGCACCGCCAGCGTTACTGGTGGCCCAACCAGCTATGTGCTTGATCCTAGCAGCGATTTTGCTGCCAGCGATGCTTGTACCGTAACGGTTGTTGCCAGCCAAGTAACCGATCGCGACGGTAGCGTTGATGCGATGGCCCAAGACTATAGCTTCAACTTCAATGTTTCTAGTGGTGTTGCCTGTTCAGGTGGCACGGTTACCCCAATCGGCCAAGTGCAAGGCACTGGCGAAACCACGCCTGCAAATGGTACGGTTGTGACCGTTCAAGGGACGGTGGTAGCCGATTTTGAAGGTGCTCAGCCTGCTTTGCGTGGTTTCTACCTGCAAGATGCTGGCGATAGTAACGATGCAACCTCCGATGGTATTTTTGTATTCAACGGCGGCGCTGATCAAGTTGCGCTTGGTCAAGTCGTGCGCGTAACCGGTACGGCTGGCGAAAATCAAGGCCAAACCCAATTGAGCGGGAGCTTGACGGTTGAGCTTTGTGGCCCAACCAACACGGTTACCCCAACCCAAGTTACTCTGCCATTTGCCTCAACCACCGATGCCGAGCGCTTTGAAGGTATGTTGGTTCAATTCAACCAAAAGCTGGTTGTTTCAGAACACTACTTGTTGGCTCGCTTCGGCCAAGTAACCTTATCGCTCAACGAACGCTTGGCACAACCAACCAACGTGGTTTCACCAGGCGCTCCAGCCTTGGCATTGCAAGCCCAAAATAACTTGCACAAAATCATCCTCGATGATCCATTCAACAACCAGAATGCCGATCCAATTCTGTTTGGTCGTGGTGGCACTGGTTTGAGCGCCGCCAACACCCTTCGCGCTAGCGATAGCATCACTGGCTTGCAAGGTGTGATGACCTACACGTGGGGTGGTAACAGCGCTAGCCCAAACAGTTACCGTGTGCGCGTAACCCAATCGCCAAACTTCGTAGCCGAAAACCAACGCCCAACCTCGCTTGAGCTTGATGGCTCATTACGGGTTGCGGGAATCAACGTGTTGAACTATTTCAACACCTTTGGCAATGGCAACTGTACTGGCGGGGTTGGTGGCTCAGCTACCGATTGTCGTGGTGCTGAAAATAGCGCTGAGTTCTTACGTCAAGCTGATAAAACCGTTGCCGCAATCATCATGACTCAAGCTGATGTGATTGGCTTGATGGAAATTGAAAATGATGGCTTCGGCAGCACCAGCGCAATCCAAGATTTGGTTAATCGCTTGAACACGGCTACCGCGCCAGGTACCTATGCCTTGGTGGATGTCGATACTCGCACTGGCCAAACCAATCCATTGGGGACTGATGCAATTAAGGTTGCTTTACTCTACAAGCCTGGCAAGGTTAGCTTGGCTGGTACAACCGCCGTACTCAATACTGGGGCATTCGGCGATTTCACCACCAGCAGCGGCACAACTGGCCGTAATCGCCCAGCTTTGACCCAATCGTTTACCGAAACCAGCAGCGGCGAAACCTTCACGGTAGTGGTCAACCACTTGAAGTCGAAGGGTAGCGCTTGTACCGATAACGTCAGCCCAGTGCCAAGCGACCCCGATTTGGGCGATGGTCAAGGCAACTGTAACCTGACCCGCAAAACTGCTGCCCAAGAATTAGTGGCTTGGTTGAATACCGACCCAACCAACGTTGATGATAGCGATTATCTGATCATTGGCGACTTGAACTCATACGCCATGGAAGATCCAATCACCGCTATTCGCAACGCTGGCTATGTCAATATTCCCAAAACCTTGCTTGGCGACGAAGCCTACTCATACATTTTCGATGGCCAAACTGGCTCACTCGACCACGCCTTGGCTAGCACGTCGTTGTTCAGCCAAGTTGCCGATGTTCAAGAATTGCACGTCAACGCCGACGAACCTATCGCCTTGGATTACAACACCAATTTCAAGAGCGCTGGGCAAATCGTCAGCTTGTACAATAACGATGCCTATCGTGCTTCCGACCACGATCCAATTGTGGTTGGCTTAGCCTTGGGCGCGACTCCAACCGCCAACTTCAGCACTTCAACCAAAACCGTTAGCAGCACCAGCGTCGAACAAGGTGAGGTCTTCACCTACACCTTGACGATTCGCAACACGGGTGCAGCTGAAGGCAGCTTTAGCTTGAGCGATGTTATCAACAGCAACCTGCAAATTGTCAGTGTTACTGGTGGCTTGACCATCAACGGTCAAACCGTGAGTGCCAATAGCAGCCTCGCGCCAAATAG
Source organism: Chloroflexota bacterium (assembly GCA_020161265.1). Taxonomy (NCBI): domain Bacteria; kingdom Bacillati; phylum Chloroflexota; species Chloroflexota bacterium. The sequence goes on along the minus strand of JAIUOC010000003.1, from coordinate 241,189 downwards.
CAACAAAACCTATACCATCGCTGTGCGCAGCGTGGGCAATTTCGTGGGTAGCGTTGGCAACACCGCTGTGCTCAACAGCAACATTAACTTGACCGCCGATAGCGTGACAGTCAATGCAACGACAACCCCAAGCTTCACTGTGTACATGCCATTAGTCACCAAAAACTAATTTGGCTGAACTCGAAGCGCCCAGCACCAGCAATTGGTGTTGGGCGCTTTTTTGGTTAATCAGCCTAAAGCCGCTAGTCAGGCTTCATTGCATTTTTATAATGAAGCAGATTGAAGTACATTGGAGCAGCAGCCAGCCATGCAGTATACAGACCGTAGCGAGGCAATCAGCGAATATCTCAATCGCTGCCCATTCCACAATACCATCACAATAACGAATCGATTAACGTCCGATGATGATCGGATTATCACAATCCTCAACAATCACACGATCGCGATCGAAATTTATTTGGCAAAATCAAATTATTGCCTCATTAATGCAGGTTTGGGATTCAATGTTGATGATATCTACTGGCCCAATTTCCCTGCAATTGCGGTGCTTGAATATTTAGTTAATGGCAATCTGGTTGAAAAACAGCGCATGCTTGGTTCAACCTGTGTTGGCGTGAGTAGTTATGTGGCAATCAACGCTGACATTATCTACAGTAATCGAACATTCTGCCTGCTTGGCGAGCTGCTGCACGTGTTTACAAAGGCAACGCGCTTCGTTCAATATCCAAAACTTGTGGATTCAAAATCAGCTATAGATCAACCGTTAGCCTAACGCTCAATATGCCAAATTGGGGCTTGCATGTGCTCATTGCAGGTTGTAAGCTAGCAGCACCACAGCGAATCAATTTGGAGAGAGATGCTTGCTTTTTGGCATACCTATCAACGGGTCAAACATGGCAGTTGGAGCTTGGTTTTGGGCTTGGCTTTGGTAGCTTGCTCAATTCCAGGCAATTACTCCTCGGATAATCCACCAACCAGCCCACCAGCCGAACTTCAAATCGCAGCAGGATTCACGATTACCCCGATTATTACGGGCCTCGATCAGCCAACTGGGCTAGCATTTGATCCTCAAGGACGTTTGTATATTGCCCAACGCTCAGGCACTGTGCTAGTCAGCGATGGAACCAACCCACCCCGCGAGTACGAAACTGATTTCAACAAACCATTGAGTTTGCATTGGTATGAGCAGGCGTTGTATGTCGTTGAGCAAGGCCAAATTCAGCGCTTGAGCGACGACAATAGCGATGGAACGGTCGATCAGCAAATGGTTTTATTGAGCGATCTGCCTGATCAAATTGAGGCGGCCACGCTGGTTTCCGATGTTCAAGGTTGGCTCTATCTCGGCGTGGGAACACGCGCCGATCATACGGCAACCGCTGGAATTCAAGAGGGTTATATTCGGCGTTTTCGCGCCGATGGCAGCGAATCGAGCGTGTATGCAACTGGTTTGCGCATGCCCTTTGGCCTAGCTTTCGACCCACAACAACAGCTTTATGCCACCGATAACGGGCGCGAAGGTCTTGGCGACGATCTCCCGCCCGATGAGGTAAATCGAATCACGGCTGGAGCCGATTATGGTTGGCCGCGCTGTTGGGGTCTGCGTCAGCCCGATGCTGATGGCGGCGGTGATGCGGCCAACTGTGCGACCACCAACGAGCCAGTTGCGCTGTTGCCTGCCCATAGCGGTGTAACCGGAATTGTGTTCTATCAGGGCACTGCGTTTCCCGCCAGATATCACGGCGATGCCTTCATTGGCTTATCAGGTTCATGGTATAGCCAAGAATTACGTGGCCATAGCATCGTCCGTATGGATGCCGAAACACAGCAGATTGAACCATTCGCCAGTGGTTTTGGCCGACCTGTTGGTTTCGCGATTAGCCCGCAAGGCCAATTGTTGGTCGCTGATTACGACCGTGGCACAATCGTGATGATTGCTGCTCAACCTTAACCATAGCAAGAAAGTAGCTGGAAGATGGCACATATTATTAGCATTGCCTGTGGCGTGACCCCATGGGCCTTCCGAATTTCAACAACAAGCGCATGGGTATGGGGCAGCCTGCTAGTGGCGGCGACGATTTGGGCCAAAGCAATGGGCTTAATGTTCTACGATTGGTTCGCTGATCGCTCGGCATGGCTTGATGGCTTTCGTTTAACTATTGGCAATCTGCTTGTTATTTGGTTGAGCTATGTCGTTTTCCGCTCACCCGACACGATTTATACCAGCTTCATCGGGATCATTCTTTTGGATTACCTCACCATGAGCTGGATTATCAAGCAACGCGCAGCCAAAGCGATTAATCGTGATCCAATCGGCCAGCTTCAAGTTATTGATCATACACCAAAGATGTATGAATCGCCAACAAAAATCGCCGTGATGATTAACTTGTTTGCGATTGCAGCGACAATTCTTGGTAGTTTACTCTTGTTCTTTGTCAGCGTATTTGTATTGAGCTAAATGAGTGCAAGGAGCAGGTATGCAGCAGCTCGTTCTGGCCTGTGGCTACAATCCATTCGGCTATATGATTTTCTTCTTCATCATGGTCATTCCATTTAGTCTGACTTTAGGTATCAAATGGTTTTTTCTGGCGCAAACGCTACGCGCATCCCACCGTTCGTTATTTCTCCATAGCTTAGGATTAACCTTTATCGTAGGATTGGTGATTGGCTTCGTTTTCATCTCTGCCTATATTTTGCCAACTTCTTTATTTATAATAGAAATCGGGGGGTTCTACTCGTATCAATTTTTTATTTGGGCAATTGTTTGCATTGTTGATACATTCTTGATCGAACGCTGGTCGCTCAAACCCAAAGCTCAAGCAATCAGCCTAACTGACGATCAGAAATTACAGGTTGAAGCAGCAGCGATTAACTATCAGCCATCCTGGGTCGCTTCCCTCCTCTCAAATACATTAATTGCGATCGTCGTTGCCTTATTTTTCCAAATGATCGATTAACTAGTAGTGAGGCCGCCATGCAGCAGATTGTAATTGCCTGTGGCTCTAATCAATTGGGTCAAATTTTTGCCTTAGTTGGGGTATTAGTTCTATTTTTCATGAATTTAGGCATCAAATGGTTTTTTCTGGCAAAAACTCGGCGTTCGGCACGCCGTTCATTGTTTATCGATAGCTTTGGGTTAATGTTTATGACAGGAGTGGTGACGGTCTTTGTTTTCATCGCTGCTTATATTCTGCCAACCTTTTTATTTGTGATCGAAATTGGATTTTTCTATTCCTATCAAATTTTCATTTGGGCAATCGTTTGCGTTGTCGATACATTCTTGATCAATCGCTGGTCGATTAAACCGAATGTCCAAGCAATCAGCCTAACTGATGATCAGCAATTACAGGTTGAAGCTGTGCCTATGAGCTATCAACCTGCGTGGGCCGTCGCGCTCCAATCGAATACATTAATTGTGATCATCGTTGCTTTGTTTTTCCAAATGATCGATTCAATGAACTAGTAATGAGGCGGCTATGCAGCAGATTTTGATTGCCTGTGGAATTAATCCAATCGGTGCACTGATTGAACTAGTATTTTGGATTATCGGAATTATCATGGCCATTTGGTTTGTGGTGGTGTTTAAAGCTTGGGCCTTTCCACGCAGTCAATGGGTCAACCAGCGAGCACCAATGCTTAAAAGTTTTATGCTGTTGATGACTGGAGCGACGGTCATCATCCTCGTTATGACAGGCATATATTTCCTTGCACCTGCGATCTTTAACTATCGCTGGGGATTTGTCCGCCAGTATCACTTAATGCTCCTGTTGGTGATTTGTATTCACGATGCGTTGGTAATGAACTATTGGCTCAATCAAAGCTATGCCCAAACCCTAAGCCTTGATCCAAATCAACAAATGCAGGTCGATCCCGCTCGCAGCCATTGGTATCAACCGTGGGTCATTGCCTTTAGTACCAACCTATTGATCTTTCTCTGTTTGATGCCAGTGTTGCGCTTAACCAATTGAGTATCCAGCAGATTGCTTACGAATTAACCAACCATGCCTCGCCTTGCCCAAGCAAACTGATATCTTGCTGATATTGCTGAGAGTTGCTTGAAAAAGGGAACACAATTGGCCTGCTATCCGTTATGATAGGAACAGCCGAATCGATTTTAGTGTGTGGAGCATGGTATGCGCTGGATACGCTGGTGTTGGCTGCTGTTGCTGATAGCCCTACCGATCAGTGCAGCATCGAGCCAAGAGCAATCAAATGGGCTAGTTTGGCAGGTTGAGCCAGTTTTTGGCACGGTTTATCGCGCTGGTGAGTGGATGGCGTTGCGAGTCAAGGTCAGCAATACTGGCGTTGATCGCATGGTCGAAATTCACATTGGCAACTACAATGTTGAGCTTGATGTGCCAGGTGGCTCACAAAAAGAAACCTTGGTCTATGGCCAATTTGATCAGGCCTTTCGGGTGCCAATGGCCATGTATTTAAATGGTGAGAAGCGCGAAACCGCTACGCTGCAATTACGTTCCACCGACCGCCCAATGGTCGCAACCTTATTAGAACAGCCACTACCCCAATTAACCAAAGTGGTATTAGTTGCCACTGATAGCCAACAATTGCCCGATGTGCAGATTGGCCTTGATATGCTGAGTGGGATCGTGCTCAATCAGCGTTCATGGGGTGAACTAACTCCTGAACAACAGCAAGCGATCAAGCAATGGGTTAATAATGGCGGGGTGTTGGTCGCCGAGCCAAATCTGCTCGAAGATTTACCAGCCGAACTCCAGCCAGCCCAAGCTACTGGCCAGCAAACGATTGCGACCACAACTCTAAGTCAAGTGTTTGGCCAGCCATTTAATCTGCAAAGCTTGGAAGTTGCCCTACTTCAGCCCAACCAACAAGCAGCGACCAGCCTCAAACAAGAGCAAACGCCGCTGCTAGTTAAGCGCTCGGTTGGCCGTGGCTTCGTGATTGCCAGCGCCTTTAATCTTGATCAAGCTGAATTTACGGCGTGGCGGGGCTATGAAAACCTACTGGCCTCGCTCTTTCCTCAGCAACAAGATCTAGGCTGGATGGGTGCTGGTAGCAGTGAAAGTATGTTACGTGATAGTGCTGCACCTGCGTTGCTGAACAATTTGCCAGCGCTCGATTTGCCGCCGCTGCAAACCCTGTTAATTCTTTTGGGAATTTATATTGTTTTGGCGGGGCCAGTTACCTATCTTGTGCTACGGCGGCTTGATCGCATGGCCCTGGCTTGGCTGACGATTCCGGCATTAACCTTAGTTTTTGCCGTGCTAGCCTATGGAATTGGCTCGAAACAACGGGGCACTGATATTTTGGTTCACGATGTGGCCTTGATTTACCCCGATGATCAAGCTAACGCCACAGTTTTGGGCTATGCGGGCATTTTCTCGCCAATACGCGAAGACTATCAAGTCACAATCAACCATGGCGCGTACCCTCGCCCATTGTTGGTTAGCCCCAATATGGGCACTAATGGTGGCATTAACGCCACTAGAGCGCTCTACAGTCATCAGCCAGGCGATGTGCGGAACCTCACGATCAATCAATGGTCGATGGAAATGTTTGCCTATGAACGCGATATCAGCGATGCGCCGCATGTGCAAATTGAAATCAGTATGCAAGGTAAAAAGCTGATTGGTAAAGTCAAAAATACCAGTACCTATACCTTGAGTGATGCGGCCTTTATTATGTTAGGTAACGCTCAAAAGTTTGGCACAATCGAGCCAGGTGTGGAAAAATCGATCGAATTGCAAATTGACAACAATCCCTCGATGTCGGGGGCAAGCTATTTGTTGTTCCAAAAAGAGCTTGATGCAGGCTACCAAACTGAATTTGGCCCGCCGCGCGAGCTTTTGGCCAAAACTCAAGCACTCGATATCGCCCTACCCAATAGCTATGGCAGTGTTGATCGAAATGCTGTGTTTGTAGCGTTTGTCGATTTCAATCAAGCGGTAATCGACTTGCCGGAAAAACGCTTTGCTGCCACCCAACGCAGTCTGCTGATTCAATATCCGCAACTACGCTATAGCCAAAATACGGTCGAACTGACCAATAATTGGTTTAGCTATAGCTTAGAAGACGATCTAGGTATGGGAATGAGTTCGACCTGTACCACCACTGCCCGTGGCGCGGGCACCAGCATCTCGCAAAAAACTGGTATTATCGAACTCAGCCTACCCACGGCATTTAGCTCAATCGAAGCTCAATCGCTACGGCTCTTACCAACGATTGATGGTGGCATGGTCACGCCCAATAAATTAACGTACGAATTGTATAACTGGACAACCAGTCAATGGGATGTCGTTGAATTCAAAAATGGAGCGATTGATCTGACCACCAGCCCCAGCACCTATTTGCAGCAAGGCAACCTGCGCACCCGCTATACCCTCGATCCAACGGTTGATACCACGGCAGGGTTGTGGGGTTGCTTCTCGGTTGGGCCAGTGCTTTCGGGAGTTGTCAAATGAGCGAATTAGCCATCCAAACTGTTGATCTGTTGCGGCGTTATGGCAAATACACTGCTGTCAACAAGCTTAATTTAAATATCACACCTGGCAGCATTTTTGGGTTTCTCGGCCCCAATGGGGCAGGCAAAACCACAACCTTGCGCATGCTAGCAGGCTTGCTTGAGCCCAGCAGCGGTCAGGTGTTTTTGCATGGCCAGCTAATTCAAAAAACCAGCACAGCAGCGGCAATCGTCGGCTATATGCCCGATTTCTTTGGGGTTTACGATGATCTGCGGGTCTGGGAATATCTCGATTTTTATGCCCGCTGCCATGGCATTGAGCCAGCCAAGCGCAAAAGCACGGTCGATGGCCTGCTCGATTTGGTTGATCTCAGCGAAAAGCGCAATGCGTTTGTGCAACATCTGAGCCGTGGCATGCAACAACGTTTATGTTTGGCCCATGCCTTGGTGCACGACCCCAAAATTTTATTGCTCGACGAACCGGCCAGCGGCCTCGACCCTCAAGCGCGGGTTGAGTTGCGCGAATTGCTGCGCACCCTGCGCGATATGGGCAAGACAATCATTCTTAGTTCGCATATTTTGAATGAGCTTGAAGATATTTGTACCGATTTTGGCATTATGGCCCGTGGGCAGTTGCTGGCGCAAGGGTCGCTTGAAACCTTACGGCAACGTAGCCGTCCGGCCCTGCAAATTAAAATGCTCGACGATCTTGAGCGGGCGATGCGCTTGATTGCTGCGCAATCGGGCGTTTTGCGGGTGCTCGAACCAGCCGAAGCCACGCCAATGCTGATCGAAGTGGAATTTGATGGTGACGAGCAGCAAGCGTCACAATTATTGCTCAATCTAGCGCGGGCCGAGCTACCAATTGCCGATTTTCATCGTGAAGACGATTCGCTGGAACGGCTGTTTTTGCAGCTTGTCAACAACCATGGTCTGGAGGAACGAGTATGAGCAATCGTGCAATCAGCCGTCGTTGGAGCTTACAACCCAACCCTATCGTGGTCAAAGAGTTGCGTTCGCGCATGCGCGGTGGCCGAGCGTTTATCTTGCTCACCGGCTTTTTGATGGGCTTAGGCTTGGTTGGCTATGGCTTGTTTTTGCGGGCAACCAGCGGCCAAGCAACGGGCATGCCGATCTTCAGCGCCCAAATTGGCCAAACCTTGTTTGCAGGTTTAGCCTTTATGTTGCTGTTTTTGGTCATTTTAATTGCCCCAGCAGTCACAGTTGGAGCCATCAGCAGCGAGCGCGAACGCCTAACCTATGAAATGTTGATCGCCACAAATCTGCCATCACATCGCTTGCTGTGGGGCAAATTGATCTCAGCGCTTTCGTATATTGCGCTCTTGTTGCTGGCGGCAATTCCACTGGGCAGTATCGTCTTTTTATTTGGTGGAATTACGCTGCGCCATGTGTTACAAGCAGCAGCGATTATTGTGTTAAGCGCGATCACCAGCGCCATGCTTGGCATTTGGGCCTCGGCCATGACTGGTAAAACCGGACGCGCAGCAGTGGTAAGTTACGTGATTATTGGCTTGGTGTTAGGTGGATTTTTGTCCGGAGCTGAAATCTGGACCAATCGCACCAGCGATCCTGTGCCAACTGGCCTCTTAGCCCCCAACCCAATCAGCGCCTTGGCCTCAAGCATTGGCACCTTGTCGGGGCCAAGCAATGGCGGGATGATTACCACCATGCGAGCATTTGAAGCTGTACCAATGGCGGCTGGTGGCGGCGGTTGGTGGCCTGGAATGAATTCGTTTAGTGGTGGCTTAAATTTCCCAGGCTGGCAAACTTTTTCGATTGGAATTTACCCGGTAGCTGATCAATTTGGGCCTGATGGCATGCCAATTATTGCCGAACCACGTTCGGTTTGGCGCACAACATTAATTATTTTGATTATGGCATGTTTGGTGTTCTTCTGGATGGCGCTGCATGCGGTCAAACCACGCCGCCGTTGGTGGCCAACTTGGGGCGATTTGGCGATGCTTTCGGTAACCTCGTTGAGTTTGCTTGGCCTTGGTGCTTGGATTGGCTGGTGGTTTTAGCTAATTAATTATCCAACCACGGTGCAAGCTGGGTTGGCTCGCACCGTGGTTTTTTCATTTAATCAAGCTGAATTTGTAAATGCAAATGCTCATCGGTTGCGAGGCTCAGGGTGGCTACCCGCTGGGCTGAATCATAGTTTGCGCCAGCAAGCGTAGCAGCACTGGCGGCGCTGATGCCATGAATCCGCAGCTGGATATTACGCGGGGCAGGCGTGAAATCACCCTCACGCCAAGAACTACGAATCGTCAGCGTTTGGTGCTCGCGGCTAATTTGATAATTAATCACCGCCGATTGGCCTTGTTGATAAGCGAAACTTAAGCCATCGTCTTCGTATAGGCTAAACGAACCATTGCCAGGATAGCATTCTAAGCTTAGGCTCTCGGCGACTTGGCCCGTGTGTTGACTGCTGGCCGAGCCAAGCGGCAAGATTGTGCCAGCCCGAACGTATAATGGCATGCGCTCAAGCGGTGCTTGCGCCAAGACATGCGTTGGGCCTTCGATCAGTTCGTTCGTCCACCAATCGTACCACTGGCCAGCTGGCAAATAGACATGGCGTTGGGTTTTACCAGGCTGATAGATCGGAGCTGCCAAGAGCGCCGAACCAAGCATTACCTGATCATGCAATTGATAGGTAGCAGGATCATTGGGAAACTCATAGAATAATGGCCGCAGAATTGGCGCACCATCCTGCGAACTTTGCCAAAAGAGCGTGTACAAATAGGGCAATAATTGATAGCGCAACTGCAAATAGTTGCGACAAATTGCCTCGACTTCAGCACCGAATTGCCAGGGCTCATGCGGCGCGGTGTCAGTGTGCGAGTGGCCGCGACAGAAGGGCATCAAAATGCCAAATTGCATCCAGCGAGCAAATAATTCAGGGCTGGCGTTATCAAAAAAGCCGCCAACATCGGTGCCAACAAATGGCACACCCGAAAGTCCCATATTAACTAATTGCGAAATTGCCAGCTCCAAATGTTCCCAGCGCGAGGCATTATCGCCCATCCAGCAAGCGCTCCAGCGTTGAATTCCGGCATAGCCCGAGCGAGTGAGTACAAATGGGCGTTGGTCTGTAACCTCGCGAATGCCAGCATAGGCTGCTTGAGCCATGCCCAAAGCATACAGATTATGCATTTCGGCGTGGGTTGTACGCTCGGCGGCTGGGCCTTGAATTGCCTCAAGCTCAATTGGCTGAGGCGTGCTGCCACCTTGGCTAAATGGCATGGTAAAGACCGTCGGCTCGTTCATATCATTCCAAATGCCACTGATACCAATGTCGATTAGGCGGCGTTGCATAGTTGCCCACCAAGCGCGTACCTCAGGGCGGCTAAAATCAGGGAAGACTGAATCATCGGGCCAAACATAGCCATGAAAAATCTCGCCATTGGCCCGCCGAATAAAACTGTCGTGCTCTAACCCCGATTGATAAACTGCATACTCAGGGTCGATTTTAACGCCAGGATCGACGATATTGACCAAACGAAGCTGTTGTTCAGCTAAATCCTGCACCATTGCCGCCGGATCAGCGAAACGCTCAGGATTCCAGGTAAAATCGCGATAGCCATCCATATGGTCAATATCAAGGTGAATGACATCGCAGGGGAGTTGGCGTTGGCGAAATGCTTGGGCAATTTGGCGAATTTGCTCAGCCGAGTTGTAGCCCCAACGGCTTTGATGGTAGCCTAGCGCCCAGCGTGGTGGCAAGGGAGTTGTGCCAAGCAAACGCCCAAAGCTCTGTAAAACTTCGGCGGGAGTTGGTCCAAAACAAAGGTAATAATCCAACTCGCCGCCATCAACCGTCATGCTCCAAGTTGCAGGGTCTTCTACCCCAAGATCAAAACGGCTATGCCACGTATTATTCAAAAATACCCCATAGGTTAAGCCTTGGCGCAACGCCAGAAAACTAGGAATTGCAATATACAAGGGATCGGTACCAGGCCCATAACGATGCTGATCGGTCGTCCAGTTGGTGCGGGTTAGACCACGCTGGTTGAGCTGGCCTGAGCGTTCGCCAAAACCATAGAAATATTCTTGGGGGTGCAATTGCTTACGGCAAGTGATTGAACTATGTTGTGACGACCAGCTGAATCCTTCAGCATCGCCACCAAACGGCTGATCGGCGCTGCTATAAAAAGCAATGCGACCTGTATTGCGCTCAATTTTCAGCATCAACTTGGCAGTGCGCAGCACCAAACCATGCTCGGTTTCGCTGAGCGTGGTATCAACCGGAGTAAAAGCGTGATCGGGCGTAACCACCGCCCACGAACGGCGCTTGGCAAAACGACCATCAGGAGCCAATCGCACCCGAATAATCGTTTCAGTCAGCATGCTGATGGCGACTTTTGCGCCACCATAATCAAGTATCAAGCTTTGCGCACCGTGATCATACGATTGCAACACACTTAACGATTGCGAAAAAATAGGCATATCACTGTGCTCCTCAAAGGGTTGGCAAGGCCAATTGTTCTCAAAAATAGGACAGGAAATGGAGCATTGCCCCACTTCCTGTAATGGAAGTTTGCTACATTGCTCAAATTGAGCCTACCAGCCACGATTGCCTGTACCTTTGGTGAGGGTGAATTGCCCAGGCAATGGGTTGGAAATCAGCCCAGTTTGGCCTGGATTGACCACCGTTACATTGCTAAACTCGGCATGCCCTTGAGCACTGGTGCTCAACAAAATTCCAGCAGTAGCAGGATTAGTGATGGTAATATTGTGCAGGGTGATCGCCTGAAGTTTGGCCGAACCCTGCAAATGAATGCCAGCATAGGTTGGGCTATCAATCAGCAAATCATTGACGACGACACCTTGCACTACACCCTCAGCAGCGTGCAGTTTGAATGCGCCATGCTCTTGATTCCACATCGATCCACCAGCCCGAATTAATGAATTACGTTCGATTTGGATTGTGCCTGAAAATGGATGCGACTTGAATTGCTGGGCAATCAAAATCCCAGGGTAGGTCACCACATCGGCACAAAGGTTATCTTCGATTTGAATATCTTTACCACCATAGACTGCCAAACAATTAGCTCGCCATGGCAGTTGAATGGTGTTGAAACGAAAAATGTTGTTGGTATTGAGGCCGCCTTCGAAGGCTGGCGACCACGAGGCCAAGGCATCGTCGCCAGTATTGCGAAAATGTGAGTTCTCAACCACTGAGTTGCTGCTGCCGTTGCATAGGTTGACCCCATCGGCAAAGAGGTTGCGAAAACGACTGTTGCGAATCACCAACCCATCGGTAACGTTTTTGTCGCCCTCGCCAACCCACCAGCCAACTTTGGTATGCTCAACCCACACGTTTTCCAACAGCGAATCTTTGCCCGCACCACCGTTGAAGGCATTTTCAGGGTTGGAATCTTGGCGGGTTTGGGTTTCACCAATAATCGCCAAATCGTGAAAGCGACAACGATCACCAGTGCAATAAAACCTAGCCCATGGCCCACGCAACTGCGAATACCACATGCCAGCCCCGCGAATCGTTAGATCGGCGACGGGCATGCCCATGCGCTGGCTGGCTGGCGAAAGCAAATCAAAATTTCCAGCAGGAATCCATAGCCCTTGGCCAGCAGCTTGAGCTTGACCAATACAGGCCTCGAAGGCAGCGCGATCATCACGTTGATCATCGGCAATCGCGCCACAATCGTCGGTTAGCGAGATAAAACTAGCTGGTTGCTTAAGCGCAGGGCCAACCAACTCAAGATCAATCAGATCGATCACATAAAAATCGGCCTGGTCATCAGGATCTTTTTGTAATTTCAAGCGTGAACCAGCGGGAATTTCGCCAACCAAAGCCCGTACTTCATCGAAAAAGGCATGCCCACCACCCGATTCGGGATGATTATCGGTGGCAGTCGCTCCGCCATACACCCACGCAAAGCGCGATGTCAACGGCAATTTTTGGCGAAATACATCATCAATGTACAAACTCAACGTAGCACTAATGCCGCCGCCTTGGGGCGCATCGGGAATTGCGTAGCGCATCACGATTGAATTTGCCGCTGCGGTCGTGGTAATTTGAATATACTGACCAGTTTGTTTCAGTTCAACGCTTTGCCGACCCGATGATTCTGCTGCCAAACTACCAAACTCACGGCTGGGGCCAAGGATTGTGGCCTTGCCTGTGCCATGTTCAGCCTCATATTCTTGCCATGGCACGTTAGCTCCACGTTGGGGTGGCGTAACGCTGGTCGCAGTAATCAGCTGATTGGTTGGGGCTGGCACACCTGCAGTGCTGACTGCGAGGGGCGATTGATCGCCGATGACAGGCCATGATCGCGTGATCAGCACACCAATGATCCCAAGGAGTAGGAGCATCAGCAGGAGCTTTTGTTGGCGCAACCTCGTAAGGATGCTCACATGCGTTCCTCCTCGAACACAGAATCGAGCTTCTTAGAAGCATTACTCAATTGGAAACGCTGACGGGGTTGTTGGATCAATTCTATCCCGCAGCTGTTCAGGAAGATTATGGCTTGACTGTGAGTATAGACAGGCGCTTGGAGATTAGCGTTCAAAGAGCGTTCAAAGATAGAACAACGATAGAGCACAGAACATAGAACATAGAGCATAAAACCAATGGTTTCAACTACGAAAAGCATAAATGTTGATTTTCAGGGTATGGGCTGAAGACTTTTGGCTATCGGGGATGCGTTGGAGCATCAAAAGCCTATAACCTCAGCTTCGTATCCTTTGTGTCCTTCGCGGTTAAAAACTTCCCTATCCCCGACATCCAAACATTAATATTGACAACTCTTTCAGCGATGTGCTATGCTTGAAACGGTTCAATACAGCGACTGCTTACGGCTCGGTTTTGGGCTAGAGTTTGGTGAATTTGCAGTAAAAAGCCGCCAATATCACTACATAAGCCTTATAAAGCCAGCTTAATCAATCAATTATTGAACATTCTGATAGGGGTTATTGAATCGGTTCAAATCCAGCGTTGATGCAGCATCAGGAATGGTTATGGCAGACACGACTTGATGCCTGTGGCTTGGAAAGCCCACTATCAGAAGGACAATGTAGTCTATGAAACTTCGATCATTTCGCGTGTTGTTTGTGTTCAACCTGTTGATCGCGTTGATCTTGACGGCTTGTGGTGGTGAAGCAACCCCTACAACCAGCCCAACCGATGCGCCTGCTGCTGCACCAACCGCAACCACAGCCGCTGAAACTTTAGCTACCGCCACACCTGAAGCGGCTGCCGCTGCAACCGCAACTACCGCAGAAAGCCAACCAACGACTGCTCCTGCTGCTAACACTGCCAGCTTGCCCGCAGTAATCGCCATGCCTGAGCAAATTGCTGGCGGTCGGCCAGTTGAAATCACCGTCGTTGGTATGCCGCCCGAATCGCAGCCAACCACCTTGGCAACCTGGAAAGAGCAAGTTGCTCGATTCCAACAGGTCTACCCAAATGTGACGATTATTGGCAGCGATTATGCCTATGCCCCCGATACCTTCGCTGCCTTGGTTGCTGGCAATCAAGTGCCAACCCTATTTGAAGTCTATTTGACCGATGTGACCAAAGTTGTGGAACAAGAAATTGCCAGTGATTTGACTAGCGTCTTCAGTGCGAGCAAACTTGATGCGTTGTTCAACCCCAATATTTTGGCAATCGCCTCAAAAGATGGCAAAATTTATGGGATTCCACGCTTTGCCTATGCGATGGGTTTGGGCTATAACATCGATATGCTCAAAGCTGCTGGCTTCGATGCCCCGCCAACCAGTTGGGAAGAATTGGCAACCATGGCCAAAACCTTGACCAATCGCGATACCAACGTAGCTGGTTTCTCGTTTATCACTGATGGCGGTAACGCCACTGGCTGGCAAGTAACTACCATGGCCTATACCTTCGGCGCAAAACAGGCCGATTTGGTCAAAACCAACAGTGATGGCACCTACAGTGCCGGCTTTGCTACCGGCGCTCCGGTCGATACCCTGAACTACATCAAAGAATTGCGCTGGAATTACGATGTGTTGCCACGCGAAAACCTCGACTGGGCACGCAATGGCGAAGCTTTGGCAACCGACCGCGCTGCCTTGGTAGTGATGGCAGGCGACCAATTTAATTGGATGCGTACTACCTTCCCTGATGTTGATCTGAATAAATTTGGCTTTGCTCCGTTGCCAGTTGGCCCCAATGCCAAGAGCGTTTCGCTGGTTGGTGGCAACATCGCCATGGTCAACGCAACTGCCGATGACGATCAAAAAGAAGCTGCGGCCTATTTCCGCCTCTGGACGCAATTCGACCCCGCCGAAATTCAAATTGGCTACGATTTGAGCGCCAAAGATCCACAATATGTGATTGGCGCACCAGTCTTGCCTTTGTATGTTGGCGATTATCAAACGGCGCTTGATACGCTACAAGCCAAATATGCCAACCTACCCGTCGAAAACTATCAACTCTTCCGCGATGCCGTAACCTCAGGCAAGGTTGCCTTGGAGCTTGAGCCAGCGATTGCCGGCCAAGAATACTATGGCGCAATGGGCGCGGTTGTCAGCAGCATTCTGACTGATCAAGCAATTGATCCGGCGGCCAATGTGACTGAAGCAGCAACCGTCTTCCAACAAAACGTACTTGATCAACTGAAATAATCAGCTTGCCATGCCTCGCTCTCGGTGCATTGAGAGCGAGGCGTGGTTGCAGCATCGTGAAGGAGTTTTCAATGAAGGTTGCCCAATCAAAGCTGATTGCAGCCAAAAGCACTGGGCGGTTAAGGCCACGCATTCAGTGGCGCAATCAATTTTATGCCTATCTTTTTCTCTTGCCTGCGCTGCTGATTTTCCTCTACTTTACGTGGTATCCAATGGTTACGGCGGTGATGTATAGCTTCCAAAAAGTTAAGCTCAACGGCAATTCAACCTGGATCGGCTTTGATAACTACCAGCGGATGTTTAGCAATCCGCTGTTTTATACTGCTTGGCGCAATGTGTTTCACTTTACAATCTTGAGTTTGTTAATGGGCTTTGTGGTGCCAATTATCATCGCCCTGATGATCAACGAACTACGCCGTTTGGGTGGTTTGTATAGTGTTTTGGCCTATCTACCAACCCTAATTCCAGCCACAGTTGGTTTGCTGGTTTGGCGGCAGCTATACGCGCCAGAGGGTGGTTTTCTCAATAATATCCTCGCCAAATTTGGCATCGCGCCGCAACTCTGGCTGCAAAATCCCGATCTGGTTAAGCCTGCCATGATTGTAATTATGACCTGGGCTGGGGTTGGTGGCACAATCTTGATCTACCTTGCGGCGTTACGTGAAATTCCTCAAGAACTCTATGAGGCGGCACAGCTTGATGGTTTTTCGCTATTTGATCGAATTATGTACATCGCTTTGCCCTTGATTTCCTCGCGCATGTTGATGTTGCTGATGCTACAAGTGATTGCGGTGGTACAGGTTTTCTCCGAGCCATTTTTATTAACCGAAGGAGGCCCTGCCAATAGCACGGTTACGCCTGTGCTTGAAAGCTACCGCATCGCCTTTGCCCGCAACGATTTTGGCCTCGCCTCGGCTTGGAGCGTTTCGCTGTTGGTCGTGCTTTCGCTCTTTTCGGTGGTGTATGTTTGGCTCTCGATGCGTCAACCAACACATGCCGATTAATCAAACCTAGCCAACAAGGAGCATCCTATGAGTTCAAGCATGGGCATTATGTCCGAGGTCGAGTCGCGTTCGCGGCGCGGCACTATCATTCGGGTTGTTTTAGGGATTATGCTGGCGCTATTTAGCTGTGGCTTGCTCTTCCCATTTATTTTTACCTTCACCGCTGGATTGAAAACCAGCAGCGAAATTTACCAGCCAGGCCTGAATTTGTGGCCTGATGTGGCCCACTGGGAGAATTATCGCGAGGCATGGACTCGTTTCAATATGCCGCGCATGTTTCTCAACACCTTTGCCGTGACCTTGGGTGGAGTGGTTGGTCAACTGACAGTCTGCTCGATGGCGGCCTATAGCCTTTCACGGCTCAAGCCAATTGGCCAAAAAGTGATCATGACAATGTTGTTTGTGAGTATGGCGATTCCAGCGATTGCCTATATCATTCCGTTGTATACCACCTTGGTCAAATTGCCCTTGCTCAATATCAGTTTGTTGAACAGCTACTGGGGTTTGTGGTTGCCTTATGCCGCCAATGCCTTCACGATTATCGTGCTCAAAAACTTCTTCGAGCAAATTCCCCAAGATATTTATGATGCGGCGATGGTCGATGGCGCTTCACCAATTAGGATTTTTTGGAGCATTACCTTGCCACTGGCCCGACCAATTCTGCTGACCTTGGCAGTGTTGACCTTCATTAGCCTCTGGAAAGATTTCTTGTTACCATTGTTGGTGTTACGCGATGCCAAATTGCAACCAGTGACGGTACGCCTGTTCGCCTTGGTCAAGGATTTTCCCAAGAATTTGCAAATGGCGGCCTCGTTCACCGCGATGGTACCACCGTTGATCGCGGCGCTGTTGCTGCAACGCTTTATCAAAGGTGGCTTGACAATTGGCGGTAGCAAAGGCTAGTGCTAGAAAGCGTTTATGTCGAATCTTAAACAACTTGCCGAAATAACTGAACTGCCGATGTTAACGGTCTATCAGGCGCTCGATGGAGTGGCTCACATCACGCCAGCAGTCCGTGAACAAGTGTATGCGGCGGCGGCCAAGCTCAACTATAGCCTCAACATTACGATTCGCGATGTTGCGGCGCTGGCGGGGGTTTCGATTGGAACGGTTTCCCATGTGCTCAATGGCAGTACCCGCACCAAATCAACCACCCGCCAACGGGTTATGCAAGCAATCACCGAGCTGAATTATCGACCCAACAGCATTGCGCGTGGCCTGAAATCCAACCATACACGCTTGATTGGCTATGGTTGGCATAAAACCGAAGATCCCAGCCGCCCCAATGCCCTGCTTGATCGCTTTTTATATGAGATGGCGCAGGCTGCTGAGGCATGGGGCTACCATATTTTGACCTTTGCCCAGCCGCACCCTGCCAGCACCAAACCCTATGCCGAGCTGATGCAAATTGGGCGAATCGATGGCTTGGTGCTGAGCGACATTAGCTATAACGATCCACGAATTAACTATCTGCTCAAAACCGATTTGCCGTTTGTGAGCTTTGGCCGCGCCAACAGCGATTGGAATTTTCCAGCGGTCGATGTTGATAGCAAACTCGGCATGAAATTGGCGGTTGAGCACTTAATTGCTCGGGGCCATGAGCAAATTGGCTTATTGTGCTGGCCCGAAGGCATGCGCATCGGCGATGAGCGCTTACAAGGCTATTATGCAGCCTTCGAGGCAGCTGGATTAACCATCGATCACCGCAGCATTCGGCATATTCCCAATGCGGTCGATGCAGCCTTTGCGGCCACCCAAGAACTGCTCAATCAACAGCCACGCATCACGGCTCTGGCTTGCGCCAACGATGTGATGGCCTTTGGAGCCAAGCGCTATCTTGATTTGGCAGGCTTGCAAGTTGGGGTAGATTTAGCCTTGACAGGCTATGATGATTCGCCGATTGCTGAACTGCTGGAACTAACCTCGGTGCGCCAGCCAATTGATATGGTCGCAGCCAAAGTGATTGAGCTATTAATTGGTGAGATTGAAGCTACGCCGATCGCCCGCCAACAGATTGTGCTTGAGCCAACCCTAATTGTACGAGCCAGCAGCCGCAAACAGCGTTAAACACCAACCCCGCGCCAAAAGGCACGGGGTTGGTGCATTTAAGAAAAGACCAAGGTTAAGGAGTTGGGGTTGGTTGTTGCAAGGTGGGCGAAATGCCCGAAGTTGCGGTAGCCAACGGTGCGTTGGTAATTGGCGCTAAAGTTGTGGTTGGTTGGGTTGTTGGCATCATCGACGGAACCGCCACCACAATTTGATTGGGTGTTGCCGTCGTATCGGGGAATAACAAACTGACTGGGGGCAATTTAAAAATATACAGCACCCCAACCAAAGCCGCTAAAACCACCAACGAACCTAAAATACCCCAACCTGATAAACCACCACTTGCTGGTTTGGCCACAGTTGGCGCAGGCCGAGCAGGGCTAGCATGAGCCGCCGCCATTGTCGGATTCAAACGACCCGAAGCAGTAATTGGTACATGCTGTTGGGTTTCGTCATCGCGCATGCCAGCCACAGGCATTGGCGCAGTGCCGGTTGGCCCAACTGGCAATTCAAATTCCTCAGTGATTGGGTCGGCGCTGCGTAATGGCCCAGTCAACGGCTGATTCAATAATGTTTCCAGTAATGGATCATTATCGGCAATCACCTCAAGTTCATCGACTTGCACCAACAACGCGGTGATATTATCGTAACCACCGACTCCATTCGCCAGATCGATCAAGCGGGGCACAATTTGCTCAAATGGCAGCGTATTGATGGTTTTTAAGATGGTTGCTTCATCGACGAAGCCATGCAGACCATCGGACGAGATCAAAAAGCGATCGCCAGCCTGAACTGGCTCCCGAAACACATCAACTTGGACCTCGCGTTGATGCCCAACCGCGCGGGTGATGATGTTTTTGATCTTCGATTGTGATGCTTGTTCGCGAGTCATCAAGCCAGCCCGAACTTGCTCCTCAACAAACGAGTGATCCACGGTTATTTGGCGCATTGCATTATTGCGAATCAAGTATGCGCGGCTATCGCCAACATTCGCCAGAAACGCCACATTTTTGAAGATCAGCAAGGCCACCGAAGTGGTTCCCATATTGCCACGGCCACGATCGAAGACAGCCTGATTGGCACTCACGATAGCAGTAGTGAGGGCTTTGGGA
Organism: Chloroflexota bacterium; assembly: GCA_020161265.1. Taxonomy (NCBI): domain Bacteria; kingdom Bacillati; phylum Chloroflexota; species Chloroflexota bacterium. The sequence continues at coordinate 221,960 of JAIUOC010000003.1, read as the reverse complement.
ATATCGCTTTGAACAACGTTCGGAAATGTTGCCAACATGGTTTGCACAGCCGTTTGACTGGCAACTTCGCCAGCTAAATGACCGCCCATGCCATCGCAAACAACAAAAAGTTGGATTCCGTTTGGTAGCGGGTCGCCCACGCCATAGGCATCTTGGTTAACTTCGCGTGAACGCCCAATGTCGGTTTGTGCGCTGTGGCGTAGCTTCATCGATACTCCTGTCAATCCCGGGACGATTTACATCGTGAGTGTATCGGCGCGAGTATAGCATAGGCCGTACTATGCAGCAACAATACAATCGGCTGTTAGCTCAATTTTGGCTTATTTTTGTTATTGTATTGATCATCTGGGTGAATGTCTATAGGCAGAAAGCCCAAAATGCCCTGTGCTATAATTGCCCAATTAAAAGATCCGCATGAAAGGTATTGGTTTTTCCTATGGCATTTGCAATCGGGATTGATCTCGGGGGCACGCATTTACGTGCGGCCTTAGTTGACCGAGATGGTGAAATTCTTGCTCATGAACGGATTCGCACCGAAGCGCATGAAGGTGCTGAAGCAGTTGTTGGTCGGATTACTCAATTAATTAACGCCATGATCGCTGCGGCGAATGGTGCACCAATTGTCGGCGCTGGCATCGCCGCACCTGGCCCACTCAACCCCTTTACTGGTACGGTTATTACCATGCCCAACTTGCCAGGTTGGGAGAACTTCCCCATCCGCGATCGGATCGCCGCCCAAGTTCCGTTTCCAGTCGTGCTCGGCAATGATGCCAATTTGGCTGCTGTCGGCGAGTGGTTGTTCGGCGGTGGCCGTGGCATGCAAAATATGATTTACGTCACAATCAGCACAGGTGTTGGTGGTGGAGTGATTTGCGATGGTCGGTTGCTGCTTGGTCACAATGGCTTTGCCGCCGAAGTTGGCCACATGGTGCTCGACCCACACGGCTTTGCCCCTGCCACCGCAACCCCAGCTGGCTCGTGGGAAGCCCTCGCATCAGGCACATTTTTGGCCTACCACGCTGCCGAAGCGATGCGAGCAGGCACTGCCACCGTGCTTAATCAATTAACCACCCCCAATGCCGTCACCACCCATCATTTAGATCTGGCGGCGCAACAAGGCGATGAGTTGGCAATTCGCTTAATCGAAAATGCTGGCTTTTGGTGTGGGATTGCTTTCGTTAATTTGCTGCATATGTTCAGCCCTGAGGCGATTTTCGTGGGCGGCGGGGTTTCTAACTTAGGCGATCGGTTGCTCAACCCAGCTCGCGCCGAAATTACCAAACGTGCCTTGCCTGGCTATCGCAATGTGCCAATTCATCAAACCAAGATGGGCGATAACCTAGGGGTGCTTGGCGCTGCTGCCTATGCATTTAGCTCAATCGAACAAGCCTAATTTTAGCATCAAGCCGCTCAGTTCCAAAGCCTCCTGACAACGCGCCTTTGGGTCTTGGCGGCTTGCCGTTTTTAGCACAAAGGATGCCTGCATGTCGTCAAGGATTCGCCGCAGTGAAATGACCTGCCCTGCCCATAGCCTCGCCATGATCACCAAAGCCGCCGCCTCTGAGGCCGATGAAGTGATTATCGATTTAGAAGATGCTTGCGCCGTTTCGCAGAAAGTTGCCGCCCGCGCTACGGTCATTCAAGCCTTGCAAAGCTTAGATTTTGGCCAGAAAATTGTGGCAGTTCGCCCAAATGCGGTGCAAACTCATTATCACTATCGCGATGTCGTTGAAATTGTCGAGGCGGCTGGCGCTAAAATTGATGTTTTGGTGATTCCCAAAATTGAAAGTGCCGACGATGTGCGCTTCGTTGATCGGTTGCTCAGCCAAATCGAGGCCAATATTGGCTTGCAGGTTGGCACAATTAAGCTCGAAGTATTAATTGAAGGCACTCGCGCCTTGCAAGCGGTTGAGCAGATTGCCAACGCCTCGCCCCGTTTGGAAAGCTTGATTTTTGGTTTGGCGGATTATGCAGGTGATTTGGGAGCACGCTCGACAGATGATCAATGGAGCATGTTCGCTTACCCCAAACACAAAATGTTGGTAGCGGCCAAAGCGGCTGGCTTAGAGGCGATCGATAATGTGACCTTTGCCTTCCGCGATGCCGAGGCCTGCCAACGCGATGCAGAACGCGCCGCTGCCATGGGTTTCGATGGCAAATGGGCGATTCATCCGGCGCAAGTGCCGATCATCAACCAAGCCTTTTTGCCCAGCCCTGCCGAAATTGCCGAAGCTCAACGCCTGATCAACGCCTACCAAGCTGCTGATCAACAGGCAGGCTTAGGGGCAATTGCGATTGATGATCAGATGATCGATGCAGCAAGCTTGCGGGTTCATGCCAAAAAATTAGCTATGGCGCAACGGGCAGGGTTAATCGCCATTCAGCCTTAGCTCAATCAATTTCGTGCCTCATGATATACTGTCAACAGATTGACATTGCAAGCCCTCACACAATAGGACATAAAGGACACAATGGCTGAACAGACGCACATTCGCAACTTTAGCATTATCGCCCACGTCGATCATGGCAAAACCACGCTTTCGGATCGCTTGTTGGAAGTGACCCAAACGCTTTCTTCACGCGAGATGCGGGCACAAACCCTCGATGCCATGGATTTGGAACGCGAAAAGGGCATCACAATTAAGATGCACCCCGTCCGGCTAGAATATACCGCCAAGGATGGTCAACAATATGCCTTGCATATGATCGACTGCCCAGGCCACGTTGACTTTAGCTACGAAGTTTCACGCTCGTTGCAAGCCTGTGAAGGCGCATTGTTGATCGTTGATGCTTCCCAAGGGATCGAGGCCCAAACCTTGGCCAACGTCTACTTGGCACTCGAAAACAACCTCGAAATTATTCCAATCTTAAATAAAATCGACTTGCCTGGCGCTGAAGTCGAGCGGGTTTCCGAAGAAGTCGAGCATGTGCTGGGCTTGCCACGCGAAGAGATTATTTTGGCTTCGGGAAAGGAAGGCACAGGCGTGCCCGAAATTCTTGAAGCAATTGTTGCCCGTATTCCACCACCCAAAGGTACCAACGAAGCGCCTGCTCGCGCCTTGATTTTCGATTCGCAATACAACGCCTACAAAGGCGTAATTGCCTATATTCGGGTCGTCGATGGTACGATTCGCGCTGGCGATAAATTGCGCTTGATGGGGACCGAAGTGCTGACCGAGGCCATGGAAATTGGCTTCTTCCGACCAGGCATGGTTGCAGGCCAATCACTCAGCGCTGGCGAAGTCGGTTATATCGCAACTGGCTTGAAATCGGTGCGCGATTGCCAAGTTGGCGATACGATTACCTTGGTCGAGAATCCGGCGGCTGCACCGCTTGCGCCTTACGAGCCAGCCAAACCAATGGTGTTTGCTGGTTTGTATCCCGTCGATTCAGGCGATTACACCTTGCTGCGCGATGCACTCGAAAAATTGCGTTTGAATGATGCGGCGCTTTCGTTTGAGCCAGAAACTTCGGCTGCGTTAGGTTTTGGCTTCCGCGCGGGCTTCTTAGGCTTGTTGCACATGGAAATTGTCCAAGAGCGGCTCGAACGTGAATACAACATCGATCTGTTGGTCACAGCGCCAAGCGTGGAATACCAAGTGCTGACCAATGCTGGCGAAATTTTGATCATCGATAATCCCTCGGAATTGCCCGATGTTGGCCAAATCAGCCAGATCGAAGAGCCGATGATGTCGATTAGCATTATCGTGCCAACTCGCTACATTGGCGTGGTTATGGAGCTAGTTACAGGCAAACGCGGTATTTTCCAAAGCATGGATTATCTCGATAAAGAGCGGGTCGTGCTGAAATACGAAATTCCACTTTCAGAAATTGTGGTCGATTTCTATGATTCGCTGAAATCGCGTACCCAAGGCTATGCTTCGTTGGATTATCATCTGAGCAGCTATCGCGCCTCGGATTTGGTCAAGCTTGACGTGTTGGTCAATGGCACAGCAGTTGATGCACTTTCGATGATCACCCACCGCGACAATGCCTATCGCCAAGGCCGCCAATTGGTCGAAAAGCTGCAAAAGCTGATTCCACGCCAAATGTTTGAAGTACCAATTCAGGCAGCGGTTGGCTCACGGGTCATCGCTCGCGAAACCATTCGGGCCATGCGCAAAGACGTGTTGTCGAAATGTTATGGTGGCGACATCACCCGTAAGCGCAAGCTCTTGGAAAAACAAAAAGAGGGCAAGAAGCGCATGAAGATGGTTGGTAACGTCGAGATTCCACAAGATGCCTTTATGGCGGTCTTGAAGCTCGACAGCTAAAGTCGTTCCCTTATGACCTTTTCCTTGCAAGGGTAGGTTTTTAGCTAAATATTGGACATATTCATTCCTGATCACCACCCTTCCGTCCCGCCTCAAGGCGGGAGACGCAGGGGGCTTTAATCCCCCTGCACCCCCTCAAGGGCAATTAGTGATGGGCAGAAACCCACTGATGAACCATAGGATCATTGGTTTGTAATAGAACGGGATGAATAAAAAGCCTCTCGCCCATTGCGGTGGACGAGGGGCTTTGCTTTTAACGAACTCCAGCCATGGCAAAGGGTAAAAAGCTAAAATACTGGGTTTGGGCAATCATGCCAGCCTCAAATGCCCCAATATCGCAACGCACGGTTTGATCGTTATTGCCATCGACAGGCCGTGGATAGAGCCGTTGATCAACTAAGCCACATTCGGCAGGCCCAGCATCAAGCGCCGGACTAGCAGCGGTCAAATTAAAACTGCGTGAACTGCCACCATGCAGCGCAAACTCACCAAGCAAGGGGTCAAGATTAAGCAGATCGCTGGCTTGCGGATTGAGCAATTGACATTGGCTGGTTGGTTGTTCCAATAAATTGTGGCCATGGCTAGTCAGGTTACCAAGACAATCATTGGCAGTTTGGCTGGGTGTGTGCCAATTATTGGCGATCATGCTATTGCTCAATGCCAATGTGCCGCTGATTGAAACGCCAGCCCCACCAATACCCCCAATAAAACGATTGGTATTTGAAACCACGGTCGAATTAGTCAACGTTAAGACCGAGGTAACTCCACGCTGATCCAAGGCTCCGCCCAAACCACGGCTATCGTTGAAGGCCAGCGTGCTGGTATCGAGTAGCATTGTTCCGGCTTGTTGGCTAATCGCTGCCCCTGAGGCATGGCAGGTTTCACGCAGCCGATTGACTCCATTACTACGATTGGCGCTAAACTCGCTGCGATAAATTTCGCTATTGCCGTGGCTTTGCAGCAATGCGCCGCCTTGATCGGCATAATTTTCAATAAAACGTGAATCGCTGATCAACACGCGCCCAGCATTAGCGACTGCGCCACCACTAGCGCAATAAAAATTACCAACCCCACCATTTTGTCCAAACAGGCTGTTGATAATTTCGGCCTCAGCCCCTTGATTAATTTTGACCGCGCGTGGCTGATTTTGCTGAAATTCGCTAGCTTCGATCAGGGTCATGCCTTTGATTGTATCGACTGCCGCGCCTTGCTCACCTTGACCAATTGCCAAACGAATCTGGCTCTGGCTGAGGGTTAAATTGCCGCCATCGTTAGCTATCGCCATACCTGTGCCCGCCGTATCGGCCTCAAAAATTGTATGAGCAATGTTGACAGTGCTTTGTTTGATGTAGAGACCGCCGCCAATGCCAACCCCACCCATAAAAATGGTGCGCACCTCGTTATCGTTGAAAAAGCTGTTTTGAATGTTGAGCGTGCCCGCCAAACTGGCCACCCCACCACCATAATTGGCGAGACCATATAAAATTGGCGAGGTAATAATGCCATTGTGAATCACACGAACATGATTGAGGGTTAAATTACCATCGCGTTGAAAAATACCATGCCCATAGTAGGTTGCTGTATCATCATTATTCAAAATATAGCCATTGCGAACTTCCACATGCTCTAAGGTCAATCGGCCTTCGTGCAGATCCAACACGCGATCAGTCACGTTGCCATCGATGATTGTGGTCGCTGAACTCACTCCCGTAATTTGTACCGATCCGCGCAGATCCAAATCGCCAGTTAGGCCTTGATCGTCGTCACGGCCAGTTTGGGTTAACCGATAGACTCCAGCGGGCAGCAAAATCTGATCAGCGCCATCGCCAGCAGTACAGGCATCCACCGCTTGATCGCTGGTCGCCGCTAAAATTGCCTCGCGTAGTGAACAGGTTTGGTTGCTGGGGTTAGTATCATCAACCGTCGTGGTAACTTGAATCTGATTGGTTGGAATAAGACTGCTTGTGTGAGCTTGGGCAGAATACCAACCACTGCCTACTAGAAATGCTAGTAAACTCCAACGAAAAGACCTCATTGTGGTTCCTCCAGGTGCAACAACACTATCTGGCTATTGTAAAAGTCCACCTGAGGCTGTCAAGCATGCTAGTGTGCAGGTGATGTTAGGTCAGAAATTATTAAATGCCGAATTTCTAAGCCTTGATTTTGATGATTAAGTATACCATTATGAACAATTCCACGGGGCGAAACTTGGGCATATTGGTTATCGAGCCATAGAATCAAACCCAAATCGCTGGTTGGCGCGTTGGCGGTTTGGAGCACTAATTGCTGATCAAGCCAAAATTCCACCCGATCAGCGTACCAGTCGATTTGATACTGCTGCCACGTATTCCAACTGAGTTTGATTGGCTGGCTGCGCACGCCCAAGGCCAGTTGCAACAATGGCAAGCAACAGCGTTGGCGTAACCACGTGTTTTGGCTCAGCACCAAGGCCAAGGGAGCGAGCGTTAACAAGCTCAAACACCAGCCCAAGCGCGGTACAAAGCTCATTGCTAGCCAACCATTGCTCACGCCGTTGGCAGTTAATTCAAGTTGGCTGGCGGCGCTCGCATAAAAAAACCACAAGGCTTGGGGTAGGCGCAAACGCCGCAGGCCTGTGCCAGCCGGATCATTCCACCAACCAAAGCCTGCCGTACCCACAAAATCCTGAGGATCGCCTAAAAATCGCGCTTCGAGCTGCAAACGTACTGGAGCATGCCAGCCCAAACCGTTTTCAACATAATCATCCAATTGCGCATCGCTATAAACCATGCGATCATGCTGATGCAGGGTGAGCCGCACGCCAGCCTCAATCGGCTGAATTTCGGCCCGATTGGGTGTCCAGGCATGCCAGCGCCGCCCCCAGAACGAGCGAAAAGCCATTAGGAGACTCCTATGTCGCAAGCCTTGTTAATTTTTGATGGAACCTGCGATTTTTGCACACGCGCCGCCCGTTGGATCAAACACCTCGATCGTCAACAACGAATTCGGATTGAGCCATTTCAAAAACCTGGCGTGCCCGAATCGGTTGGCTTGACCTACGCTCAATGTGAGCAGGCGGCATGGCTGCAAACCAGCGATGGTAAATTATGGCGTGGGGCAGGTGCGGTTAATGCAGCCCTGAGCATCGCCACGGGCAAGCGTTTGGCCTTAGGCTTTTATCAACTTTGGGGTATTCGCCACATTCAGGATAGCGTCTACAAGTTGGTGGTCAAATATCGCCATCGCATCCCAGGCGATACACCCCATTGCCAACAATTTCCTGCCGATTGCCCGAAATTAGGCTGAGCCAAGTTGTTCGAGCAGCCATTCGAGCGCCCGTTTAGCCGAAGCTTGTTTGTTGCCCAAACGATCGTAGGGCCAAATATGCTGCTCGACCAAGCCTTGATTGGGCAAGTACAAACCCAAATAGACTAAGCCGACTGGCTTTTCAGGGCTACCGCCGCCTGGGCCAGCAATGCCAGTCGTGCTTAGTCCAACCGTCGCGCCGAGTGCTTGAGCCGTTCCTTGCGCCATGGCCAAGGCAGTTTCAGCACTCACCGCGCCAACGGTCGCCAAAGTTGATGTTGGCACCTGCAGCAACGTTTCCTTCGCGCTATTGGCATAGGCAATAATGCCGCCCAAATAGACAACTGAGCTACCAGCAATATTGGTCAGCCAATCGCCCACCAAGCCGCCAGTACACGATTCAGCGGTCGCCAGCGTCCATTGGCGTTGCGCAAGGGCGGAAATCACAGCTTGGGCTAAGGCTTGCGACATCGCTTTATCCTGCCCGCTGTTTGCCGAGTAACCGAAATGCCGTAAAGCCCAAATAAATAATGAAGCCAATAATTAAGAGCTTGAAAAGACCCTTAAACAGCATGCCAACAAACAACAAGGCCAGAATAGCCAAAATAATTTGCACCAGTGTACGATTCATCGTTAGTTCCTTCTATGATAAGCCAATATCCCACGTGGCGGCGATTTCTTCTTTGGTAAACGAGCGAAAAGCCAAAACGGTTGAGGTGCGCACAATGCCTTTGAGGCTGCCAATTTGGTCGGGCACAGTTTTGGCGAGCTGATCATAATCGGCCAAGCGCACAATCGCGATAATATCCCATTCGCCAGTGACCGAATAGACTTCAGCCACACCTTCAATCGCGGTTAATCCCGCCGCTACGCCGTTGGCAGCGCTTGGTTCAGTTTGAATATGCACAAATGCGGTGATCATCGCTAGTTCCTCGCCATAGCATGCAAAAAATTCAGTTTATTTTAACACACTCGCTAAGCAACTTAGGGCAGCAGGCGTAGGCGCTGAATCGTGACGGTTTGCTGCTCAGCACCCGCCACAACCGGATCAAGCCGCAGCATGCCGATTGGGCCTTGCCAAGTTGGGATTTGGCTAAGATCAAGGGTGTAGGTATGCAGCGCTCCATCACCAATCACATCCCATGAGATCGAATGATCTTCGGTTGCACCCTCGCCTGGAGCCATCCAATACAGTTGGCCATGTTGATTTGGCAAGGTGCTGGCCATAGTAATTTCTAGGCTACGCCATTGACTGCTCGCCAGATTAATCCGTGGGCTAAGCAAATGTGGGTCTTGCTGTGGGATAAATGTCCAGCCAGCGCCCCAAGTGCTAGCAGTAATAAAATTCTCGCGCCAGCCCAAACTCCAATTCTGCCAGTGCCAATCAGGCAAGCCTTGAGGAATCGGGTCGAGCTTAAGATAACGCGCATGGGTCAGGGTAATTGGCTGGGATTGGGCTAAAAATGGGGCAAAACATGCGGCAACTGCTGATTGCTCTAGCCCATAGCGTTCGAGCAAAATTGGGCTAGGCTCGACTGCCTGTTGATCAAGCCAAACCGTATAGCCAGCACTGGTGGTATCGACGATTTTAGCGCTAATTTCCAAGCAACCATGCTGCCAATCGCCAGGGCTAACGCTGAGTGGTAAGCTGTTTGGGCGCTCAAATTCATATTCGGCATACAAAGCTTGCAAGCCATTCGGCACGAAATAAAAATCGTTGGACGTACCAGTTTTGGCCAATTCAGTAACAATTTGGCGATCTTGATCGTTGGCCGCAGCGCCATTGGCATAAATTTGCCAGCCATTGCTAAGACTCATTCCAACTAAGGCCAAACTTAGGGCGGGCTGCCACCAACGGCGCTGCGGCAGCTTGATCGTATGTAAACTAAGCGTGATCAATAAAGCCCACGGCGGCAAGCAAGCAATCCAAAATTCAATATTATCTGGCTCCCACCAGCCAAAAAAGAGGCTATAGGTAATGAGCCAAGTTGCGGCCAACACCACTAACATTCGTGATTGTCGCCACATCAAACGCCAACGCCAAGCGATCAGGCCAAGGCTGGCCAGTAACACCGCGCCACCTAACCAACCATGGATGGTATGTTGCCAGCCATTAAGCAAATTGGCAAACGTATTGGCATTGGTTGTGCCCCACAAACCAGTATTGGCATATTCAAACAGCCACTGTTGCACTTGTGGCCATGTGCGGAAGCCACTCAAGCCAAACATCACGATGGCATAGCTGCCACCAACCACCAGCAGCCCAACCATGGCATACTGCAAAAATGCCTGCCAGCGTTGTTGCCAAGCGGTAGTGCCCCACGCAGCGCTCAGCCAAACCGCCAGCACCGGCACAAGCCAAAGGACATTGGTTTGATGAAAAAGGATTGCCGCGCTATGGGCTAGCCCAAGCCAGCGCCAATTGCTCAGTGTTTTGGGAGCTTCGGCGAGTCGAATCAATAAACCAGTGGCAATAATTAAAAACAAACCCGCCAAGGTATAGACCTCGACTTCAACTGCGTAATACCACCAAGCGTAGGCTCCGCCAACCAGCACACTGCCGCTGGTTGCCAGCCAAGGCTGGTTGGTCAAACGCTGAAGCAAACGCCACCAAATGATCACGCCGCTGGCTCCAGCTAATACATTCAACATTTGCAACGGCCCAAACGCCATACCTCGATAGCCTAAACCTTGGCTGAGCCAATAAACAATCTCACCAAGCGGCCCATACAACAAATGATGGGGATGAAACGATTCACGCCATGGCTTGGCTTGCACCGCCGTCGCGTAGGAGTAGGCATCGAAGGTATGAATTTGGGTGAGCGTCAGGCTATAAAGCCCAATTAAGCTCAGCCACGCTAAACCAAGCTTTAATCGAGAATGTTGCTGCATGTGGCTTCCAAAAAGCGAGCTAAAACAATGACACAGCCTGTTGTACAGACTGTGTCATAGTACCATTGAATAGGTGATAGGTTATTTAGTTGTCCACGGCAGATAGGTTTTTTGCTGTGGTGGCGTTACCACAACTATGCCTTGCATACTGCCATGCAAGCTACAAACATAGCTGAAGGTACCAACTTGATCGAAGGTTACTGCATAATCTTGGTTCTGGCTGAGGTTGTCTGAATCCCAAATGAACGGTGTTTGGCTACGAGTCGTGGTGTGGGTTGAAGCATCAAGGTTACGCCACAAGACGCTCGTTCCCAAGGTAACCGTAATTGGGCTAGGGCTAAACCGGAAGTTTTGAATATTGACGGTTTGAGTGGTCGCGAAATCAAAATCTTGGATGACGGTCTGATTGAGAACCACCGTGACCGTTGCCACTTGGGTTTCCAAGGCCATAAATTCGCTAGAAATCGTATAGGTTCCCGGGGCTAAGGCTAAGTTATAATCGCCGTTAGCGTTGGTTTCGGTGGTGAAGTTACCGGGGTTGGCGGTAATGCTAACACCAGCGCGAGCAGTGCCATTGAGCGTTGCATGACCGCTAACAGTACCAGTCACATCGCCAAATTCAAAGTTTTCGGTGGCAACTTGGCCTTTGACAATTGTTACTTGGCGAGTAATCGGTGTTTCATTTGGCACAGTGACGGTTGCGCTGTAAAGGCCTGCTGGCAAGCTAGTGCTATAGACACCAGTGGTTTTGCCAAATTCAACCACGCCAACGCTATTTTCCAAGCGAATTGTCGCTGAGGTTGCTGCCGTGCCATTAACCGTGATGCTGCCTTGCAAGGTTGGAGCAATCGCATTCAGGGCATTGACATAGCCATGACCAAAGGTATTGTTTGGAATGCTTGTGCCAGCAACGCCACCACAAGTTTGGGTTGAAGGCGCAGCAGTAGCGGTTTCTTGCAAGATCGCGCGAGTCAGATCAACTTGGCCCTGCAGTTCTGGGCGAGCCGACCACAACAAGGCTACAACCCCAACCACATGCGGGCTAGCCATACTCGTGCCCGAACTTGAACCATAGTCACTATCACTGCCATTGATGGCCGAACGCACAGATGAGCCAGGCGCAGCAATATCAGGGCCAATCCGGCTGGCACCATTATTGGTAGCTGGGCCACGGCTGCTAAACCCAGAAATTGCCCCAGTTGAGGTATGTGAGCCAACCACAAAGCTTTCAGGATAGATCGCGACTGGCGTGGTGATAGTGGCACAACTGCTACCATCGTTCCCTGCCGAGGCGACAAACATAATCCCTGCATTGGTCACATTTTGAACTGAGGTTTGAATGCCATCAGAAGGAGTATTGGTACAGCCTTCTGATGCTAGACAGCCCCATGAGTTGTTGATAACGTGGGGTGCTTTGCTGGGGTCACCTTGAGCACTCGTACCAGCAGCAGGGAATGGAGCCAGCATCCAGTCGATACAGCGAATGTAGGTTGCAGGCGTACCGTTGCCAGCATCCATATTACGGCAGGCGATCCATTTTGCGCCAGGCGCAACCCCAATTTGTTCACCTGTGCCGTTATCGCCAACCACCGTACCAACCGTGTGAGTTCCGTGCGAGTGATCATCACAAGGTGCGTTAATCGCAATCCCACAGGGGTTAGTTCCGCCTAATGAGGTACGAATACCGTCGTACCAGTTGTAATCGTGGCTGGCAGTTGTACCATCCCAACCGCGATACTTATTTTTCAAAGCAGCGTGAGTCCAGCGCACCCCAGTATCTTCGCCAGCAATCACAATCCCTTGGCCAGTAATGCCTTTAGCCCACACTTCGGGCGCTTTGACATAGTTAACCCCCCAGGTCGTGGTATTGACTGCTTGGGGTGCTGGATTGGTTTCGGCAGCTGGTTTTTCGACCGTGACCACAATTGAATCTTCGATCAATTGCTTGACGCTGGCTTGTTCGGCCAGCCATTGGGCACTGGCTAAATCAAGCGTCGCATACAAGGCGTTAACCGAGAGAAAACCCTCGGATTGAATCCCGCGGTTGCTGAGTTCAGCGAGCAACGGGGTTTGATCGCGTTGGGCTTGTTGGCGAAGAGCAGCAACGACCGCAGCGCCTTTGGCCTCTTTGCTTGCCAAACGATCAGCAAAGTTGGTATCAACTTGGGCTTGCAAAAGCACCAGCGTTGGTACTTGTTGGCCAGCATTCAGCTTTGCCAGCAGGGCTGAATCGGCTTTGCTTGCGAGACGGTCGGGAGTGTTGGCGGAGGCGCTTGGCAGACAAAAGCCTGCTAACACCATTAGGAGGATGAATGGTTTGATCAGACGCATAGGCTCCCCACACAGGTAAAAGATATTAAGGTTGAAGGCAAGTATAGCAAACTTTTGGGCATGGTAAAATAGCATGATGCTGATAGATTGCCCAATACGCTGAATGGAAGTTTATGGAAGATTTTTTGCGCCGAGCAGCGGCGGATTTACATATTGGGGTTGAACAAACCAGCCCAACCACTTGGACACTAACTATTCCTGGTAGTTTGGCGCGAGTTTTTGGTAAAGAAACGGTTTTGGTAACAACCGATAAGCAGGTGGCGGCGCTCGACCCTGATCTTCAATTACTTTCGCCCAACTCATCGTTGACCTTGCGTTTAGCCGAACAACTGCGCTCACGTGGGCGGCCAACTCATCGCGCTCGCTTGGAATGGTATCCCGATCAAGCGGCATTGCTGGCCGATGTGCAGGAAGCTCAATTAATTCAAGGCCCAAACTTGCAACTGAGCGGGTTGCAACAGCACATTGTGTTGCGAATTACCTTTCGTATTCGCTTTGAACGCGAGGTGATTGAGGAAAAAATGGTGGCCTGTTGTGTCGATTATGAAACTGGCCAGGTTTGGCCAACCATCACCGACATTACCAATTTACGCGATCAGCTCACGCCGTTGCCCTCGACTGGCTTGACCGATGAGCATGTGAATGTGGCCTTGCACCATGCCCGCCGCTGGCTTGAGCGCTTGCTCTACCCCCAAAAAGCCCTGCACGAAGCCCAACTGGCCCAATTGCTAGCAGTTGAAAAAGCGCGGATCAATGCCTTCTACGATGCGCTCGAAGAAGATTCGGGCCTAGCGCTCGGAGCCAAAGAGGGCGAATCGAACAAGCAATATGCCCTCGAAGAAGAGCGTAAACGCCTACTCGACGAGCAAGAATATCGCTATGCCTTGTCGTTGGCTGCCGAAACTGTCAGCGTAGCCACAATTCAAACGCCAGTGCTGCATATTGGCAGCAAACACCAACCGCATTTGATTGCGATCTCGCCCTTATTTGAGCCAATGATTCAATTGCCCCATTGCCAAACCTGTGGCCGCCAAGCCAGTTTGGTGGCGCATAAAGAACAACTGGTTTGCAATGTTTGCCACCAGGTGCTGGCCCAATAAGTTTTTCACAGCCCCAACCCCTCTCTGACATGCGAAGAGAGGGGCCACCCATGCCCAATTGCTTAATAAAGGTTAATCAAGAATAGGACTTAAGGCGCTTGCAAGGGCTTACAAACAAAACTATGATACTAGCCAAGCATAGATCCTTTGGTTCTCAGCCTTCTACCCCTTCTATGCAAATCAGTTGTTGTAGCCAACCAGATTGGCATGGTACTGAGCGTTGCAGAAGTAAAGGGGAAGTATGCGTTACACCCAGCCCTATCTTGAATCATTGCGCCCAATTGGCGACCCTGCTGCCGATAACTTGATTGAACAATTGGCAATTAATGGCGATTTAGTGCGGGTCAGCCAAGTGTTACGTCAAATCACCAAAAACGATCAGCCCTTGCCTCGCGATTTACCCCCCATTCTGTTCGATTGGCTCGAACACCATTGCAGCCCCCCTGGTTCAATCGATTGGCAACGGATCAATAATGGCGCAGCATTTTTTGCTCGCTATGGCATGGCGATCACGGTCGTACTCTCAACGGCAGCTTTGGTTGGTTGTTATGCAGCTCAAAAAGGGGTCAAAGTGCTGACCCAAACCCAACGCTTGCAGGCCGAACCCTATCGCCGAGTTACTGAATCGGGCCATTTTGTGATGACGGTGTTACAACCGCAGGCGCTCCAAAGCAATGGGGCTGGCTTGCAGGTAATTCAAAAAGTGCGCCTAATGCACGCCGCTGTGCGTTATCAAATTGCTCACGCTGGCCAATGGCAGAGCGCCGAGCTTGGTGTACCGATTTGCCAAGAAGATATGCTGGGCACGCTGATGGTGTTTTCGTATGGCGTTATTTGGGGCTTGGAGCAACTGGGCTATCGCCTAGCCGCACAAGCTGCCGAAGATTTTTTGTATACTTGGTGTGTGATTGGCGAATTGATTGGGGTTGATCCGGCCAGCTTACCACGCTCGATGGCTGAAGCCGAAGATCTGGCCTATAGCATCTCCAATCGTCAGCATGGCCCGTCTGATGAGGGGCGCGAATTGACCCAAGCGCTGCTAGCAATGCACACTGGGCTTTTACCAGGCCGCTTTTTCGATGGCATGGTTCCAGCATTAATTCATCATCTCGCAGGTGATGAGGTTGCTCGCTGGATGGGCGTGCCGCAAACCCGTTGGAAATATGCGGTACGCTATCTCAAAACCCTCAATAGTGCCATGCGTAGCATCACCCAACGCTTTCCAGCTATCGATGAGCAATTTGATCGACTGACCTTCTTGCTGCTCCAACGTTGGACTGGCGCAATCCATCGTGGCGAACTTAGCGAAACTCTCAGCGAACGCGTGGCCTAATTTTCAACCAAGCCCCAGCCAATGCTACACTGAGACCGATCTGGCTTCGCCACGATTGGTCTTTTTTCGTCCTTGACACAATTCAGTTTACAGTGTAAATTTATTTATAGATTTACACTGTAAATCTATAGAGGTTTTGAAATGGCGCGGACTCGTAATCAAGCACTCAACGATGAAACGATCGTTCAAATTAAGCAAGCAGCCCGCCAACTGATGGCGCAACATGGCACAGCTGGCTTATCAATTCGTGGGATTGCCAAAGTTCTATCGGTTAGCCCACCAGCCCTGTACCACTATTTTGCTAATTTGGAAGACCTGATTACAACCTTGATTGCCGATAGTTTTAATAGTTTGGCCGATACCTTGGATGCTGTTGGGCTTAAATCGCGTACAAAAACCAAGGCTGGGCGTTTGTTGACAGTATTTGAGGCCTATCGCCAATGGGCCTTTGACCATCCGATCGACTTCCAATTGATCTATGGCAATCCAATTCCTGGCTATAACGCGCCGCGCGAAATTACGGTGCCAGCGGTGGTTCGCACCTTTATCACGCCAGTTCGCTTGGCCGATCTCGCGATCAAAGCCGGTGAATCAAGCCTCAACGATTTTCGGATTCCAGCATTTTGTGCTGAGCATATGAACGCCATGATTGCCGAACATGGCTATCCTGTGTCGTTAGAGTCGATGTACCTGATTATGACCCTTTGGACACAAATTCATGGCCTAATTATGTTGGAATTGTATGGACACCTTAGCTCGAATGTTGGCAATGCCGACGCTTTCTATCGCCATCGTGTGATCGAAATGCTGCATACGTTTGGTTTTGACGATCTAACTTAATTCAATTTGGCCAGCACAATCAATAAGCCTTGGCAACGAGGCTTAGGTTGCTGTTGCCAAAATTTAGCAAGGAAGCATTATGACAAGTGAATTACACGTTATTTTTGGCACAGGCCCAATCGGTAAGGCAACCGCTCGCTGTTTGGTCAGTGCCGGCAAACAGGTGCGGATGATCAATCGTTCAGGCAAGGCCAGCCATCTGCCAGAGAGCGTTGAAGTCTTAGCTGGCGATATATATGATCAACACTTTGTAGCCCAACAAGCGCAGGCCGCCACCAGCGTTTACCAATGTGCCCAACCAGCCTACTACGAATGGACCAGCAAATTTCCGGCGATGCAAGCAGCGGTGATCGAGGGGGTGGCCCAAAGCAAGGCCAAATTGGTGGTGATGGAAAATTTATATGGCTATGGGCGTAGCAACGGCCAACCAATGACTGAAACCACACCATTTGCCGCCCATACCCGCAAGGGCAAATTACGAGCGCAATTGAGCGAGCAACTATTTGCCGCCCATCGGGAGGGCAAAATTCGCGCAACCAGCGTGCGGGCCTCCAATTTCTATGGCCCCGAATATCAATTAATGGGCGATCAGGTGGTTAAGCCAGCCTTGCAAGGCAAAAAAGTTAATTTGCTGGGCAAAGCCGATGTTCTGCACAGCTTTAGTTATGTCAATGATATTGGGGCAAGCTTGGCAATCCTTGGCACTGATGAGCGTGGTTTAGGCCGACCGTGGCATGCCCCCAGCCCTGCCGCATTAACTCAACAGGAGTTTGTAGCAATTTTGGCCAAAGTTTTGGGCAAACCTGTTGGCTATCGCACCGTCAATACCGCCATGGTTTGGCTGCTTGGGCGCTTTATCAAAGAATTGGCCGAAACCGTTGAGATGCTGTACGAGTGGCAAGCACCCTTCGTTATGGATAGCAGCGCATTTACCAAAACCTTTGGGCTTGAAGCAACCCCAATCGAACAGGGAATCAAAGCCATGGCCGATTGGTTTCGCAATTAACGTTCAGCAGGCAGCGCAATCAGATCAAAAGGTTGCGCTGCATTGCAAAGCCTTGGCCAATAATTGCTTATATTCAGTTCGCGGAATTTCATAGGCTCCAAAGGTTGCTAGATGCGGCGTGATAAATTGGGTGTCAAGGAGTTGAAAACCACCAGCCCGCAAGCGTTCGACCAAGGCCACCAAAGCCACTTTACTGGCATCGCGGGCTTTGCTCCACATACTTTCACCAGCAAATAAGCCCGCCAAACCCACCCCATACAACCCACCAACCATTTCGCCATCCTGCCAAGCCTCGACACTATGGGCCAAACCACCAGCATGCAATTGACTATAGATCTCAATAAATTCTTGGCTGATCCAAGTTTCATCGCGTTCAGCACAGGCCTGCATCGTTTCGCGAAAGGCGGTATCAAAACGAATTTCAAAGGTTTGGCGGCGAATTGTGCGCTGCAAGGAATTGGCTACATGAAAACGTTCGTCAATTGGAATGATCGCCCGTGGATCAGGATCATACCAATAGATCTGCCCATCCTCATCCATCGGAAAGATCCCTTGGGCATAGCCATAAATTAATAATTGTGGTGAGAGTCGCTTGGTCATGCTATCATGTCTCCAAAAAGTGAGGTCAACCAACCAATGAATACACGACGGGATGTCGCAACCGCCGAACCACAAACAACAACTGATGTCGAGCTAGATTTTATCACGCTCAGCGATGAGGAACTGGAAAAGCCCTATCGGGTTATTTTGCAAAACGATGATATCACGCCCATGGAAGTGGTCGTGTGGGTTTTGGAAAAAGTCTTTGAACAATCGTTTGAACAAGCCAAAAGGATAATGATCGAAGCCCATGTCAAAGGCCATGCCTTGGTCACAATTTTGCCCTTCAAAGAGGCTAGTGCCCGCGTTTACAGCGCCCAAAGCCGCGCCCGCGATATGGGATTTCCGCTGGTGCTTTTTTTGGAGCCAGATTTTTAACCAAGGGGTCAGGGGTCAGGGATTAGGTGATTGGAAGCAACTCTGACTATTTGATGAGGTTTCAATCAACTTACCTCTGACCCCTAATCGCTGGCAACTCCCATTCATCCTTCATAATTCATCCCTCATCCTTGTTTTAAATGTCATAGCATTTGTCACGGCCACGGTGTATGCTAGCCTTAGCATCGCAGTGGAGGACACCATGATTATTCCTTGGATCTATTACGTTCAGGCCGATGAGCAATTATTGGTTGAGAGTCTTAGTCGCCGCTGGACGGTCAACGGGCCACGCCGTTACACTGCCCGACCGTTCGAGCGCATCACGCGGCGCAGTGGGTTGGTGCTTGGGCCAACCGAATATGTCTATGTCACTGATTCGCTGACAGGCCAAGAACGCCTTGAGCGCGGTCCCCAACTGTTCTTTCCAACTGCCTACGAAGAAATCGGCACAACCCAACAAGCACTCCCGCTCAAGAAAAATCAATATGTACGAATTTTAGATCGCAGCACGGGGCAGTTGCGAGTTGAGCGCGGCGAACAAAGCATTTATCTCCAGCCCAACGAAAGCCAAATTGGCAATATCGAGGCTGGCTATAATATCGATGAACATCACGCGGTATTAGTCCGTAGCACCACCGACGGCCAATTAAACCTGATTACCACGCCCCAAGTGTTTATCCCCACTGCCGAACAAGAGGTGATTGAGCATCGTCAACGAATTTTGCTCGAAAATCATGAAGTTGTGGTGATTAAGGATCGTGATGGGCGCTATCAGTTTCGGCGTGGTAGCCAACGCGATCGTTCATTCTTCCTCGAACCCTACACCGATTTGGTAACCTTTCGCTGGTCGTCGGGCTTGCACAAAGATAAACGTAATTTGATCATTACTCATTTAGATATTCGGCCAAAATTTATGTGGTATGCCTTCGAGGCCCGCACCCAAGATAATGTCGAAATTATGATCGATATTACATTTTTCTGGCAGTTGGCCGATGTTGAGGCCATGATTGTCAGCACCGATGATGCACCAGGCGATATTTGCGCTCATGCTCGTAGTGCAATTATCCAAGCAGTTTCACAAACTAGTCTTGAACGCTTTTTGGCCAATTTCAACAGCATCGTGCGTGATGCGGTGATTGTGCCCGAAGATGGTTTTTATGCTGAACGTGGCGTGAAATTACATTCAGTCGAAGTGCGCTCAATTACCTGCAAAGATGCCAACACCCAGCGCGTACTCCAAGAAATTATTCAAGAAACCACCAATCGGCTCAATCGCTTGCAAAAACAAGAGAGCGAAAACGAAATCAAGGTCAAACAGCTCGAAGGCGAAATCGTCGCTCAAGAAACTCGTAGCCGTTTGCTTGAATTGCAACGCCGCATCGCCCAAGCCGAAGCTGAAACCCAAGGTCTAGCCGAAGCCGAACGGGTTCATGCCTTTATCCAAGGGCTGGGAGCCGAATTGCCAATCAGCGAAAAACTAGCAATTTTCAATATTTTGCGTCGCCAAGAAGCGATTGCCAGCCTAAGCCAAGGCAAAGCGCAGTTGTATCTCACGCCTGCTGATATCAATCTAAACCTAGAACATAGAAGTTGAGGCGTTAATACAGAAACATAGAGCATTTGTAGGATTCAGGGGCCTGCGATCAGGGGTCAGGTCATGGTTGGGCGAGATCATACACAGATGATCCCTAGCCCCTGAATCCTGCCCCCTTGCCCTTCGTGTCCTTCGCGTTCTTCGTGGTTTCATTCCGCATGCACTTCGTGGCTCAAAAATCCTGCCAACATCCATTACACTATAGCCATTGTTTTGAGCAAGGAGGCTTGAACGCTATGATGAAGGCAGGATTTTTTCGCCAACACGGTGGGCTAGAAGTTTTAGAATATGGTGAGCTAGCAGAGCCAGTAGCTGGGCCAGATGAAGTTTTGGTGCGAATACGCGCCGCTGCCCTAAACCACCTTGATCTGTTTGTGCGCGAGGGCTTGCCTGGCCTAACCTTGAGCATGCCGCATATCGGTGGCTGCGATATTGCTGGCGAAATTGCGGCAATCGGCGAGGGCGTAACTGGTTGGAGCGAAGGCCAGCACGTGGTCGTCAATCCCAATATTTGGTGTGGCACATGCGAATATTGCATTGCTGGCGAAGAAACCTTATGCGATCGCTATGGGGTAATCGGCGAGCACCAAACTGGTGGCTTGGCTCAATATATCGTTGTGCCAGCCCGCAATCTCTATGCCATTCCTGATGATTATTCGTTTGAGCAAGCTGCCGCTGTGCCATTGGTTTGGATGACCGCTTGGCGAGCATTGATTGGGCAAGCTCAGTTACGGGCAGGCCAAAGTGTGCTGATTTTGGGGGCTGGTGGCGGCGTGGCTAGTGCTGCAATTCAAATTGCCCGTTATGCCGGAGCAACGGTCTATGCTGCCTCGCGTTCGCCCGAAAAACTAGCGCGGGCCAAAACATTAGGGGCCGATTACGTGGTACGATCAGATGGCGATTGGGGCCGCGATATTTGGAAACAAACCAACAAACGTGGAGTTGACGTAGTATTGGAGAATGTGGGTGCAGCTACATGGGAAAGCTCGTTGCGCAGTGTCGCCAAAGGTGGCACAGTGGTAACCTATGGCGCAACTACAGGCCCAATCGTCAATATCGATATTCGTAAACTTTTTTGGCGACAATTTAACCTGATTGGTTCGACCATGGCCAATAATCGTGAATTTAACACGATTATGCGCTTAGTATTTTGGGAACGTCGTTTTCAACCATTAATTGACAAGGTGTTTCCACTGAGCGAAATTCAAGCAGCCCAACGCTATCTTGAATCAGCCGAGCAATTTGGCAAAGTCGTGATCGCAATACCCTAGAATACAGCCAAACCCAAGCAAACGAGCAAGGGGTCAAGGCTTGGAGCAATTAATTCATGGCAATCACAATCGAACATGTTCGCGTTTTAGAAGGCCCAAACATCTATTACCCTCAAGCTGGGGTTGCTGCAACCTTGCAAGTTAGCCACGATCTGCGCGATGAAATCGGGCGGCAGATCAAAACCTGGGCCCAAGCAGTTGGTTTGATCATCGGCTATTTACGCATGAAAATCGAGCCAGTTGATGATCAATGGCAATTAAGTTTGAGTTTTACCTGCAATCATCCCCAGCTTGGCGCAGCCATTTTGCAGCATGCCGTCGAAGATATCCTAGCCGCCGAACGCCAAGACGAAGATTGGAATCACGACGATGCCTTGTTTGATCTGCGTCGCCAACGCATGCGGATCGATCCGGTGCTGCCGTTGTTGCAATTACGGGCCGAAGCTCAAGGGCGGGTGCTACCAGTGATCGCGGTTGGCGATGGTATGTTGCAAATCGGCACAGGCAGCGGTGGTTGGCAGTTCGACCCTGCTCAACTCAGCCTTGGCTTTGCTATTAACCCGCCATGGGAGCAGATTCGCAGTGTGCCATTAATTGCGATTGGGGGAGTTGGAGCCGAAGTAGCAGCAGCCCAGATTGCCCAAGGGTTAACTGCGGCTGGCTGGCAACAGGTAGTGCATATTGCCAAAGGCGATTTTGCTAGCGTGCGCCAAGCATTTCTCCAGCCCAACGCCGAGTTGTTTGTGGTTGCCTTGGATCATCTTGATGCGGTCGAACGTGGTTTAGCCTTTAATCGCTGTAGTATTGGGGTGGTGCTGGGCATTAACAATTTGCCTGAAGCCCAAGCCTTGGCAGCGGGGTTGCCAGCCCTAACCGCCGACGAATTGGGCAACACCGTTTTACTTGCCGACGATCAACGTACTGCTGGATTGGCGCGGCGCACGGCGGCCCCAGTTGTGCAACTACAACGCACCCACGAACCAGCTAGCATTCAACAACCCTTATTGGCCTTAGTCGTCAATCAATTGCAACAATTGCTCGACGCTGGAGCATTTGATTAACGCGATTAAGCTAGGTTCAGTAGCAATAGGCTATGGGCTATGGGCTATTGGAATGTTGTTTTTGATCCACGAAGGGCACGAAGCTCACGAAGCTGAGGCTCTTGGCTATTGACGTTTGGCTAGCGGAACCAATGTTAGGATTTTAACCACGCTCCGCTAGCCTATAGCCTCACCCTTTGCTCCGCCGCGTTAAATTTCATCCCTCATCCCTCATCCCTCATCCCTCATCCCTCATCCCTCATCCCTCATCCCTCATCCCTCATCCCTCATCCCTCATCCCTCATCCCTCATCCCTCATCCCTCATCCCTCATCCCTTATATGTTCTATGCTCTATGTTCTATGCTCTATGGTATGATGGCGCAAATCGATAGCTGAGAGCCAGCCCCCGTTTTGGAGTGCAAGGAGGCATTGCAATGCTACGTGGCCTGATGATGGACTATCCGCTGACCGTTGATCGGTTGCTCGACCACGCTTATAAGCTCTACCCCCACAAACGCGTGACAACTAAGCAACCTGATGGCTCACTCCACCGCTATTCGTTCGCTGATCTCTACCACCGTGTGAAGCGCTTAGGCAATGTGCTACACAAACTTGGCATCAACCAAGGTGATCGCGTTGGCACGTTTGCTTGGAACAATTACCAACATCTTGAGCTTTACTATGCAATTCCTTGTGCTGGTGCGGTCTGCCATACCTTGAATATTCGGCTTTCAACTGAGCAACTGGCCTATATCATCAATCATGCCGAAGATAAGGTGATTTTTGTTGATGCAACCTTGCTGCCGTTGTTCTCCAAGCTTGCCGATAATATTCCTGCCGTCGAAACCATCGTTTTGATCAATGCCCAACCTGGGATCGAAACACCCTTCCCGAATGTGTTGCATTACGAAGATTTGATGGCCCAAGTCGAGGCTGAATTCGACTGGCCGGTAACTGACGAGCGCCAAGCCATGGGCTTGTGCTATACCAGCGGCACAACCGGCAATCCCAAAGGCGTGTTATATAGCCATCGTTCGCTCTATTTGCACACGATGGGCGAAAATCAAGCCACGGCCTTGGCCTTTACTCCCGATGATATTGTGATGCCGGTTGTGCCTCAGTTTCATGCGATGGCGTGGGGCTTGCCCTACTCGGCCATGTTCGCTGGCGCAGATTTGGTAATGCCTGGCTTGCACTTGAATCCAGTGGCCTTGGCCGATTTGATTGCTGACGAAAA
This sequence comes from Chloroflexota bacterium, assembly GCA_020161265.1. Lineage (NCBI taxonomy): Bacteria > Bacillati > Chloroflexota > Chloroflexota bacterium. The sequence goes on along the minus strand of JAIUOC010000003.1, from coordinate 198,778 downwards.
AATTACCTTCCCTGCTGGTGTGCCGACCATTTGGACGGCGATGTATCAAGAATTACGGGCCAATCCTCGTGATTTTTCGCATGTGCGCTGTTTGGCCGTTGGCGGTGCAGCCATGCCACGCGGCTTGATCGAAGCCTACGAACGCGATTTCGGCGTACCAGTGCTGCATGCTTGGGGCATGACCGAGCTTTCGCCCTTGGGCACAATTTCCAGCCTACAACCGCAACATCGCCAACTAAGCGACCATGAACGCTGGGATTTACGCGCCAAACAGGGTTATCCAATCGGCGGAGTCGAATTGCGGATCGTCAATGATGCTGGTGAGGAATTGCCGTGGGATGGTACAACGGTCGGCGAGTTGCAGGCGCGTGGCCCATGGGTTACCGCTGGTTATTACAAAGTTGAGCCGACCGCTGAGCATTTTACCGCCGATGGTTGGTTTCGCACGGGCGACGTAGCCACGATCAACCACGAAGGCTATTTGGGCATTACCGATCGCACCAAAGATTTGGTCAAGAGCGGCGGCGAATGGATCTCATCGGTTGAGCTGGAAAACACCTTGATGGGCCATGCCAAAGTGACTGAAGCGGCGGTGATTGCGATTCCCGATGAGCGTTGGAGCGAGCGCCCGTTGGCCTGTGTGGTGCTGACCAAAGATGCAGGCGAGGTTGAACCAAGCGAACTCTTGGAGTACCTTGAGCCGTTGGTGGCTAAATTCTGGCTACCTGAACGAGTTGTATTTCTGAGCGAAATTCCTAAAACCAGTGTGGGTAAATTTGATAAAAAAGTGCTGCGAGCACGTTATGCCAACGGCGAATTAGGCTAATTAAACAAAAACAGGGCGGATGCAACATCCGCCCTGTTGATCTATTGGTTGGGGTTTAACAGACTGTTTCCCCAAAACATGCTTCGAGGAGGCTACGAACTTGGGTTTGATGTTGCTGCCACCAGCCACGCCCACCCAGCACTTCGACAACCGTAATAACCTCGTTTAGTTGATAACAGGTAGCCTCAATTCCATCCGAGCGCACAATCGAGATGCTATGCTCATCGGTATTAGGCGAAATTTTGATTGTATATGTTTGAGTTTCAATTACCATGCTCATTTGTTTACTACTACCCTTTCGTGAGTGCTATTCACCTTTACTCCCCTGATGGTTGGAAACGTTTTCTCAACCAGAAGGACTATGGTTTTAGAGTACAATTTCAAGTTAACCAACTAATTTACCCAATGTGCTTTCGTTGTAAGTAGAACGTTTTGATAATGGCCAACGTTCCTAGAAAATATGCTTTATGCTACTTTTTAACATTGCGCTAACAGTAGTTACTGGTTGGTCTAGGCTAACGTCAACCATTCCAAGGATAAATCTATGCCGCACTTTCCCAATTATTTTCTTGGGGCAGATCAACCACTGCCTCGCACATTGCAGGCACTTGGCACAATGTTGGCAACGGTGAGAGCTTTCGGTATGAGATTGCCAACACGCTAGCGACGATTTGCCCCCAAGCATAATGGTTAGCTTGCCAACGATCGCTATCACCTCGATCAAAGCAAGCAAATATCGATCCATGGCTATGTATATATGAGTAGGAATTTTAGGCTACTAATGAGGGGGATTTAGGGTGAGGAGCCAAATTTGATCCACCAAGGGCACAAAGAGGCACGAAGGTAAGGTTAGGGGCTAAGGGTCAGGGGTCAGAGATCATCATTAACACAGAGGATCAGAGCACGTTGGCTATAGGCTATCGGATCATTTGCAATTTCAACCAATCTTCCAATAGCCCATAGCCTATAGCCATATCCTCTTCGCGGTTAATAATGTATGTTCTATGCTCTATGCTCTATGTTCTGTTTATTGCCCCAAAATCAAAGCAAACATCAATGGTGCAACAATTGAAGCATCGGATTCGACAATAAATTTAGGCGTGGTTGGTTCTAATTTGCCCCAGGTGATTTTTTCGTTGGGCACTGCGCCTGAATAAGAGCCGTAGCTGGTCGTTGAGTCACTGATTTGGCAAAAATAGCCCCACACTGGCACGTTGCCCATTTGCATATCTTGGTGCAACATTGGCACAACACAAATTGGGAAGTCGCCAGCAATGCCGCCGCCAATTTGATAGAAGCCAATTGAATGAGTTTTGCTGATTTCGATATACCATTCGGCCAAATAGGCCATATATTCGATCCCAGTCCGCACAGTGTGAATATTCTTGATTTCGCCTTGGATACAGTGAGCTGCATACATATTGCCAGTCGTTGAATCTTCCCAGCCTGGCACGATGATTGGCAGGTTTTTCTCCATCGCGGCGTACATCCACGAATCTTTAATATCGATTTGGAAATATTCTTCTAAAACGCCTTTGCGCAAAATTCGATAGAGAAATTCGTGGGGGAAATAGCGCTCGCCTGCTGCATCAGCCGCTGTCCATTCATCGACCAAGGCGCGTTCCAAGCGGCGCATGGCTTCTTCTTCGGGAATACAGGTGTCGGTGACCCGATTCATATGGCGAGCCAACAGTGCAGCTTCATCATCGGGCGTTAAATCGCGATAATGCGGCACCCGTTCGTAGTAATCGTGAGCCACTAAGTTGAATAAATCTTCTTCGAGGTTGGCTCCGGTACACGAAATAATTTGCACTTTATCTTGGCGAATCATTTCGGCCAACGAGATTCCCAATTCGGCGGTGCTCATCGCGCCAGCAAGGGTAATCATCATTTTGCCGTTGTTTTCAAGGTGGCGCACATAGGCATCGCTGGCATCGATCATGGCTGCCGCGTTGAAGTGGCGAAAGTTATGGCGCAAAAAATCGCTAATAGGAGTCGTGCTCACAAGCTACCTCTTTTGTTGATAAAGCAAATCTTAAGGCGCTAGATCAAGCCAGCGCCGCCGTCTATTGTACCGCAGGCTGAGGCTTATTGCGCTAAAACTAAGGCAATCCGTTTGCGATCTGGGTCGATTGATTGAATGCTAACATCAACAATATCGCCAACACTCAGACTCAGGCCACGGGGAATTTGCGAACGGTGCAATAAGCCATCGTGCTTAACCCCCAAATCGATAAATGCGCCCCAATCGACGACATTGCGCACCGTGCCTTTGAGCTGCATGCCTGGCTGCAAATCTTCAAACGCCAGCACATCGCTGCGCAAAATTGGTGCTGGCACATCCTCGCGTGGGTCGCGGCCTGGCCGTAGCAGTTGATCAATAATATCGCTCAGGGTTGGTACGCCTGTGCCCAATTCCGCCGCAAGGCTATGCAATGGCTGATTTTTCAAATCTTCCAAGCGTTTGATCCGTTCGTTGCGGCCTGTTTTGGCGTTAATATTCAGCTTGGCCAGCAAATTACGGGTAACCGTATAACTTTCGGGGTGAATCGCACTGGCATCCAAAGCTTCATCGCCATCGCGAATCCGCAAAAATCCAGCGGCTTGTTCAAAGGCTTTTGGCCCAAGCCCTTTGACCTTTTTGAGTGCTTGGCGTGAACGAAATGGGCCATTTTCCTCGCGATGGCTGACAATTTGAGCCGAAAGTTTGGGGCCAATCCCCGCAACATAGCGTAAAAGTGCAGGCGAGGCGGTGTTGACATCAACCCCAACATTATTAACTGCGCTCTCAACCACCCCATCAAGCGCATTGCCCAAGGCCGATTGATCAACATCATGTTGATACATGCCCACGCCAATTGCTTTTGGCTCGATTTTGACCAACTCGGCCAAAGGGTCTTGCACCCGCCGCGCAATCGAAACCGCGCCGCGCAAGCTGACATCGAGATCAGGCAATTCGCTACGGGCAAGGCTGCTGGCGCTATAAACACTGGCTCCAGCTTCGCTGACAATCAAATAGTGCAAGCCAGTTTGGTGGCGAATCACATCGGCGACTAATTGCTCAGTTTCGCGCGAGGCTGTGCCATTGCCAATCGCAATCAAACTAACGGTATAGCGTTTGATCAACGTTTGCAATTCTTGAAAAGCCCGTTCACGCGCTGCCGCGCCGCTATGGGGATAAATTGTGGCAGTCGTGAGCACATTGCCAGTTTGGCCGATAATCGCTACTTTGCAACCAGTGCGGTAGCCTGGATCAAGCCCGAGCACCACATTGTTGGCGATTGGTGCTTGCAACAACAACGAATGCACATTCTTGGCAAAGACGGTGATCGCATGGCTTTCGGCTTGCTCAGTCAGGGCGCGGCGCACATCGCGCTCGATGGCTGGCAAGAGCAAACGCTCAGCACCATCGTGAATTGCCAAACGCAGTTGCTCGGCCCAGGCTGAACGCTGATCAAGCGGAAAATATTTGGCAACTACATCAAACCAATCACGTTGATCCATCTGAATTTTGAAGCGCAAAATATGTTCGGTTTCGCCGCGATTGAGCGCAAGCACTTGGTAGGGCTTGAGGCGGCTGGCCGTGCTCTCAAATTGATAGTAGGTTTGATATACGCCCTTGCTATCCTCGGCATCGGCGATTAACTCGCTGCGAACTACGCCCCAACGCAAAGCCCGTTCGCGAGTTTGACGGCGCACCTCAGGATGATCGCTGATCTGCTCGGCCACAATATCGCGTGCTCCCGCCAAGGCCTCTTCAATGCTGGTAACCTGTTCGTTGAGAAACTGGCGAGCGGTGGCATCAATCGGGTCATTCGGCTGCATTTGGATAATGTCAGCCAAGCCTTCGAGGCCACGTTCGCGGGCAATGCTGGCGCGGGTACGCCGTTTGGGCTTGAAAGGCGCATACAAATCTTCGAGGGTGGTTTTATCAGTAGCGGCGGCCAAGGCTTGAGCTAATTCATCGCTCAAATTGCCTTGCTCGCGCAGAGCACTCAAAATTGCCTCGCGCCGTTCATCAAGCTCGCGTAAACGGGCAATTTGGCTTTGGATGCTGCGTAATTGTTCCTCATCCAAGCCACCAGTTTGCTCTTTGCGATAGCGGGCGACGAACGGCAAAGTATTGCCTGCATCGAATAATTGAATCGCAGCGGTAACTTGCTCGGCACGCACCGTCAAGCTTTTGGCAATTAAATAGGCATAATCCATGGAAATTCTCAATCTAGCTAAACTAAACGAATGTTTTAACCACGAAGAGCACGAAGAACACGAAGTGGGGATTGATCGTTCTATTCGATTTTAGTGGCAATTCAAACATTCAACGATTTTAATTCGTGTACTTGGGATTCCTTGTGGTTAAATTTCATCCCTCATCCCTCATCCTTCATCCTTCTCCCGATCCCCAACCCCCAACAACCGATCCCCAATTAATCCTATTCAGGGTTGAGTTGTGGGCGAACGAAGGGATTGCTGAATGTTACGCCCCAAATATTGCTGAGCGCTTGGCCTTCGACCGTAATCTGCACCTGTTGCACACTGCTGAACGAAGTTAATGCCAATACTAAGGCATCAACTGCCGCACGCGGATTGCTGGTTTGGCTGAATTCAGCGCTAAGATCAAGCTGGGCAACCCCATCAACAATCACCAAACGTCGCACTTGGCTGGTGCTCGGAATGGCACTACTAACAACATGACTATAGCGGCCAGCGCCGCGAATAAGTTCATCAACGGTAGCACGGGCCTCAGTTTTGGTGCTTGGCACAAGCCGCATCACCCGCACCCAACGGCCACTACTTTGCTGAAAATATAACGGCAAGAACGAAGTTGTGTTAAACTGACCACTTAAACCCTGCGGATTATCGGGGTTGACATTGGGACGATAGCGCAAGCCACCCAAATTCTGGCCTTGGACTTGAATTTGCACCTGCGTAATCTCTGGTTGCTCAGTCAAGGCCAACACAATTGAACGCAAGCCTAAATCTTCTAGGCTTGAATTGCCAAACGTCGGGATACGGTTAAAATTAGCGCTAGCAATACCGTTGTTCAAGCGTAGCCCAAGTAATTGAGTATCGCTGGGCAACAAACTACGCAAATCGCTACGTGCACCTTGAATTAACTGTTGGATTGCGGCAGTCCGTGGCTGACGAGTTGCGGCAATCTGGCGCGAGACTGGCACTAACACTTGGCCAGTGCTATCGGCAAAAAACAAGGTTAATTGATTAACCTCGCGACCGCCAGTTTCCTCCGTCGGCTGAGCAGTTGGCTCAGGGATCGGTTCAGGCGTTGGCTCGACAGTCGGCTCAACTGTCGGTTCGACGGTTGGCTCAATGGTTGGTTCAACGGTTGGCTCAACTGTCGGTTCGACGGTTGGCTCAATGGTTGGCACGGCAGTTGTGGCAATTGGCGATAAGGTTGGCTCGAAGGTTGGCAGATCGGTGGCAAACGGAATGCTAGGAGTAGCAGAGGCTACAATCACATCTTCAGTTGGCGGTACAATAATAAAGGTTGGCGATGCAAGAATCACCTGAGTGGTTGCAGAAGCCGATGGCGTAGCAGAGACCGAGGGAGTAACGGTAGTGGTTTGAGCAATAACTTCGGCTGTTTGAGTTTGACGAACCGCTGCTGTGGCAAAGGCATTTGGCGATGGTGAGACCGTTAATGTTGGGCTATCGGATGTTGGCTGAAGCACTTGCGAGGTAGCGCTAGGGATGGCTGGAGTATCGGGGTTGCTAAATAAAACAACGCCGCTAATCGCATAGGCCACAATAATTAAGCCAAGTAGGCCCACCAAGGTGGCATAAATGCGGCGATCGCGGGTTGATAAACCAGCCAGCCAGCCGCGCCAACCACCCACCGCAACTGGCGTAGGCGTGCTGACAACCTGCGCAATCGGCAGATCTTCACCTGCATATAATGGGCAACGCACATGGTTGCTGCTTAGGCAAAACGAGGCTTGGGGCACTGGGATGTCGTGAGCCTCTCCGGTCATGTAGCAGCGGTGCTCCGGCGTAGGACTCGCGAAACGAATCGCACGATTTTGTTTAAGGCCCACATATGGGCAGTGATGCACTGGTTCCACGACGTTCCTCGTTCAAGCTCAACAAAGGCTTCTGACCGCCATTATACTCTACCAACCCTTGCCACAGAAACAGCGCTTGATTGCAGAAAGGTAACACATGCGGGTTCTGGTTCTTGCTGATATTCATGCTAACTTAGCCGCACTGGAAGCTGTTCTTGGAGCAGCAGGCGAGGTCGATTCGGTTTGGTGTTTGGGTGATACGGTTGGTTATGGGCCTCAACCAAATGAATGTGTTGCGCTCATGCGTGAACGCCAGCAAGCGATGTTGGTCGGCAATCACGACCTTGGTTGCCTTGGCACTATTCCCTTGACCAATTTTAATCGTGATGCGCGGATTGCCAACGAATGGAATGGCTTGCAATTAACCGAGGAGCATCGCGAGTTTTTGCTGAGCCTCAGCCCGATGCAACAGGTTAATGATATGGTTACCTTGGCACACGGTAGCCCACGCGACCCGGTTTGGGAATATTTACTCGATACCGTGGGAGCAACCTATTCGTTTGATCATTTTAGCACACCGATTTGCTTTGTGGGCCATACTCATCAGCCAGTAATTTTTACTGCTGATATGCTTGGCGATCATTGCACTGCGACGATTCCGACTGATCAATTGGTGCTCAAGCTGCAACCCGATAAACGCTATATCATCAATGCTGGTGGGGTTGGTCAACCCCGCGATGGCGATGCTCGCTCTGGTTGGGCAATTTATGACGATGAGCAACAAACGGTCAGCTTCCATCGCACAACTTACAATATTCGGCGTACCCAAACCTTGATGCTTGAACATGGCTTGCCCAATATTTTGGCAGCCCGTTTGAGTTTTGGCATGTAGCTATTTGCCCACACTTGGCAAAAAGATATTGGTAATCGGAGTCCAACTGCGGGTTTCAGCGAGCGCATTCGTGCCATTCCAGCCACCAATGCTATAAATATCCCGAGCGTTTGAAAGCACGAGGTGTTCGCTGACAGCATGGCCGGTGCGCAAATCGGTTGCATTCCAGATATTGTTTTGCAATACCAAAATAGCTTGGTCGCCCTCAGCTCCACCCACCAAATAGATCTGATTGGTGATATAAACCGCGCCAGCGTCAATCCGTGGGGCTGGCAGATCGGTTAATTTTTGCCATGTGCCAGTTTGCAAACGCCAGGTTCCAAGGCTGGGGCCAGTTGAGGTTTGGCCGCCGATCAATACAACATCGCCGCCACTTTGGGCGATAGCTGCATCACGCAAGGCCAATGGTATGGCTGGGCCTTGGCTCCAGCTTTGGGTATCAGGGCTATAAATAAAGCTGGTATCGGCGATGATCCCCTCGTTCTCGCCGCCAAACACATAAACTTTGCCATCGATCGCGGCAATCATGGCATTGGCGCGTGGGGCAGGCATGGCTGGGCCTGTTTGCCAACGATTTTGGGCTAGGTCAAAAATCTCTAAAATATTGCTAGCAGCACCATTTTTATCGCGGCCACCTGCTACATAAATTTGGCCAGCAATCTGCACTGCACCACTAGAGGCCACCGCCGTTGGTTTGGTCGCCAACTCACGCCACGCCCCCGTCGCCAAATTCAATTGACGAGTATGCGCCACCACGCCAGTATCAGTGTTGCCGCCAATTACAATCAAACTATCGGCTAGAAAAACCCCGGCATGTTGGTAGGTTGGCTCTGGCAGCGCGGTCAGTGGTTGCCACACATTGCTCACAAGCGTTGTCGCAGGCTGGGTAGTTGGCGTGATGTTGCCGCGCACGACAAACCAGCCAATTGCCACAACCGCTACAATCAGCCCAAATAGCACACCCAAAATCGCCAAAGCATAGGCTCGGGGAATTGTAATTTGATTGGTTGGTTGGGTGATCACTGGGGTAATCGGATCGGGCACTGAGGTTGTGATCGGCTGCGTTGTGCTGGGAAGCTGCATTGGTTCAGGCGCGATTGGCTCATCAATTGGAATACTGACGAGCGGCTCGCTCTCAGGAATGCTCTCAGGCTCAGGCACTGGATTTGGGGTATTCAAAACCTCGATCAGGCCGCGCCGTACAGCCTCAAGTGTCGCCTCAGCCCGTGATAACACCCCCAGCTTGGCGTAGATATTGCGAATATGCACTTTGACTGTATTGGGGCTGATGACCAGCGTATTGGCAATTTCGTTATTGCTTGCCCCCAGCGCGAGCTGGCGCAAGACCTCGATTTCACGCTCGCTGAGTGGTGATTGATCAGACATATTCCTCAATTCCTGAGCCAATTCTCCATCCATTGCATGGTAGCTGAACGCCGCAGCAAAGTCAAAGGTTTAATCAACAATCAGGGGTGGAATGCGGCCTAGGCTCATTCCTACCCCTGATTAAATGACGTGCCAGCGTTATTTGGTTGGCTGTTGGTCTGAATCGGTTAGCGCTTCGGTTTGATCATCATCAGGTTGCTCAGCGTCATCAAATTCATCATCAACTTGATCATCATCAGCCTGATCGTCGTCAAATTCATCACTATCATCGTCATCAGTATCTTCATCATCGTCATCGTCATCAGCTCCGCCCAAACCAAGCGATTGTTTGGTCATCAGCAAGGCGGTGCGGCCACGCAGCATCAAATCGTCAAACTTCGATGGTTCTTTTTCTTCGCGTGGCAACACTGAGATAAAATGATTGAACAGGTAGCTATTTTCACGCACAAACTGATTCAGATCAGCTTCAGGATTGCGCAATTGCCAATCTTCCAAGCTAACTGCCAAGAATTCACTAAGTTTCTCTACCGTGTCGGGCGTGGTTTGAGCCGCTGCGCCAGCAATGTAGTATTCTTCGCCAACTGGCACAAGGTGGGCAAAAATCAGCTCATTTTCTTCCAAGCGCTTGGCGGCAGCATGGTCACGCAAGGTAAAGGTTTCTTTGGTCAAAACCTCTTGAATCAACGCGCCTTTGCCCTTGATAATTTCTGTAATCAGATAAGGGCGCAAGCGAATGCCAGCCCAAGTTGGTAATAAATTCAGTTCATGTTCGTCAAGCTCAAGCTCAGCTGGCGGATTAGCGGCGATCCGTTCGACCAAGGTTGAGCCATCGTCGCCACTTTGGGCATCGAAGGCCAGCCAAGTCAAAAAGCGCTCTGAGCCACGATCTTCCAGCTCATCAAGCTCGCTCATATCGGCGGCAGTGTAGCGCCCGCCCCAATATTGCTCAAACAGAGTAGGCGTGCTAGGAGCTAATTCTTCGCTTTGGGTGGCCTCGATCAATTTAGGAAACAACCGATCTTGGGCACGGCGTAATAAGCGTAACTGGTCTTCCTGGGCACGGTCAGCTGCTTCATGACATTGCTTATATTTTTTGCCACTGCCACATGGGCATGGGTCGTTGCGGCCTACTTTTGCCATGGAACTACTCCTAGATTATGCTGCTGAGGGCATGCTAAAGATAAAGGTACTGCCTTTGCCAGGCGTGCTATCAACCCAAATTCGGCCACCATGAGCCTCAATCACCTGTTTGCAATAGGCTAGGCCAACCCCGCCGATGCGTTGTTCGCCAACCTGCTTGCTGAAGCGATCAAAAATGCGGCCTGCTAGTTCAACCGGAATACTTGGGCCTTGGTCGGCGATCCGTACTTGGGCATTGCCGCCCGTGTTGCTGACTTGCACCCGCACCGTGCTATACGCTGGGCTGCGACGCAAAGCATTATCAAGCAAGTGGCTCATCACCCGCCGCATCTTATCGGCATCGAAGGCGAGGCCACCACTATCAGCGCCATACTCCAACACCAAGTTGATTGCCCGTTGTTGGGCTTGCGGTGTTGATTGGGCGATGCTGCCTTCGATCAATGGGCGCAATGGGTTAGCCAAACGATGCAGGCTGTTGGGGTCGCCATGCAAACGGCTCATTTCCATCAGGGTATTGGTTAGCTCAACCAAGCGCGAGGTTGTGCGGCGAGCGGTCGATAAAACCCGCTCATTGCCATCGCCCAAATCGCCAGCCAACAAGGTATCTTGGGCTGCCAACACCGAATTCAGCGGATCATGCATATCTTGCACGAGGAAATCGAGCAATTGCGAACGCATTTCTTCAACTTCTAATTCGGTGGTTTTATCGTGGAAAACCCCAACATAGCCCAACACACTGCCTGCGCTACTGCGAATTGGCACTTGGTTGAGACCAATCACGGGTTTGCGTGTGCCTTGTTGTTGCTCAAAAACCACGCGTTGGCGTTCGCCTTCACGTTCGTTGCTGATCACCCGCAAACGGCCTGTGTTTTCTTGGCTCCACTGGTTGAGCGCTTGGCCTTCGAGTGTGCCGCCAAACGCTTCATTCAACAATTGGCGGGCAGCAGCATTGGCCTGCAAAATGATGCCATTGCTATCGGCCAACACCACGCCATCGCTCGCTGCGCCCAGCACTGCCGCCAGCCGATCGCGCTCTTGCACCAACATTTGGGCAGCGCGTTCGACCCGCTCTTGCTCTTCGCCAAGTTGCTTGTTGAGTTGGGTGGTTGATTCATGACCGACAGTTTGCTGGCGATCGAACGCTCGGAGCGCTGCGCTACAAACCAAGGCAAAAATGCTGATCACGAGCACAAAGGCACTGAGCAAGCTCCATTGAATTAACTGGTTGGTGCTTGGTTCGGCGGCGGCAAAATAGGCGGCGGCCCATAAACTCGCTAAACTAACAACCGTAACAATAGCAGTGTGCAAGGGGCGCAAGGTCAGCGCGGCACACAAAACCGGCAGGGCAGCGCTAATAATCGCCAATTCGCGTTGTTCAGGGAAGACCATGGTTGCGCCCAAAGCAATGCTGAGCGTGCCAACGATTAAGGCCCAACCACTCAAGGGCAAGCGCCGACGCAGGCCAGCAATTAGGCCAACCAAGGCGGCCAGTGCGCCAACTCCGCCGGCAATCGCCCCGATCAGCATCGTTTGCGGGCCAAAATTAAGTCCGCTCCACGCTGCCAGCCCTGCACCAAGCGCCAACACCACCAAGGCAATTGGCAACAACAACCGACTTAAGGGCGAACGTGGGATAGTTATTGCAGCTGTTTGACTAGGCTGCTCAGTAATTGCGACGCTTTCAGTCATGAGCCAATCCTCAATCCATCTAAGCTAGGGCTGCCCAATTATACTACGGTGTGACGTTATAGCTGTAATTGGCTGCTTCGGTTGTACCTTGAGTTGTGGCATTAACCACCAAAACCGCTCGCCGATTGGCCGGAATCAGCCAACGCGCCTGGCCATTATCGGTTGGAATTGAGACAACTTCAGCAACTCCAGCTTGATCATAGAGCACCGCCGTGAGCACCCAACGCTGTGCCAATTGATTACGAACTGGCACAAAACCAGCCCCAACCCATTCAGCCGTTACCCCATCGATTGTCAGATCGCTCAAGGCTAAACCAGCAGCATTATACGCTTCATCGTTGATAACCCAAAATCGCAATTGAATTTGTTGGCCCGCCCATGGCCCAAGATCAACGCTTTCTGCTTGCCAGGTGGCTTGTTGGCCTGTCCAGCCAGCCCCAATATTTAAGCCAACCGGATTGGCTCCAGTGCTGGCTTGGGTCGCAATTGCTTGCCATGTTTGGCCGTTATCTTGCGAGAGGCTGAGATAGGCATAATCATAATCTTGCTCTAAATCAAACCACCGTTGATAGCTTAGGCTGCTGCCCGTGCTGGGCACTTGAATTGCTGTGGTGAGCGTGCTGACCCGCGCATCACCGCGACCGCTCCACCATGTGGCGCTACTTGTCACATCGGCGGCGAAAATAGGCACTGTGTTGTTGCCCTGCCATTCGAGCGTGCGTTCGCTGCTAGAGCTATCAAAGGCCAAATAATCGCTACCAAATTGCTGAATGCTCAGGTTTTGCTCACTGCCCTGAGCTGGCTCTGGCAACACAGTGCGGGGTAGATCATAGCCATAACGGCCATCAGCCATATTTGGATCATTCACCAAATTGGCAACCGCCCATGCCGCAAACAGCTGATCAAAGCTGGTTAAATCAGGGTAGCGGGTAGCCATCAAACTGGTAATGCTGGTCAAATTATCGCCAGCATCAGCTGCCGCCAAGGTTCCCATCGGCAAGCCGTCGAGTTGCTGATCAAGGTAACCGAGGAACAGCTGAGCCGCGCCATAATGTTTGAGCGCGGTGCCAGGGCTGCTGGCCCATGCATTGAGTTGGGTATCCGGTGAGGCCAGAAAATCGAGTGCCAAGCTATCGTTGCCATAGCCTGAACGATCTTCGCTCAACATCGAAGCGCCTTCGTTGAGCCAAGTGGCGGGGTGGCTTAGCACATTCCGATGTAACAGATGCTGCATTTCGTGAATTAACGTGGCGACATAGCCAAAATCGCTGGGTGGCATGGCCGCAGCGTTAATCACCAACATTTCGCGTTCGTTGGAATATGGATTGATCGCTTGGGGCAATTCGTTATCGCTGGCGTAATAGCCGCCCGCCCCACTGACCGCAGCATTCAAGACCGTTACGGGCACTTGGGGCCAAGCTTGTTGGGGATACCATTTGGCTAGTAAGGGCCAACCAACCTGTTCGAATTGCTGAGCAGCATTAATCAGCGCTTGTTGCTCAACCGGCAAATCATCGGCGACATAAATTAATAAGTGGGTGGTGCTGAGTTGAAGGGTGGCACTGATATTGCGCTGTTGATTGCTGGTTAAATCGGTAACCCAAAAGCTGCGGCGCTCGTATGGTGGGGGCATTTCCAAACGCAATGGTTGAGGTTTTTCGCTAATCAAGCGCCAATCAACGGCAAGTTGGGCTAAATCGCGCTCAAGCCCTTGTTGGCTGGCTCGTTCCACCGCCGCTTCGTCGGCAATTATTGGGATGCTTGTGGCCAATGCTTGAGTCGGGCTGAGAGTTTGAGCTGGAGTTGGCAAGCTTGGTTGAATTGGAATTTGGGTGCTGGTTGCCGGTGCGGTTGCGCTACAACCCACCAACATCCAGAGCAAAAGGCAGATTCGCCAGCGACACATACCATTATCCTTATCGCAATTTTGCTATCAGGATAGCACAGAACCTTGGTAGACATGGCATATATTGCCATCTATAATCGCAGTATCCTCCGTTAGCCAGTTTATTGAAGGAGCGAAGCCCATGAAACAGTGGATGAGTCGGATGTTGTTGGGCGTATTAGCAATTGCCTTGAGCGGTTGTGTTGCCTCACAAGTCGAAACCACAATCAGCGGTGATGGCAGTGGCACGAATACGTTTAAAGTAGGTATGGATGCCGAAACAATGGCCATGATGTCAAGCATGGGTGGCACCGAGGGCGAAGATCCCTTTAAAAAAACTAAAGATGATGTTTCAGGTTATCCAGCTGAGTGGAGTGCAACCACCAGCGATTGGAAAGAAAAACTTGGTGAAACTGAGTTCCAAGGCGTACAGGTCAACATGAAATTTGCTAATCTTGCAACCTTGAACGAGCAGTTGAACCAATTTTTGACTGACTCAGGTAGCAGCGATAGCCCAACTGGTCAAGCACTATCGAATCTTAAAGTAACCGATGATGGCGAAACCTTCACCGTATCAGGCAATGCAGTGGCCACCGATTTGGCTGCTGCTGCCGAGAGCGAAAGCTCTGGCATGCCTGGCATGGGCGATTCGTTGAAAAAGGCCGTGATCGTTTGGCAAGTAACTTTGCCTGGTGAAGTGAGCAGCGTTGAGCCAGCCGAAATTGCAACCGTCAATGGCAGCACGGTTACTTGGAAAATTCCGGTTGATAAAACTGCCACCTATACCCTCAAAGCAGTTTCAACCAAGAGTGGCGGCGGTGCTGGCGGCAGTAATTTGCCATTGATCCTTGGTGGCGTTGGCTTGTTGGTAGTCTTGGCTGGCGTAGGATTCTTCGTGATGAGCCGCCGCAAAGCTGCTCCAGTTGCCGCTGGCTATCAACAATATGGCGGTCAAACCTACGACCCCAATGCCCAACAAAATCAACAACAAGGTTATTACGATCCAAACAACGACCCTAACCGCAAACAATAATTCAATTTGAAACCTTTTGAGCCAACACTCCGTCTTTACGGCGGAGTGTTGGCGTTTTAGCTAGCAAAATTGCGGTACGATGATAGTGAGCGATTTTTGATCAACGGAGGCTACTGTATGCGTTATTGGTTGTTGCTTCTCGGGCTAGTGTTGTTGAGTGGTTGTGTGAGTCAGCAACAACAAACTGAATTTAATGCCGATGCCAGTGGTGTTTATGAAATCCGACTAGGGTTTTCGCAACAATTTCTCGATTTTGCCGAAATGGGCGGGAGTGGCTCAAGCACCGATGTGCTCGATGATGCGCTCAGCGAATTAGGCTCGATCGCCGATTTGTTGCCTGCTGAATGGCAAGCCAGCAACGAAAATTGGACCAGTGAAGATGGTCAATATCGGGGCACATTAATTCGCATGCAATTTCGCGATCTGGCGATGCTCAAAGATCAATTGACCAGCAGCGAATTAAACGAACTTTATAGTTTGGTGCGATTTGAGGATGTGGCAATCGAGCAAAATGGCAATGAAGTTTTGCTCAAGGCAACGGTCAAAAATGGTGAAAATTCAATGTTGGGCAGCCAAGAATCAGGCGAGCTGTTTGGCTCAGGCTTGGTTGCTAGCCCCACCACCAGCTGGACAATTCGCTTCCCCGAATCGATTAGCAGTTGGAACGAGCGCGAAATTGCCACGCTCAACGAGCAGCAAACCAGCATCACCTATGATTTCCCCTATCCTTTGAGCCGCGATTATCAGCTTGAAATTGTGGGGACGTTGAGCGCTGGCGTGCCGCAATGGGCTTTGTGGGGCGTTGGCGGTTTAATTGGGGTTGGGTTAATCTTGGTCGGCACCGGCTTTATTTTGAGTCGGCGCAAAACCAGCACCCAGCCTTATGATTTGGTGCCTGCTGGCCCAAGCAGCGGTTACCCAACCTACCAACCCGGCAGCCAAACCACTCCCTTAGCAACACCTAGCTATCAACCCAAGCCTGAAAACTACCAACCAAATGATCAGGTTGCCGCCTATCAGCCTAAACCTGAAAGCTACCAACCAAGCGATAGCGTTTCGCCGTATGCACCAAAACAAGCGCCAACCACCTCAGTCCAAGCCAGCAATAGCTACGAGCAGCCAACCACATTTGGTTCAGCACCGAGCGAATTTGGTGGCCGCACGCCAACTCGTTCGCTGGGAAGTTGGCAAGATCCCAACGATGAACCTCAGAGTCGATAAGGCGCATGCGGCGCTGCATTCGGTTTATTCAGCGTTTGAATTTGATTAATCGCTGCTAGCGGCCCGATAATCACCAATTGATCGCCGCTGCTCAAGCGTTCATCGCCGCGTGGGCGTAAATCTTCGCCATTGCGCCCACGCCGATAAAGCACCGAAATATCGTGCTGATTTTCAACCGTCTGGATCAAGCGTCCATCAAAAATGCCATCGCGGGCTACCGTAATTTCCACCGTCGAGAGCAACTTGCCTGCCACATACAAAGCATTGGTAATGCCACGACCCAAAGCCGCAGCGGCCAAGGTTGGGGCGGCCAGTGCCGAGGTGCTAAATGCGGTCTGAATATGAAAGGCTGAGCTAAGTTTGCTGGCCAATGAATCGTTAAAAACCCGCATCACAATATGAATATCAGGGTGTAACTCACGGGCGGTCAAGGCAATATCAAGGTTGGTCAAATCATCGCCAGTAACTACGGTAAGCGAGGTGGCATGGCGCAAGCCTGCTTCGTGGAGCAACTCTGGCTGACGAGCATCACCAATAATCACTGGCACATGTTGGCCCATGACCAATTCGTGAAACGGCCCATCGTTATGAGCATCAATCACCACTACATCGCAGCCGCTGGCCAGCAATTGCCCAACCACCCGATAGCCAATTTTGCCCAAACCACAGACGATAATATGATCACGATAGGTTGATGCTAACGCCATTTGCCAAGCCTCCCGCCGATTGCGTTTATCGAACAGCAAAATACCCATATTGAGCGCACCTCGCGCCAGCAAAATAATATTCAAGGCTGGCGCGAGATAAAACAACACTTGCAGCCACCATGGCTCTGGTAGTGGCACGGGGTTGAGCGTCATTTGGCTAAATGCTTGATACAGCGCTTGGTTAAAAGCCAAAACTGGGCGCGTGCCTGCCCAAATTGCCAGGGTAAAACCCAACCACAACAAGAGCCATAAGCCCAGCCAAATCCCCGAATCGCGAAACACAATCCAACCATCGCGCAACGAGGCCGCGATCAGTCTTCGCCAACGCGCTTTGCGACTAGGGGTTTTGGCTGGTTTCATGCTTGATACATTGCCTCGCTCGCTCCCTCACGCAGTTGTTGATCAGCCTGTTGAATTGTGCTAGCTGTGCCAATCAAGGTTAATTGATCAGCTGCTTGCAATTGGGTTTGGCCATCGGGCACAAATAAGTTGCCCGCCCGCCGAATTGCCACAATCAGGACATTACTTGGCAAATTAAGCTGCTTCAACGGCTTGCCCACAACCCGCGGATTGGATACTTCAACTTCGTAAATACTTTGGTCGGCTTGATGACTTAAGAGCATGCTCATGGCTGATGGGCCTTGAACCAATTGGGTCAAAGCATCAACCGATGCTTGTAAGGGATTCAAAACCGTAATACCAAGATCGCGCAAAACACTGCTGGTACTCTCATTTTCAGCCCGAGCCACAATTGTTGCAACCTTGAAATGCGAACGCACCACTTGACTCACCAACAGATTGAGTTTATCACTCGGGGTCAAGGCTACAACCGCTTTGGCCCGTTCAACGCCAGCTTTACGCAATACCTGCAGATCAGTCGCATCGCCAGTGATTGTGCTAATACCATGGTGGCGCACCCGATCGATCAACTGCTGATCGGTATCGATCACGACTACATCGTGATGTTGGCTATGCAGTTGGCGGGCAAACAGCTGGCCCAAATCATTCGCGCCAATAACTAAAGTGGTCATCGGTTCAACTCCTAACAAACGGGCAAACAATGGGGTGGTGAAGCTTTGCAACACAACTGTGCCAATCACGGTCATAAAGACCAAGCCAATCAACAAATTGCCCCCAGCAAATCCGGCTTCTTCCAATGAGATCGCGGCAAAAGTGGCGACCGAAGCGGCGACAACTCCGCGTGGGCAAACCGCAGCAATAAAGGCTCGTTCGCGCCAGGTTAAGGTTGAGCCAAGCGTCGAAGCAAAGACACACAGTGGCCGCACCACCACAATCATCAATACAACCGCCAACACACCCCACCAGCCAAGCGCTGCCAAATCGGCAAATTTCAAACGAGCTGCCAGCAAGATAAAAATAATCGTAATTGCCAGCATGGTTAAGTCGCCCTTGAACAGAACAACTTCTTCTTCGTGAGGAAAATCAATATTGCCAACCACAATCCCCGAAACTGCTGCTGCCGCAATGCCAGCTTCATGCGAAATCGCTTCAGCAATAATAAAGATCGCGATTGCGCCACCCAACGCGCTCAAACGCGTCGTTTCAGCATTGAGTTTCGAGCCGATAAAGCGCAATGCATAGGCCAAACCAATGCCGCCAACCAAGCCAATCAACGAGCCAATCAGCAAGCGTTCGGCCCAATCGAAGGCTCCACTAATCGTTGTGCCGCTGGTAAGCAAAACATCGAGCACGACTACCGCCAAAATTGCCCCAACCGCATCAACCAATACGCCTTCAGCCTGTAACAACACTTTTAAGCGTTCTTTGGCATTGCTACGTCGCATCAAGGGCGTGATCACGGTTGGCCCAGTCACGCTCATTAATGCTCCAAACAAGGTGGCCAGTGGCCATGATAAGCCGGCCACAAAATGCGCTACCAAGGTTGCACTGCCCCATGTCACCAAGGCTCCAACGCTCATCAACATTTGCAATGGGTAGGATAAACGGCGCAAATCGTTGATATCGAGCACCAAACCACCTTCAAACACAATAATCGCCACAAACAGCGGAATCAACACCCGCAGCCCAACCCCTAAAGCCGATGGATCAACCAAACCAAAAACTTCGGGGCCAACCAGCACTCCCACCAACAGCAACAATACAATCGATGGGATGCCAATCCGTTCGGCCAGCACGAAGGTGGCGATCCCAAAACAAATCACCATCCCCGCCATCAACAACAAACTATGTGCATCCATACAACTCCTTTCTGTGCGCCTTGCCACATTGACACAAACCTAAGCTATGGTATGCTATTATTGTTAGGTTTGTCGTTTAACTTAGTTAACAAAAGGACCCAAACCATGGCGCGGATTTACGAAAACATTACCCAACTTATCGGCAACACGCCGCTGGTGCGCTTGGGCAAGGTTAATACCACGGGGGCGACGGTATTAGCTAAGCTTGAGTTCTTCAACCCAGCCAGCAGCGTCAAAGATCGGATTGGCTTGGCGATGATCGAGGCAGCGGAGGCCGCCGGTCTGATCAATCCAAACGATACCACGATTATCGAGCCAACCAGTGGCAATACCGGAATTGGCCTAGCGTTTGTGGCTGCCGCGAAAGGCTACCGCATTGTGCTGACCATGCCTGAAACCATGAGCTTGGAACGGCGCAAATTGCTCAAAGGCTTTGGAGCCGAATTAGTTTTAACGCCAGGCTCCGAAGGCATGCCCGGGGCAATTCGCCGCGCCGAAGAATTGGCCGCCGAAAATCCAGGCAGTTTTATTCCCCAACAATTCAAAAATAAAGCAAACCCAGCAATTCACCAGCGCACTACCGCCGAAGAAATTTGGAACGATACCGATGGTGCTGTCGATATTTTGGTGGCTGGGGTTGGCACTGGTGGCACAATCACCGGGGTTGCCTCGGTGCTCAAAGAACGCAAGCCAGGCTTTAAGGCAATTGCGGTCGAGCCAACTGCCTCGCCAGTACTTTCTGGGGGCAAAATGGGGCCACACAAAATCCAAGGAATCGGCGCTGGTTTTGTGCCCGATGTGCTTGATACCAGCGTAATCGATGAAATTATTCAAGTTACCAACGAACATGCTTTTGAATGGGCACGCAAATTGGCTCACGAAGAAGGCTTGATGGTGGGAATTAGCTCAGGGGCCGCCGCATGGGCCGCCTTGCAAGTAGCAGCCCGCCCCGAAAATGCTGGCAAAACGATTGTCTTTATTGTGCCAAGCAACGGCGAACGCTACCTGAGCACGCCATTGTTTGATGCTGAATAATCCGTAGGGGTCAGGGGCTAGTTGTCAGGGGTCAGAGCGCATGAGGCTATAGGCTTTAGGCGATGGGCTATCGGAGAGTCGTTGAAATACCATAATACTTTCCCTATAGCCAACAGCCTATAGCCCAATATCTCATATCCTTTGCAGTTCCAAACTGATCCCTAGCCCCTGACAACTGATCCCTAAAAATTCAACACCCTCAGCACCGAACCATGCTGAGGGTGTTGGATTTTTAGCAATTCGTGCAACTAGGCGGCTGGCGGAGGAGCTTCGTCGCCGTCGATGCCCAATTTATCTTTGGCAGCTTCATACACATCGCTGGCTTTATCGCCGACGACTTCGGCAACATCACTAATTTTTTCGGCAGCTTGTTCGGCTAGATCGCCCGCTTTTTCAGCGGCATCGCCGATAAATTCACCAACCGACTCGGCGACATCCTTGGCTTTATCAACCAAATTTTCGAAAAACCCTGGTTCATTATCAGTCATGGGGTTTCCTCCGAAATGCCACGTGGTATCTACCACGATCGCTTGCTTAGCTCTATTGTAGTAGATTCAGGCCAACTTACAAGTAGCAATTTGGTTCCATTCTGCTCAGATCGAGCTAGCTTTGGCCTGCTGTTCGCCCAACGATGGTTGGTTTGGCACACGCGGCAAGCTCAACGAGATAACGGCTGTGATTGCGCTCAGTAAGGCCGCTGCCCATAAACAGCCCGCCAACCCATAGCTTTGATACAGCAGCCCTGAGAGAATTGTGCCAAGCAGGCGGCCCAAGGCGTTGGCCATATAGTAAAACCCCACATTCAAAGCCACATCGGCTTGGTCGGTGTAGGCTAAAATCAGGTAGGAATGGACCGCCGAATTCAGTGCAAAAATAAAGCCAAAGCCAATTAAGCCGACCACAACCACAACTGCCGATTGTTGGTTGATTTGTACAACACTGGCAATCGCGGCCATAATCAGCATCAACAAGCCAGCCAAAATTGTTGCCGCCCAGCCGTTGGGCGTGGTTTGCCAGCGGCGGGTTATCTGTGGCGCAAGCGCTTGAATCAGGCCATAGCCAATCACCCATAAGGCCAAATAACCGCCAGCCTGCCAAAACGACCAACCAAGCACTTCACTCAGAAAAACTGGCAAGCCAACCACAAACCAAACATCCCGCGCTGCAAATAAAAAACAGCGGGCCGCCGAAAGCAGATTGATCGCGCGGCTTTTGGCAAAGAGTTGCTGCCACTTCGGCTTGGCTTTGCTACGCCCCAAATCGTGTTGCAAAAAGATCCAGGTGCCAATGGCTGCCACGGCAATCAAACTCGCAAGCGCGGCGAAGGCACTGCGAAAGCCAATTGTGCTCAGCAATAGGCTGCCCAAGAAAAAGCCCACGCCTTTGAGCGCATTTTTCGAGCCAGTCAAAATGGCTACCCATTTGAATAAGGTTGATTGAGCATCTTGAGCCACCAACATTTTGATGCTGCTCTTGGCGCTCATTTTGGTCAGATCTTTGGCGATACCTGAGCCAGCTTGTGCCAACATCACATATGGCACGCTGAGCCAAGCACTGGGCACAACCATCATGCCCAAAGCGATAACTTGTAACACCAAGCCAGCATGTAAGGTGCGATTCAGGCCAAAGCGTGCGCCCAGCCAGCCACCAAACAAATTGGTAATCACCCCAAATACTTCATAGAAAATAAAGAGCGCCGCCACCGCCAAGGCACTATAGCCAAGTTGATGAAAATGAAACAGTACCAACATGCGCAACGCGCCGTCGGTCAAGGTAAACGCCCAATAGGCGGCGGTAACAATCGCATACTCTTTGAATTGTTGCTGCATGGTTGGCTCCTAGCCCGCCTGAAGTTGGGCGACCTTAGCGGCTAGCTCCAACATTCGATTCACATAGCCAATTTCGTTATCGTACCAAGCCATAATTTTCAATTGGGTTTGGTTGGTAACCGTCGTGAGCGCTGCATCAATAATCGCCGAACGTGGATCGCCCTTGTAATCAACTGAAACTAAGGGGCGTTCTTCATAGCCCAAAATGCCTTTGAGCACTCCACGACTGGCCTCAGCCAAAGCCCGATTAACCTCTTTGCTCGTGGTTGGTCGGGTCAATTCAAAGACACAATCGGTCAGCGAGGCATTCAACAAAGGTACGCGAATCGCCACGCCATCCAAACGACCCGCCAATTCTGGAAAGATCATGCCAATTGCGCTGGCTGAGCCTGTGCTGGTAGGAATCAGCGATTGGCTGGCGGCGCGGGCGCGGCGTAAATCTTTGTGCGGCGCATCGATCAAATTTTGGGTGTTGGTCATGTCGTGAATTGTGGTGATCATGCCATGCTTAATGCCAAACTGTTCATGCACAACTTTGACAATTGGCGCTAAACAATTGGTGGTGCACGAGGCGGCAGTTAATAAACGATGCTGCTGCGGATCATAAAGCTGATCATTAACGCCCATCACAATGTTGAGTGCACCCTGTTTTACGGGCGCTGCAACGATCACAGTTTTGACTCCAGCCGCAAAATAGCCTGCTAGTTGTTCGGGGCTACGAAATTTGCCTGAGCATTCCAGCACCAGATCAACCTCATGGCTAGCCCAATCGGTTGCTTCAATTGCCGCATGATTACTATAACTCAGGCGTTGTTGATCGATGATCAGGGCTTGGGCTTCGGCCTGCACAGCTTGGCTCCAGCGGCCATGAACTGAATCAAAAGCCAGCAAATGGGCAGCGGTTGCAGCATCGCCCTTAAGTTCGTTGATATGTACCCATTCAAATCCTGGGCGATTCCAACCAGCCCGTAATGCGAGCCGCCCCATGCGCCCAAAGCCATTAATACCGATTCGTAAGGCCATTATTTGCTCCCTTCGCGTTGTTGACGTTCGATTGTGGTCAGCAAAAAACGAATACGGGTCATCAGTTGCTGGGCGGTGGTTTCAATTGCGGCGGCTTGAGCCAGCTCGCTGGTTTCACGCAACGGGTCGGCAAAACTCCAGTGCATGCTGGTGGGATGTCCAGCCAGCGTTGGGCATTGTTCACGCGCACGATCGCAGACCGTAATCACATAATCGAAATCTTGCTCAAGGTAGGGCTGGAGTTCCTTGGAATACAGGCCAGCACTGGCAATCTTTTTTTCGGCCAAGGTTGCCAAAACCAAAGGATGCACCTCAGCAGGTTGGGTTCCGGCGCTCACAACATCGAGCATGGAGCCGCCAAGATGGCGGGTAATTGCCTCGGCTAATTGCGAGCGAGCACTGTTGTGGGTACACAAATACAAAATCCGCACTGGTTTGCTAAGTTGATAGGCTTGGCTAGTTGATTTACCAGCAAATGGATCAAGATCAGGGTGGAGCGCTTGAGCACTCGCTTGATAGGCCGTTTGCAAGGTAGGCAAATCGAGATGGTAATAGACATCACGACCATCGGCTTCGCTACGCCGTTCGATCACCAAGGCTGCTTCACGGAGTAGTCGCAAATGATAGGAAACCACATTCATCGGCGCTTGCAAGGCCGTCACACATTCATGTACCCGATAATCGCTATGGACTAAAAGTTGTAACAAACGCCAACGCAGATCGTGCGCTAGCAATTTGAGCACAGCAGGTGGTTCAAGCCCAAGGCTTTGCATAACAATACTCCAAATCAAAATGCTTCAAATTATTTTGAAGTATATTTGAAGCGTTATAAAAAAGCAAGTTTGCATTGTGATCCACGAAGCGCACGAAGGATTGAAACCACGCAGAACGCGAAGATCGCGAAGGATTATTATTTTAGCCACGAATTGCACGGATTGCACGAATTATGCTTCTCGTCCCCAATGTGTATACTACCTTCCCTCAGCATTGGCTGGCCCTTCTTTTGCCTTTTGCCTTTTGCCTTTTGCCTTTTACTTTCTGCCTTTTGCCTTTCCTATGCTACTCTGTGGCATGCGAATTGCCGCAGCGTTTGGCGAAAAACAGCTAGCAGAGGAACTCTATGCTCGATTGGATTCAACCATATTTACCACCTGTCAATAGCATTTCTTACTATATCTTGCGGGGCACACTGACATTTTTGCTAGTGGCAGTCGCCGCCCGCGCGATTAGCATTATCATTCGACGGGCCTTTCTTTCGAATGCCCAATTGCTCCGCCATAACCTCAGCGAACGCCGCCGTAAAACTTTGCGCTCCTTGGTTTCGTCGCTGACCAATGGCTTGGCGATTTTGATCTCGCTGTTTTTGATTATGGGCATGTTTATTCAGCCAAGTGCCTTATTTACCTTTTTGGGCTTGTTTAGTGCGGGCTTGGGGTTTAGTGCGCGGCCTTATGTCAGCGATTTTCTGGGCGGAATTACGCTGCTGTTTGAAGATCAATTTGCCTTGGGCGATAAAGTGGAGATTGGCGATCGCCAAGTGGTGGGGTGTGTTGAACGAATTAGTTTGCGCATGACCTATATTCGCGGCGAGTCGGGCGAACTGTGGCTGGTGCCCAATGGCGATATTCGCACCATTCGCAATTTTACCCGTGGCAAATGGTCGCCAGCCAGCATCAAATTGACCGTGCCAACCACCAAACTTGATGAAACCATGATCGTGCTACACCAAATTATCAGCGATCCAGGTGATGATGTGATTGAAACACCCGAAATCATCAGCGAAGATGGCGAAATTGGTGCAGTCACGACCACGATTACATTAAAAGTTAAGGCGCGTTACAGTATGGCTCCGGCAGTGCGTGAGCGTTTGATCACTCAACTTCAAGCGGCGTTAACTGAGCACCATGTGTTGGCTGCGGATGAAAATCGGGAATAGCATCGCCAGTTAAGGCATCGTAGGAAACTGCATCGGCAGGCTCACGCAACAGCGATTTGACCCGTGGCCAAAAACCACGGAAAAACTCCGAGCGGCGATAGCGTTGCAAATCACGGCCTGATTCCCAAGTACTCCAGGTTGCAAAGGCGGTTGGGTCGCCAGTTTCACGTAAAAGCGATAAGGCCAAACAGCCTTCTTGATGGCGAATTGTTGGCTCACATTCAGCATAAAATGCGAGAAATTCTGCTACATGTTCGGGTGCAAATTTTAACCGAACTAAGCGCACAACCATTGGCGTAGCTCCTTATTGGGAATTGACACAAAAAGAGGTGGCCGTAACCACAACGCTATCTTAGCATGCTTAGCCCGCATCCAATGCAAAAACTGCACCATCGTAGGCGATCAAAACTTCGCCCTTAAAAATTGTGGCAACTCGTGCCAGCACCTCAGCTTCGGGGGCGGTATTGATCGGGCTGTAGTGGGTCAGAATCAGGCGTTGCACCCCAGCATTTTGGGCGGTGGTAGCGGCTTGCTCAGGCGTTGAGTGGGTATCGAAGGGCGTTGAAACAGTACATTCATGAATTAAGGTATGCGCATGATCGCTTAATTCAACCAGTGCCGTGCATGGCCCACTATCAGCGCCATAAACCAAACTGCTTTGGCCTGATTGATCGATCCGCAAGGCGAGGGTCGGGCGGCTATGGTAGGTTGGGGCTGTAGTGAGTGTCGCACCGAGATCGAACGGTAATTCAACCTTGCCACCAGCATCATCGAGGGTTTGAAATTGAGGCTTAATTGCATGAATGCCTAAATCGGCGGCTTGCACAACCGCCTCAGCTGTAGCAATCGTGCGCGAATTACCAAACACGAGCAATTCACTGTTGTGTTGCGCCAGCCACAAATGCAGCAACAAACTGGGCAAGCCCATCAAGTGGTCGGGGTGATTGTGCGAGATGAAGATTGCGCGGAGTTGACGTGGATCAAGCCCATATTTGAGCATCCGGCGATACGGGCTACCGCCACAATCGAGCAACACTAAGCCAGCCGCGCTTTGCCAAACATAGCCACTATTTTCACGCTCAGCATCGGGAAGTGCCGTGCCAGAGCCAAGCACAATCAAATTACTCATGCGGACCTCCTTTGGTCGTGCAATATACGCAGATAGCGCAGCAATTAGTATAATAGGCCATAAAAGACCCGACAAGGGTGCAAAACTCACATTTTGCAGCCACTATAGGAGCCAGTATGGACGCACTCTCTGCAATGATGCAGCTTTGGTTGGGTGGGTTATTGGTCGCGTGGGCACTGGTGTTGCTTGCTGGATTTGTGCTCGGCAAGTCGAATGCTGAGGGCACGCGCCGCATGACGCTGTGGGGTCGTTTGGGGTCGTCGGCAATTTTGGTGGTAGCAGCCTGGAGTTGGTGGTGGCAACTGCATGCGCAGCATAATCTGACGGCCTTGTTACTCGCGCTGGGCATGAGCTTGGGCTTTGTGGGCGATTTATGTATGGCCCAAGTCTTTCCGCTTAAAAATTATGTCTTGGGTGGCATGAGTGCCTTTGGGTTGGGCCATGTAGCCTATATTTGGGCTGGCCTACGCATCGAAAGCTTCAATGTGCTGAGCTGGTTGGTTTGGCTGATCGTGGGGGCGCTTGGCTGGTTTGTGGTAGTTTGGCACGATAGCTCGCGCAGTCGTTTACATCAAGTGGCCTTGCCCTATGCGTTGTTGCTGGCGAGCACGACAGGCATTGCAACTGGTGTAGCCTTGGAGCAACTGCCAATGTTGACGTTTGCGATTGGCGCAGCCTTATTTTTGCTCAGCGATTTAATTTTGGCAACCCAGTTGTTTAATGATGCCCGTTGGCACGGGATTGGCGATGTGGTTTGGTTTACCTATGGCCCAGCTCAAGCCCTAATTGTCTATAGCATGGCTTGGTTGCTCTAGCAAACAAGGATTTTAATGATCTAGCTACTAGGTAGGAGGGCAAACAATGCTGGGATTTTAATTGATCACCACCCCTCCGCCCCGCCTCAAGGCGGGGAACGCAGGGTGTTTTCATCCCCCTGCACCCCCTAAAGTACAATTTTTGATAGACAGCCATCGGTGGCTGCATCAGAAACCAATGTTCTAATACAAACGACAAAGCCACAATTGCGGCTTGTGGCTTCTTCGCTAATTGACATTTGGCAGAACGTGCTACAATGATCATGCTCTCGACCAATTTGGCGGGAAGCAACGATGGTTTTTCTGGTTTCAAACACCACTTGGATCGCACCCGACCGAGATGGTAAGTACACAGTGATGTGCTTAGTTGTCCTCGGCTGACGCGATTCGGCGTTGCGGAGGTTTTTTTATGGCTTTTTCCGCTCGACCGACAGTCGGCATTTTTGGCGCAGGCAAGGTTGGCACTGCCTTGGCCTTGGCCTTACAACGCGCCGATTATTCGATTGTCGGCGTTAGCTCCCGTTCAACTGCTTCGGCTCAGGCGTTAGCCCAAAGCCTTGCATGCCCCGTGCTCGTACCCAACGAATTATTTGCTCAAGCTCAATTGATCTTTCTGACGATTCCTGATGATCATTTAGCCACTACCGCCCAAGCCTTGGCTGATGCACTCGGCCATAGCGCTGGAATTGTGGTGCATTGTTCAGGAGCCTTGACTAGCGCCGTTTTGCAACCATTGCAGCAGCGTGGTTGGCAGGTTGCTGGTTGCCATCCATTGGCTCCCTTTGCTAGCCGCACAACACCTTTGCCCCAAGCAATTACTTGGGCAATTGAAGCTGAAACTCAGTCATATACCGTGCTGGCGGAATTAGTTCAAGCAGTTGGTGGCATTGCTCGCCCAATTCAAGCTGAGCATAAGGTGCTTTATCATAGCGCGGCGGTGCTTTCGGCCAACTATGCCATTATGCTGGCAGCCCGAGCAGTCGATTTATTGCAACTTTGTGGTTGGTCAGGCCAAGAAGCATTACAAGCACTCGTGCCTTTATTGCGCGATAACGTTGAAAATTTGGCTCGCGTCGGCCTGCCCCAAGCATTAACTGGCCCATTGGCTCGTGGCGATTATGGCACGGTCGAGCGCCATCTCCAAGCCTTAGATGCCAATGCCCCGGATATTGCCAGTTTGTATCGCGCCTGCATCGAGGCGACTCAACCGTTATTGAGAACATAGAGCAAAGAACATAGAGCATAGGAAGTAGGGGTCAGTGGTCAGGGGCTAGGGATCAGGGAATAAGCATAAGAGCATAATCAAGCAAAGCTGTGGCTAAAAACTTAACTTCGCGCTCTTCGCGTTCTTCGCGGTTTCAGCCCTCTATTTAAATTATCAACCAAGCAAAGGAGCTACCATGCGTACACAATTGAGCGATATTCAACGGATGAAAGATCGGGGCGAACGCTTGGTGATGGTTACGGCCTACGATTACACCAGCGCCCAACTGGTCGATCGCACCGATATTCCCTTGATTTTGGTCGGCGATTCGCTGGGAATGGTGATTCAAGGCAATAGTTCAACTGTGCCGGTAACCATCGATGAAATGGTTTATCACACCAAAGCTGTGATGCGTGGCAGTAGCAAAGCGCTGGTTGTTGGCGATTTACCATTTTTGAGCTATACCAGCCCTGAGCAGGCCATCCAAAATGCTGGTAAATTGATGCAGATTGGTGGTTGTGGCGCGGTCAAGCTCGAAGGTGGCGTGAATATGGCTCCCACCGTGCGCCGCTTGGTCGATTTGGGCATTCCGGTGATGGGTCACTTGGGTTTTACCCCGCAATCAGTCAATCAAATTGGCATGCGGGTGCAGGGCAAAACCGTGGCCCATGCCCGTCAGTTGCTCGACGATGCCTTGGCGCTTGAAGCGGCTGGAGCCTTCGCAATAGTGTTGGAGTTAATTCCAGCAGCCTTGGCTAAAGCAATCACTGCTCGCTTGCATATTCCGACGATTGGAATTGGGGCGGGGGTCGGTTGTGATGGCGAAGTGCAAGTTTGGCACGATATTTTGGGCTTGTATAGCGATCATCTGCCGCGCCACACCAAGCGCTATGCCGATTTGGGCAGCACAATTGAGCAAGCGCTGAAACAATATGCCCATGAAGTCCGCGAACGCAGTTTCCCAACTGCCGCTAATAGTAGCGTGATCGATGCCAATACTTTGGCCGAAGCATTGGGCGAACAAACGGTCAGCGTTGGGGCAAGCGCCAAAGTCGCTGTCTAAATAAGCATTAAATCAAATGTCCGCTGATTAATCCCAGCGGACATTTGTTGTTTAATTGAATAATTCAGCGACTGATTCAATAATTGCGGTTGGACGATAAGGATAGCGCTCGGCATCAAGACGCGTCATCATGCCCGAAAGCACCAAGGCTGTACGCATGCCTGACTCGGTTCCGCCGATAATGTCGGTATCCATACGGTCGCCAATCATCATGGCTTCGGCAGCGTGCGAGTCGATGGTGCGCAAAGCGGTACGCATCATTACTGGGTTGGGCTTGCCCACAAAATAGGCTTCGGCGTTGGTCGCAGCGCGAATTAACGCCACAACTGCCCCACATGCGGGCAAAATTCCGCGCTCCGATGGCCCCGAAACATCAGGATTGGTGCCAATCAAACGTGAGCCAGCGGCGACAAAACGCACAGCTTGGGTGATGCGCTCAAAACTATACGAGGTGGTTTCGCCAATCACCACATAATCGGGATCGTGCTCAGTCATGGTGTAGCCAACATCGTAGAGCGCATTGGTCAGGCCTGCCTCGCCAATCACAAAAGCCGTGCCATTTGGGCGTTGCGAATCAAGAAATTTGGCAGTAGCAAGGGCTGAAGTATAAATATCTTCAATTTCGAGCGGCAGGCCGATGCGAGCCAAACGGGCCTGTAAATCGCGGGGAGTATAAATTGAATTATTGGTCAAAACTAAAAATTTACGGCCTGAAGCCCGTAGCCGACCCAAAAACTCCGGTGCGCCAGGGATAATTTGTGCGCCGTGAACTAAAACCCCATCCATATCGCATAACACGGCGCGTACATCATCAAATTGATTCATCTTAAGCCTCCCAAAACAAAGTGCGGGACGATAGGCCTATTATAATCTGAAAGGATGAAGGATGAAGGATGAAGGATGAATATCAAAATGCATAAGACAAAAGGCAAAATAGCAGGGCTAGGATTCAGGGGTCAGTATGGGCAGCAGAAATGGAGTGATGCACGGTGGGAACAGTACCACAACCATCAACATCTGTGTCAATCTGTGGCTAAAATAATGATCATTCGTGTCATTCGTGCAATTCGTGGCAAAAATAACTGCGTGCCTTTCGCGGTTTTGGCCCTTTGGCAGGATTAAGTTATTAACTTAACGCTAGGATGTGCCGTCACAACGACGGCACATCTGGTTTAACGTGGGCTGCGAGCAATAATTCGCTGGCAACCGTTGTGCCCAAACGGGTACACCCATTAGTCAATAAGGCGCGTGCCTGAGCCAGATCATGCACAAACTCAACTTTAATCCCCATGGCCGAATTGATCGTGCGGCGCACATCGGCGACAAGTTCAGCTGGCACGGTCACGAGATCCAAATCGTGGGTAGCTGCTTGAGCACAGGCGCGGAGCAAGATTTGGTGATGATTGCAGGCAGTTAAGTTGAGTTTAAGCAATGGCTTGGGATCATATGAACGCGGCAACATTTCGCTGAGCCATGTTTCTAAATACTCCGCATCTCCAATGATCGGTTGAGGCACAATTAATTCAATTTCGGTAACCCCAAGCCGTAGTGCATGCTCAGCCTGTTCGCGGGTATGGGCCGCCACACCGATCCGTAGCCCGCTGCCAGCAGTCGCATCAACCCAGAGTTCAGCTTGCTCCAATGGCACAACCAAGCAGCCAATTCCTGCTTCGATCGCTTGTTGAGCTTGGCGTTGAAGCTGATCTAAACTTATCTGTTCAGTGATCGTTTGATCAAGCAAGGCAGCCAAGGCGCGGGCGGCATCATTACGGGCTTGAGGTAAGCCCGCTAGCTGGGCGCGTTCGCGCAGCGTGCGTAGCACCATCCGACTAACCGTGGCTTCAACTGAATGGCGAATTGTTGTCATCTCAATCAACTCCTTTTAATTGCGCAATTACACTAAGCACAAAAGCTTATGGTATTATCAGCGAAATGATCCGCATTGTGGATGACGATTTGATAACAACCAGTATGGGTCGATGTACAATTTCGACCCCAAGGATGAACTATGCAAACCGAAGTGGAGCGTGTCACGGCAATGACGCACGAACAACGTAACCCCATCAGCCCGCTCGACCTTGGCTGGGTCAATAGTATTCGCGTCAATCGCTCAGCGGTGGAGCGCCGCGTGAGTAGCTTGCCAAATCGACGCACAGTTAAAAAGGATTGGCAGGCGGCTTGGCTGTTAAAAGCGATTAGCTGTATGGACTTAACCACCCTTTCAGGTGATGATACGGTTGGCACTGTCCAGCGTTTATGTTTAAAAGCTCGGCAACCAATTCGTGGCGATTTGGTCGATGCGCTCGGCATTCGCGGCCTCAATTTGACAGTTGGCGCTGTCTGTGTCTACCATACCTTTGTTGCCACGGCAGTACAATCACTCCAAGGTACGGCCATTCCGGTTGCCGCAGTATCAACTGGCTTCCCCGCAGGGTTATCCCCCATGGAGTTACGCTTGCGTGAGATCGAGGCTTCGGTTGCTGCTGGCGCTCGTGAAATTGATATTGTGATTTCACGCCATCTTGTGCTCAACGGCGATTGGCAAGGCTTATATGATGAAGTGCGAGCCTTTCGTGAAGCATGCGGCGAAGCCCATATGAAAACAATTTTGGCCACAGGCGAGCTCGGAACCTTGCGCAATATTGCGCAGGCCAGCCTGGTTTGTATGTTGGCGGGCGCTGATTTTATTAAAACTTCGACTGGCAAAGAGCCAGTCAACGCCACCTTGCCAGTTTCGTTGGTCATGGTTCGGGCGATTCGCGATTACCATGAGCAAACCGGCTATAAAGTTGGCTTTAAGCCTGCTGGTGGCATCCGAACTGCTAAACAATCGTTGGATTGGCTGGCGTTGATCAAGGAAGAACTCGGCGATCAATGGCTGCATCCACATTTGTTTCGCTATGGTGCGAGTGCATTGCTAGGCGATATTGAGCGTCAATTAGAGCATTATTTAACTGGCCAATATTCGTCGGCGATTCGCCATCCAATGGGGTAGTGCAATGAAACGTTTGGTTCGTGGGTTGTTGGCGAGTTTTATGGTGTTGGTGGGCGTTTTACACTTTACCAATCCTAAGCCCTTCATCAAGATTGTACCACCTTCGTTGCCACGCCCGCGCAGCCTAGTTTATCTCAGCGGTTTGTTTGAGATTTTAGGTGGGCTAGGCTTGTTGTTGCCAGGGGTGCGCCGTAAGGCTGGCTTAGGCTTGATGGCGTTGTATTTGGCGGTTTTTCCGGCTAATATTCAAATGCTCAAGCAAAACCCAGCCTTATTTGGCAAACAACGACCACTCCTGTTATGGCTGCGTTTGCCGTTTCAACCCTTACTCATTTGGTTGGCATGGTGGGTTTCGCACGACGAAGCTTAGTTGTACGGTTAATTCAGCACTAAACATCCAAACCCGTCATCAACCATTCAAGCCGCTAGTCAAAAGCCTAGCCCAGAATGGTTAATGACGGGTTTAGTGTGCTCGATCAGCAACGTTTGCCCAGCTGATAAACTAGCGTATTTTAGGTTTTACCCTTGGCTCCATCATTGGGCATGGTCTTTTTGAAAAAAATATTAGCAGCAGTATGATAGATAATCACACCCTCAGGCTGCATGAATCCCGCAACCATGCGGCTACCATTGAGCCGTAAATCTTCTAAGCATGCATCAATCTTGGCAGTATCAAATACGCCATCGTAGAGCACTGGCACAACCTCACAGCAAGCAGGCCGATTCTCGGCATTCCAGCGCGAAGTATTGAACAAGGCAAAACGCCGTTCATTCAAGCCATATTGGCGCTTGCCAATTCGGTGGCCAAACCACTCGCCATGGTGCGTGCCCACGCCTAATTCAAGCAAAACATTGTGGTTGACCGCAACCCAGGCCGCAAAGCCATAATTATCGTTCTCCACGGTTAACCATTGGCTACGGCTGCCAGCCCGAATCTGGCCTTGTTCATCGATTGCAATACAGGCATTCGTGCCATCAATTTTCTCGGTCACAATCACTTGGCGCGAAAGCCGCGCAATTTTGGGAAACGCCACAAACTCATCACTCATCGTTCACCTCGTTTACGATCAGGGTTAATCATAGCCAGCATATTACAAATATTTGGGGCGTAATCAGTCGCAAGTTGGGGATTCATCTAGGCTTAAAGCTTAAATAAAAAAGCCCCTCTCCCGCATTGTGTAGGAGAGGGGCTTGAGCGAACTCAGACTTATTGCTTTTTGGTGGCGGCAGCGATCAAGGCATGCACGCCGCTGATCAACTCGCTGGGGTTGGGGTGTAAGCCTTCACCTAACAAGGCTGTACCATACAATTGTTGCACTGCAACCTCGAACAATTCGGCTTGATCTGGCTCGTCGAGCAAGGCGGCCAAGTTGTGGACAATCGCGTGGCGTGGGTTGAGTTCAAGAATTCGGCTTGGCACGCTATATTCTTGACCCATCATGCGCCGAATGCGATCCATATCGCGACCAAAATCATCGCTAGGTGCGGCCAAACGCACAGGGTTGCTGCGCAGCAACTTCGAGCCACGCACTTCACTGATTTGCTCGCCCAATAATTCTTTGATCCGGTCGCCAAGTTGGCCGAGGGTGGCTGCTGAGAGCGAGCCTTCTAGCTCAACATCGTCACCAGCAATATCGGCATCATCAACTGAGCGCAATTTTTTGCCTTGGAAATCGCGCAAACTGGAAATGACAAAGCTGTCGATCGTTTCATGCATCAACAGCACTTCGTAGCCACGTTCGTTGAAATAATCGAGGTGTGGCGAACGGCGGGCAGTTTCCAGATTGTCGGCAATCACATAATAAATATCTTCTTGGCCTTCTTTCATGCGCTCAACATACTCGCTGAGCTTGGTCAAGCCCTCGCCGTTGGTCGAGTGGAAGCGCAACAATGGCTCAATTTGGCTGCGCGTACCTGGATCGGTAACCAAGCCTTCTTTGAAATATGGCCCAAATTCGCGCCAGAATTC
The DNA here is from genome assembly GCA_020161265.1 of Chloroflexota bacterium. NCBI lineage: Bacteria > Bacillati > Chloroflexota > Chloroflexota bacterium. Next base: position 164,762 of record JAIUOC010000003.1, on the reverse strand, counting down.
AGCAAACTTCTCAGTATCATTTTCGGCCAAAGTTTCAATTTCTTTAGTAATTTTGTTGGTGATAATTTTGGCAATTTGGCGTAATGTGCCGCTGCTTTGCACGGTTTCACGCGAGACATTCAACGGCAAATCTTCCGAATCGACCACACCTTGAACAAAGCGCAGATGTTTGGGCAATAATTCTTCGTTGCGCTCTTGGATCAGTACCTTGCGCGAATAAAGTTTCAAGCCTGGATCAGGAATTTGGCGCATCATACCTTGCTCACGTTTGGCGGGCAAGAACAAAATTGCGTGCAAATCGACCGGAGCATCGGTACTAATATGAATTGTGCTCAATGGCTCGGTGAAATCCATCGTGGTTTGGCGATAGAAATCGTTATATTCTTCTTGGGTGACTTCGCGTGGTTGCTTGCGCCAAAGTGCCGTGCGTTGGTTGAGCACCTTCTTTTCGTCGCCCTCAGCCGAATAAATTGGGAAGGCCACAAAATTGGAGTGTTGGCGCACAATTTGGTCAAGTTTCCAGCGTTCGGCGTATTCTTCGGCATCTTCTTTGAGCACAATTTCGATCGTCGTGCCGCGTTCGCTGCGTTCGGCTGCTTCCAAGGTGTAGGTTGCTTCGCCGCGCGATGTCCAGCGCCAAGCAGTTGCATCGGGCTGATACGACAACGAGGTAACCCGCACTTCATCGGCAGCCATAAACACCGAGTAGAAGCCTACGCCAAATTGACCAATAATTTCGCTGCTATTGGTTGGGTTGGCTTCGCCCAACTTTTGCAAAAAGGCTTTCGCGCCAGATTGCGCCACCGTGCCCAAGTTCTTGATCATATCATCGCGGGTCATGCCGATACCAGTATCGCTAATCCGAATGATCCGCGCATCTTTATCGGCTTCTAGCGTGATCGCTAATTCAAGCTCGGGGTCGCGCACATCTTGGTTGGTCAACATCTCAAATTGCACCCGATTCAAAGCATCGGAAGCATTCGAGATCAATTCGCGCACAAAAATTTCGCGGTGGGTATACAGCGAGTGAATCAGAATATGCAAAACTTGTTGGATTTCAGCTTGGAATTGAAACTGTTCGCGCTCGTTGGCAACATCGTGTTGCTCAGCCATAGGTCGCTACTCCTTATAAAACGCTTAATTGGGCTTAAACCGCTAGGCCGATTGTAGCATAGCCAAGCCTACCACGAGAAGCTTGCTACGTTAGCGTTGTGTTGGAGATGCGCCCTAAGACCGAGGGCAAGCCCGCCAAAACTTGATATAAACCAGCTATTGTTTTGATTTGGAGGCAATTCATGCAAACACTATCAACGACTGCTGGCATTGTTTGGGTTGAGCAACAGCAACGATAGCCCCGAAAGGTCAATCAATGGTCAATGGGAATCATCGCGCTGCGGCTCAGCCAGCTGGGCTGAATTTTTCTAGCAGGAGTTGCCTGTGCAACCGCAAGCGCGTTTTAGCTATTTGGTTTTATCGTTTGGTACTCGACTACTCTTAAGTTGTATTTTTACTGCCTCAATGCTCTATCGGATTCAAGTGCTCCAGCTTGATCCATTGCAATTGGTGTTAGTTGGCACAATGCTTGAGGCTGCTGCCTTTGCCTTGGAAATTCCCACGGGCGTAGTTGCCGATGTCTATAGTCGGCGTTTGTCGGTCGTGTTGGGAGTAGCCTTTTTGGGCTTGGGAGCGCTCAGCGAGGTTTGGCTGAGCAGTTTTGTTGGTAGTTTGTTGGCTCAAGTTGTTTGGGCTTTGGGCTATACCCTGATGAGCGGCGCAACCGAAGCTTGGATCACCGATGAACTCGGGGTTGAGGCAGTTGAGGCGTTGTTTCTCAAGGCCGCCCAACTCAACAGCATCGCCAGCTTGCTTGGCATCGGGCTGGGGGTGGTGTTGGCAAATATTGGCTTGGTTTGGCCAATCGTTGGTGGTGGCCTCGCCTTGGTTGGTTTAGCGATCAGCATCCGCTGGTTTATGCCAGAAACCCAGTTTAGCCCTGCGCCAGCTGCTCAACGCCAAAGTTGGGGCCGCTTTGGCGCAACCCTCGCCCATGGTTGGCAAACGGTACGAGGACACCCAGTATTATTGAGTCTCATGGTGATGAGTGCCATCGCCGGAGCCGCTTCTGAAGGCTACGATCGGCTGTGGGAAGCGCATTTGCTCAACAATATTGGCCTACCAACATTGCTTGATCTCCAACCAGTTACATGGTTTGGGGCAATCGCCGCACTGGGAACCTTGGCTAGTTTGGTGGCAGTTAGCGTGATTAAACGCTTAGCTAGCAACACCACCGAGCGTAGTATTTGGCTGTTACGCTGGCAATATGGCTTGTTGGCAGCAGGCTTGCTTGGTTTAGCGTTCACCCAACAATTTGCTGTAGCATTATTTTGGATTATGCTCATTCGAATGCTACGTCAAAGCATTCAACCGCTGTATAGTGCGTGGCTCAATCGGCTGATTGAAAGTCGCAGCCGTGCGACAATTATTTCGATCAATAGCCAAGCTGATGCCTTTGGTCAGATTCTGGGCGGCCCGATCATTGGCTTAATCGCTAGTCGCATGGGCCTCCCAGCGGCGTTTGTGGCAGCAAGTTGCTGTTTATGGCCAATGCTGGTGTTATTACGGCGGAGGCAACTAAACCGCCAATAAATTAAAATTATTCGGCTTAAATCGATCAGTCATGGGTGTAGTTTGCTGCACCATGGCTGATTTTTTTAATTTTTAGCGTTCAGTGAAAACCTAACAATTAAATAACAACTTAATAATTGTCGCATGCCTGTCGCATGCCATTCACAGAGTTGTCGCACTGCGAAAGCGAAGCTGTATCCAGACCCAAATTGATACAGCTTAGGAGGCTCCCAGTGTACAATTCATCAACGATTAGCCGCCGCATCGCTCTCGCCTTCGTCACCTTCGGCCTGATTTTTGCCAGTTTTGTTTACACTGCCCTCACAAGCAGCCAAACACCTCAATTTGGTACACCAGCCGCCGCCAACACCGCTTGGCAATGGGGCGACATCGAAGGTATTACCGTCACCCAGCAACTGCAAACCGCCCCGCTTAACACCGCCTGGCAATGGGGCGACATCGAAGGTATTACCGTCACCCAGCAACTACAAACCGCGCCACTCAACACCGCTTGGCAATGGGGCGACATCGAAGGTATTACCGTCACCCAGCAATTGCAAACCGCGCCACTCAACACCGCTTGGCAATGGGGCAACATCGAATCAAGCAAAGGGATGCTTTAGTTGAAGAGGAGAACGCGGCATGGACACAACAAGCTTTCCTGAATTTTGGCACTCCATCCCGCGTGACATTGCAGCCTTGATGCCAAACTCGCCTGAACTACCCTATGATGCCCATTTGATCTTAAATTCGATCGCTCGCCATTCGCATGAACTCTATCAACATTCGCTGCGGGTTGGCCACATGGCTTGGCATATGAGCCATAGCCTAGGCTTGCCAACCTATGAACGGCAGCAGATTTGGTTGGCAGCCCTGTTGCACGATTGTGGCAAAACCCGCATGCCGCGCAGTCTGTTGTTTCGGCCAGCATCAAACAGCCCAGTTTGGGAAGTTGCGCTCTATCAACAGCATGTCAACGAAGGCATTGAGGTCTTACGCGCTTATCCCACGCTGCATCTGCTCATTCCCTTAGTGGCTGAGCATCACGAACGGATCGACGGCACAGGCTTTCCACGTGGCAGCAAATATCCTGCCCGTAGCGCCCAAATTGTGGCATTGGCCAATACGCTCGACCATTTGCGCACCCAGCCAAACAGCCTTAGCCCTAATCTACAAGGCTTAATCGATCAAGCGATTGATCAACATTGGGATTCAGCGGTGGCTGCGACGGCGCTTAGTGCTTGGCAGCAAACAAAATTGGCTGAGGTTGGATGATTGCTTCTTGCCACTCGGCGGCTTGTTGGCGCAAGCGACTTCGCACCAAAGCCAAGGCATCAGCCGATTGATCGGCCACAATCCAGCGTCGCCCTAGGCGTTGAGCTACTGCCGCCGTCGTGCCTGAACCACAACAAAGATCGGCTACCAGATCGCCCGAATTGCTTGCTGCGAGAATAATTCGCTCCAGCAAGCGTTCGGGCTTTTGGGTTGGGTAGCCCAAACGCTCGGCAGCCATGGGGTTGAGCATCGGAATATCCCAAACATCATCGACGGGAGTGCCATCGGGATGCGGCAAATAACGCTTGCCAGCCGCCGAACGGATGCCGGCCTTGGCAAAACCACTACTGGCCTTATAGGGTTGGCGCATTGCTTGGAGATTAAATGTCCAGTGCTGCGGATGCTTGCTATACCACAAAATCGTATCGTGTTTATGCGAAAAACTTCGCCGCGCCCGCCCGCCGCCAGTGTAATGCCAAATAATTTCGTTGCGGAAACATTCGAAGCCCCAAGTTTGGTCAAGCAGCACTTTGGCATAATGCACCGCCCGCCGATCAAGGTGCAAAAACAACGAGCCATGCTCAGCCACAATTTGGCGAGCAGCTACCAACCGTTGCTCTAGCCAAGCCAAATATTCGGTTAAGCCACCTTGCCAGCGGTCATCAAAAGCTCCAGCGCTATCGGCAAACACCCGACCAGCAGCAAACGGCGGGTCAAGATACAACAGATCAATCGATTGGGGCGCGATTGAGCCGATAACATCGAACATTTCGCCTTGAATAAGCTGATTTGATTGCTGCGAATTCACGCCGAGCCCTTCTAAACTATGCTAACGATTGAATCAACAAATTGGCCAAGCGTTCGCGACTGGTCGTTTCAAGTTGATAGAGATCTTGCTCAATGTTGGTTTGGGTCATCAGCAAGGCGTGTTGGCCTGCTTGCAATAAACTATATTCACGGCTCAACACTTGCTGGCCTTGATAGACCACTGCATTGAAAATCGTGGTGGTATGCGGTTGGCTCAGCAACTCGATCAAGCGGATGGCTGCTTCAGCGGAAACGCCCGAATTGCCCAAGGCTTGCAGGGCCGCCTGTTCCTCGCTTTGTTCAACCAAACTGCGGGCTTCAGCCAACACCGTGCTTTGAATATGCCAGCGCAAACTTAACTCCGCATTTCCCGCATAGCCACACCAATCGAGGCTATGCTCTGCCAATTGCACCAACGAACCAACGGCCTGCAAGCGCTGCATATCAGGATTGAGCACTTCGTGGAAAACCACTGAATCGGCATGTTTATGCCCAAATACTTGCAGCACCGACCCATTATGTTGCACATGATGGATGATCAAACTGCGCTGGGGGTAGGCACAGGTTGCGACCAACGCCAGCGGATCACGGGCGATCATCAACATCCCATCATGGTCGGATTGAGCAAGCTGGCGTTGGCGCAGTGCGGTTTCGCCAAGCTGTAATAATTGAGCGTGCTCAGCAGGATTTTGGGCCGGAGCAACCCCCATAATACTTGCTGCGCTAACCACAGCACAAATTGTCACAATTTCGGCGCGGCTTAACTCAACTACTGCGCTCATACCAACCTCCAAAGATCAACAAAGCTCACTCCATTGTAACGGCAAAATGGGCCTGGCCATGCTAAAATGCGCTGAGCATGTGACCCAACTAGCACAAGGAGATGGTTTGATGCAACTAACAATTCTGGGATGTGGTGGATCGATGGGTGTGCCAATGTTGGCTTGCGATTGCGCCGTCTGTACATCAACTGAGCCACGCAACCAGCGCACTCGCACCGCTGCCTTGATTCAAAGCCCAACCACAACCATTTTGATCGATCCTGGCCCAGATTTGCGGCTTCAAGGCTTGCGCCATAATTTACGGCAGCTTGATGCAGTTTTAGTCACCCACCCGCATCAAGACCATATTGGCGGCATCGACGATTTGCGGCCATTTACCTTGCATACCCAACGGATTCTGCCGCTGTATGCCAATCAATTTACCCTCGATCGCATTCGCTACCAATATGATTATGCCTTTGCTAGCGGCGAATCGGCCTCAACTCGCCCTAGCTTGGGCTTGAATCTGCTCGATGGCTCAGCATTGCAGATTGGTGATGTGCCAATTATTCCCTTGCCAATTGATCATGGTAATTGGCAGATTTTGGGCTTTCGAATTGGCGATTTGGCCTACATGACTGATGTGAGCCATATTCCAGAGCCAACATTTGCGCTATTGCATGGCGTAAAGAGCTTAATTATCGGGGCGCTGCGCCATGAACCGCATCCATTGCATTTTACGGTTGAGCAAGCACTCGCTGCGGTAGCCCGAATTCAGCCAGAACAGGCCTTTTTTGTGCATATGAGCCATAGCCTCGATTACAACACTGAGCATGCCAACTTGCCCGAGCATGTACAACTTGCCTACGATGGTTTGGTGTTGCCAATTGGAGAATGAGACTTTTTGATCGCGAAATGAGACTTTTGCTCAGCGTCGGGCTGCTATGCTACAGCCATCGGAATCAAGAAGGAGTGTAGCAATGCAACGACAAACTCGCCAACTTTGGCGCTCGACGCTGAGCCTGTTAGGAACGGTCGGATTACTCGCCAGTAGTTTTTCAATCACCACCAGTTCAACTTCGGCCCAGACGAGCGGCAGTGCCCAACCATGTTTGAGTGGCGATCCATTCCAACTGGCCGCGCTCAAAACCAAGCTTAGCCAGGTCAATCCACCCAGCGGGGTTCAACGAGTCAATCGCACGTTGACGGTCGAATTTATCACCACTGGCGTGTTGACTGATGAAGCGCCAACGCTGCCAGTGCTGCCAACAGAAGTTGGCGACGATGAGCCATACGAACGGGATCCGGTTCCTGCTTCAACAGCCACCTTCCGCGTGTTCAACACCTTAACCTTGAACGAATTTCGGGTGGTGATGCAAGCCAGCACAGTCGGCGCAATTCGCGATTGCTATGAGCGCAACGATTTGCTCAATGGCAAAATACCCACCGATTACACTGGCGATATTGATGCACCGCCGCCGCCGCAACGCAGCAAACAAACCGAAGTATTCACACCGTTTGGCTGGAGCAATGGCGACGATAATCGTGAATTAAAAACCAATTCAAGCCAATATCCCTTACGCACAATCAGCCAATTTTCAGGGGTAAGCGGCAACCAAGATTCGAGATGTACGGGGACATTTGTGGGGCCACGTCACTTGATCACCGCCGCCCATTGTATTAATCGTGAAGCAACCAATGTTTGGTTTACGATCAAAGTCACGCCTGGACGGAACGGCACGGGCACTGGCTCAGCACCCTATAGCTCAAGTGTGATTATGCTCGATCCAGAACCACCAGTCGAATCATGGTATTGGACCTTTGAAGAATGGCGCGATCCAAACCAAAGCAATCGCACCCGCTGGGATATTGGGATGATCGTTGTGCCAGATCGTTTGGGTGATACCACTTCATGGATGGGTGTTGCTCCACGCACAGCAACCTATTTGAAGAACACCACCAGCTATAATCGTGGTTACCCCAACTGTAACGGAACTGGCGCTGATCGCGGCAATGCTCCAGCTGGCTGCCAAGTAGCCCGTATGTATGGTGATCCTGGCAATTGTGGTGCACGTTGGTTCAAAAATTTGGATGGTGCTGGTTGGGCACGGCGCTACGATGTGAAATGTGATGCCAGTGCTGGTCATAGTGGTAGCCCAGTTTATCATTATGAATACAGCGCCCACCACGGCAAAGATATTCCGGTTGTGTCAGCAGTGATTATCACCGAAGAATGTTTCACCTGTTCAAACCTGAATTCATATGTCAATACGGTGCGCCGCGTAACGCCTTCAGTCATCGACAACTACGTCGCCTTACGTGAAATCTTCAACTAACAAACCCAAGCAAGCATCCACAACAAAGCCCGCTGCACGAGTTGCAGCGGGCTGTTGGCATTATTGGTGACCTTCTTTTTTGCGCTGACGATGATATTTCGCCATTGCCCGACCCCATTCTTTAGCCTTTTGTTGGCGCGGATTGGGCGGTGGGCGATCATCATTTTTGCGTTCGCGGCGCTCAGCTATTTCTTCAGTTTCTTGGTCTTCCAACCACTCTTCATTCAAATAATCGCGTGTTTGGCCTTTCATGGCGACAGCGTACTCCTCAATAGAAATTGATTCCGCAACGACGAGCGCTACGGGGAGCCTGCCCCAGGGCCGATTTAAATTAGGCTATCGTGCCCTAGCTACTTACAGCTCCCCGTTTGAGAACACAATTACAGCAGCCATATGCACCCTCCTTGGTTTCAAAATGTCATCTGGTCGATAGTGTAAATAGCATACCAATTTTTTGGCTCCATCGCAAGACTGAATTTTAGCCCAAAAGGTGTTAACTTGCCTACCCTGATTAACCAAAAAACCACCCCTATGACCTAGCATAGAGGTGGTTTGAGCGAAGCGCGGTTTACTCGACGGTGAATTCACCATCGACCACACCATCATCAGCGGCTTTGGCATTGGCAGGTGCGCCAGCCGCAGCAGCTTGGTCGCTGTACTGGGCTTCGCCAATGCTCATCAAGGTTTGTTGCAAGGTAGCCATTGCAGCTTGAATCCCAGCATCATCTTCTTCGGCAATCTTCGAGCGCAAGTCGGCAATTTGGGCTTCGGCTTGGCTCTTGACGCTTGGCTCAACCTTATCGCCTAGGTCGTTGAGCGTTTTTTCAGCTTGATAAGCAATATTATCAGCTTGGTTTTTCAGCTCAATCTTGGCACGGCGAGCTTGGTCGGCTGAAGCATTCGATTCAGCATCACGCACCATCTTTTGCACATCGTCTTTGCTCAGGTTGGTGCTAGCGGTAATCGTGATCTTTTGCTCTTTGTTGGTAGCCTTATCTTTGGCCGAAACGTTGATAATGCCGTTGGCATCGATATCAAAGGTCACTTCGATTTGTGGCACACCGCGTGGCGCAGGCGTAATCCCTTGCAATTGGAAACGAGCCAAGGTCATGTTGTCGCCAGCCATATCGCGCTCGCCCTGCAAAACGTGAATATCAACCGCAGTTTGGCCATCAGCCGCCGTGCTAAATACTTCGGATTTGCGGGTGGGGATGGTGGTGTTGCGATCAATCAACTTGGTCATGATCCCACCAAGGGTTTCAACGCCCAACGACAATGGCGTAACGTCGAGCAAAAGCACATCTTTGACTTCGCCGCCAAGCACACCAGCTTGGATGGCTGCGCCGATTGCCACAACTTCATCAGGGTTCACACCCTTATGCGGATCTTTGCCAGTCAGTTTGCGTACTAATTCTTGCACCACTGGCATCCGAGTTGAACCACCGACCAAAACCACTTCATCAATTTGGGTGGCCTTCAAGCCAGCATCTTTGAGCGCTTGAGTGAATGGCCCTTTGAGCCGTTCGGTCAAATCAGCGGTCAATTGCTCGAACTTCGAGCGGGTCAAGTTGGTGACCAAGTGCTTGGGTCCGCTGGCATCTGCCGTGATAAAGGGCAGGTTGATTTCAGTTTCCATGGTCGTCGAGAGTTCCATCTTGGCTTTTTCAGCAGCTTCTTTCAAGCGTTGTAAGGCTTGCTTGTCGCTGGTCAGGTCAATGCCTTGATCTTTTTTATACTCGTCGATCAACCACTTAACAATCCGATGGTCGTAGTCATCGCCGCCAAGGTGGGTATCACCATTGGTTGCTTTAACCTGAATCACGCCATCGCCAACTTCGAGCACTGAAACGTCGAATGTACCACCACCAAGGTCGAATACCAAGATCGTTTCGTCGTTCTTTTTATCGAGACCATAGGCCAAAGCCGCAGCGGTTGGCTCGTTGATAATCCGCAATACTTCCAAGCCAGCGATTTGGCCAGCATCTTTGGTTGCTTGGCGTTGAGCATCGTTGAAATAAGCTGGCACGGTAATGACCGCTTGGCGAACTGGCTCGCCCAAATATTGTTCAGCATCGTTTTTGAGCTTTTGCAAGGTCATAGCTGAAATTTCTTGGGGAGTGTAATCCTTGCCAGTGCGTGGAACCCGTACCCGAGCATCGCCACGTGGGCCATTGACAATTTCATATGGAACGGTGCTGCGTTCTTGATTTGCTTTATCAAACTCCAAGCCCATAAAGCGCTTGATTGAGAAAATAGTATTTTCGGGGTTGACGGTTGCTTGCCGCTTGGCAGTTTGCCCAACCAATCGTTCGCCGTTTTTCGAGAAGGCCACAACTGATGGTGTGGTGCGACCACCTTCAACGTTTGCAATAACCGCTGGATCGCCACCTTCCATAACAGCGACTACCGAGTTGGTTGTCCCCAAGTCGATCCCTACAATCTTTGCCATAGCGGTTAATCCTCCAAAAAATGTGTTTATTGATATGTCTAATGAGTTTACAGAGCTATTGGAACAGGCGGCGTTTACTGCCCGACCTGTGTATGGAGTATAGCCGATCATCCACTAGAACAATATAGATGGAGTGTTAGTTTTGTGTAAGAGATGGTTAACATGAAGGATGAGGGATGAAGTTGAGAACATATAACATAGAGCAAAGAACATAGGGGTTGGGGATCGGAGCTGAATCGTTGGCATTGGGCCATGGGTCTGGCGAGGATAATTGGTGGAATTCGTGCAATTCGTGGCTAAAAACTTAACTTCGTGCGCTTCGTGGATTAAAAAGGGGATCAGTTGCCCAATCCCCGATCCTCAAGCTCAATTCCGTGCTTTCAAGGCCGAAACACTATTGACTGTGCGTTGCAAATCGCTGAGCGTAAAGGGTTTTTGCAAAAAACCCGCCAAACCATCATTCAACAGTGGGTCGAGCATCGAATCAACGCTATAGCCGCTCATCAAGACAATTGGCACATCGCCGCGAATGGCCCGCAAGCCATGGGCCGTATCGATGCCATTAAATTGAGGCATGGTCAAATCAAGCAGCACCAATTGATATTCATGGGCATGCTCACGAAAGACCTTGATCGCACTCTCACCATCACTAAATCCTTGAACAGTTAGGCCTAAACGTTGCAGCATGCGTTCAGTAACCGTGCGAACTGCTGGTTCATCGTCGATCAGCATCACGACATTATGAACTGAATGAACATCCTCGTTCGGCGCTGCGGGGGTTGGCTGTAAGATCGAATGTGGTGGTAATAACACAGTGACCTCCGTTCCCATTTGCGGTTGGCTCCACACGGCAATTGACCCATGATGCGCTCGTACCATACCCAGAACAGCGGCTAAACCAAGGCCGCGTCCAGTAAACTTGGTACTAAAATAGGGATCAAACATCAGCCGTTGGGTGCGAGCATCCATGCCAACACCATTATCCCGAATACTCAGGGTGAGATAGCTGCCAGGCGCAAGTTTGGGTAAGCCAGTAGCGGTATGTGGAGCTTGGGTGTAGGTTTGGAGCTTGCTGGTAATCTGAATTGCTCCATAGCGATGCTCGATCGCTTCAACACTATTTTTGAAGATACTCAAGATCATTTGGCGGATTTGATTGACATCGCCTTTGAGTAGCCCTAATTGGTCATCAAGCTCATAGGTTATGCTGGTCGTTGGATGGGCCTGCTCACTAAACGTCGTGGTTAGCTCACGCAATTGCGCATTCAGATCGACCGTACTACTGACAAAAAGGCTGCCTCCGGTATAGGCGACAATCTGCTGGGTTAGCTCAGTTGCTCGAATTGCGAGCTTTTCGATCTCTTGCAGTTGCTGATAAATTGGGTGGGTCGGAATGAGATCGAGCAAACCAAGGCTAACATTGCCACGAATGCCCATCAAAATATTGTTGAAATCGTGGGCGATGCCTCCGGCGAGCAGGCCAAGACTTTTGCGTTTTTCGCGTTCGTTGGCAAGTTGTTGGGCAGCTTCACGTTGTTGGATGGCCGTATGATCGCGAATTACTATCTGTACCGCTGTATTACCAGCAAAAGTTATGGGAATAATGGTCAACCTTAGGGGGATTTCTGGCGTTTTGGTTGTATCATATTGCAGTTCGTGGCTCAGCGCTTGGTTAGTGGTAATCGCTTGATCAAATAATTTTTGGATGGTATTCGATGTTTGTTCGAGCAAGCCTGCGAGATCGCTCCCAAGCAGTTGATGACGATTCTCAAAGCCTAACAATTCAATCCCAATTGCATTAATATAGACAATTCGGCCAGCCTGTTGCACCACAATCCCATCAGGCATGGCATCGAGCATGGCCCGATAATGTTGATCGATCAGGCTATTTGGCCGCCAAAGCGCTGCTTGAGCAATCGCATTACTGAGTTGCTGGCAAACCTTTGCCAAAATTTCCGCATCAGCTTGATTCAGCGTATCGACAATGCTTTCGACCATCAATACCCCGAGCAATTGTTGCTCAGCCAAGAGTGGAATACAGATCGACGATTGAATATGCGGATGGCTACGAATAAAATCGGGGTCTTGATCAACATAGGCAATCAGATAAGCTTGTTTGGTGCGGGCGCAACGCCCAACAATGCCCTGTTGAAAGCTCAGTTGCTCAGGGTTATGTCCAAAACCATGTTGGCATTGCAGTTGCAAAATATCGGTGTGGGCGGCGTAAATGCTGATTAAGCTATTGGCAAAACTACGCGCAATCGCCGTCACAATTTGGCGATACAGCATATCCAAGGGCAAGTTTTGGCGCAGAATCGTTTGCGTCTGTTCAAGCAAGCCACCACGATCAGACTGGGGCTGAACAGCTTCGGCGGCATATTCATGGCGAGCAAGGCTAGCATGCTGGGCAACGGTGGGCTGTTCGCTGGCGTGGTGTGGGTCCATACGTCCTCCCTAGATCAGGATGGGACACAACGACAGAGTATAGTGGCTCGTTTCCTAGCAGTCTATAGTTCTTTTAGTGAGTCTTACCCATGACTTATTTCGCCCCACGCTTGTTGCAAGCGCTCGGTAATCGCCTGCCAATCGTAGTTGGCGGCCACGAAACGGCGAGCGGCCATCGCCAAGCCTTGGGCAAATTGGCGTTCGCGCAGTAGTTTGAGCGTGGCTTGGGCAAATTCGGCAGGAGTATCGGCCAGCAAACAATGCTGGTTGGGCACTAAACCTGTTACGCCATCAGCACCCATCGTGGTTGAGACCAGCGGAGTTTCGGTGGCTAACGCTTCGAGTAGTTTGAGCCGCACGCCGCCGCCCATGCGCATGGGCAAGACGAACACTGCTGCTTGGTTGAAATAGGGCTGCACACTCGGCACATTTGGGATAATGTCGATCACGCCAGGCTGGGCTAATTGCAGAACTGCTGGAGTTGGCGCACGCCCCACAATCATCAATTTGACCGCAGGATATTCAGCCCGAATCAAAGGCAACACTTGCTGAATAAACCAGCGCAGGGCATCGATATTCGGGCGAAAATCTAAGCTGCCAGTAAAAAGCAGCGTATTTGGATCGTACTCACGCGGCATGCTTGGGCTGAATTGTTGGCTATCAACTCCATTCGGCACGACATGCAGCGTTTTCTTGACCCCAATTTTTTGCAACATGGTGCGATCTTCGGGCGAAACCACATAGGTTTGATCGAGCTGGTTGCAAACTAAGCGCTCGTAGCGCGCCAATTTGCGCCATTGAATCGCCGAATAAAGCGCGGCATGCCAACGCTTGGGCTGTTGACGATCGGTTTGAGCGGCTCGTTGTTGCAACACATATTCAGCATTCCATTGATCAAGCGTCGCTGGAATGCCCCAACGTTGCGCTTGCAAGGCATATTGCGCCATCTCGATACTTTCAGCTTGCACTAAATCAAAACGATTGGTGTTGAGCAAACTAGCCAAAGCCGAACGAAATGTTTCTGATGGCGCACGCAAGGCCATATCGGGCAGCGGCGAGGTCAGGGTCGTCCAAGCGCGTTGGGCTAAATTGCGGCGCGGTGCAGGAATTAACGTTAAATGGCAATAGCGATTGAGTGGTTGAGCAGCGGCGCTAGCGCTGTGGCTCGGCGAGAGGCTTAAGCACCATAATTCATGCTGGCGGCTTAGCTCACGTAGCAACTGAAACATGCGTTGCGTACCGCCGCTGTTGGCTGGGTAGGCTGGGTATGGGGTCAGAAACAGAATTCGCATCGATCACTCAGGGGTATTGCACAAGAAGAATTGAGCATCACGTCCAGCATGGTAGGCATAGCGCACGCCAGCAACTTCAAGCACCACGCGGAAACCTGGGGTCAGCACTGCCCGCCCGATGCCACCATTATCGGCGCAACCAAGATTACTGGCGGGCCACGTTAGGGCTTCATCGATTAGCACATTAATTTGCTCGGCTGGAGTAGCAAATTGAGCTTGATGCAAACTGATCACGGTTTGAGCATTGCCGGATACTGGCTGGCTGGTCATAGTTGGCTCCTGCGTCAGGGTTGGGATAACAGGACTGCTGGTTGGCAACGGTTGCGAAACAGCGCCACAGCCGATCAACAGCCATGGGCTTACAAGCAGAGCAATGGTACAATTGAGCCGCTGTCGCCAACGACGAGAGCACGTAGTTTTCATAGCCCAAAGGATACCACAAATGCGAAGTCATGCGATTGCCATAGCCAAAGCCGCAGGCCAAATTCTGCGCGATGGATTACGCAATGAGCGTCAGATTCAACATAAAAGTGCCGCCATCGATCTGGTTACCAATATCGATTTAGCTAGCGAAAAATTGATCGTCAGCCAACTGCGCGAACAATTTCCTGATCATCGGATTGTGGCCGAAGAATCGGGCGACGATGGCCGGACTGCCGAATATTGTTGGGTGATCGATCCGCTTGATGGCACGACCAACTATGCCCACGGCTTCCCATTCTTCGCGGTTTCAATTGCCTTATTGCACAACAACCAGCCAACAATTGGCGTGGTCTACGATCCATGGCGCGATGAATGTTTTGTCGGCGAGCGTGGGGTTGGCGCTTGGCTCAACGATCAACCATTGCATGTCACTAGCACAAATACCGTTGATGCCGCCTTGCTGAGCACTGGCTTCCCCTACACAATCCGCAGCAATCCCGATAACAACATCGCCGAATTTACCCGCATCGTGCTCAAAGCTCAAGCGATTCGCCGTGGCGGAGCCGCCGCCTTGGATATTTGTTACGTGGCAGCTGGGCGCAGCGAAGGCCACTGGGAGTTAGGCCTCAAGCCTTGGGATACTGCCGCCGCCGCCGTGATTTTGACCGAAGCTGGGGGCAAACTCAGCACCTGGACTGGCGCAGACTGGAATCCATGGATTGATCGCTTGGTGGCAACCAACGGCGCGGTACATGCTGAACTGGTTGAATTATTACAAGCCTAATTCACTATTGAGCCGAGAAAGCTCTTGCATATGGCAAGAGCTTTTGTGTTTACCAACCAAATCTAATCGCCAGAGAAGCCGATAAAATACAATTCATACGGCAAATCGTTTTCATAAACCGTGATAATCAAGCCTTGAAAGCGCTCGCAGTAACTAGAAACAGCATGCTCTTGCGCCATAATTTGGGCTTTGGTCGGTCGGGTTGTACCAAAAATCTTGGTTTGTAGGGCTTCTGGCATTGGAACAACAACCCCAAACTGTTCGCTCATGGCTTGCTGCCATGCCTCAGGATCGGCCTCGTAACTTGTCCATGGTGGTGATATGACAACCCGCTCAATATCAAGGATCGAATGCGTGCCATCAGGCTCATTCCACTTGCACCATTGCTCAATTGTAGTGGGATACGTTTGGCTTTGCAAAGCTTCAAGCTCTTGGCGATAGCTTTCAATATCGTCAGTACTCAGCCGATCAGGTGGAAGATAATCCTCTAGAGCCAAGCCTTCCCACCATGCGCCGCCCTTACTAAAATCGCCACTCTCCAATACATCTGCTTGTAATTGATCAAAGGCTGCTTGTAAGTCAGCTTGATAGGGGACAAAATATGTCCAGCCTGATGCTCCCATAATTGCTGCTCCTCAATACTTTTCATGTGAACTAACCTTCGAATTAATGATCGTTACTATAGCATTATCAGAACATTTGTTCAACTATATCTACGATTACTAATTCCAACAGCAATGGCAACATATGGCTGACATACTGGTATAAGCATTTTTTATGGCTCGATTTCATTAATCACAGGTAAAAAATTAGGGCTAATGGGCTATGGTCTATTTGGGCTAGGGCTGCGATAGTACCCCTGCATCATTGTTGCGTATTTTTGGAGTGTGTATGCAGGTTATTCAGTATTGGCTACGGCCTAAACGGCGCTGGTTAATTGTCAGCGCCCTGATTTTTTGTTTGGTTGGCTCAGTAGCAGGCCAAGAACCTCAGGCCTTGGCTGGCGGCAGCACCAATTATCTACCAGCCATTATGTTTAACGCCGATTTGGATATTCACAATCGCCAATCGGTGGTGAACTTTTACCAAAATTATTATCTCACCTCGATGGCAGTCGATATTGGCTGGACGGGCAATGCCAGCACATGCACGCCTGGCACAACCACCCAAGCTTTCCGCGATACAGTTTTAGCCCGCATTAACTATTTTCGGCGCATGGCTGGCATGGGCACGGTTACGTTTGATCCGGCTTTGAATGCGAAGGCTCAGCAAGCAGCCTTGATGATGAGTCGCAACCGCACGCTCAATCATAATCCGCCCAGCAATTGGCTTTGCTATACCGCTGAAGGTAAAGAAGCCGCTGGTAAATCGAATTTGGCGGCTGGGGTAACCGCCAATGGCACTGGCGCGATTGGCTTATATATGTCCGATGACAACACGCCCAGCGTTGGGCATCGACGTTGGTTGTTGTATCCACCGACGCTCAAAATGGGTACAGGCGATGTCAAAGCCCAAACTGGCACGCTCGATGCCAATAGTTTGTGGGTGGTTGGCAACACTGGCCCACGCCCTGCCACCCGCACCGAATATGTTGCTTGGCCGCCAGCGGGCTTTGTACCTTTTATGAATGCCTACAAACGTTGGTCGTTTAGCTTACCCAACGCCAATTTTGCCAATGCCGTGGTGACGATGCAAAAGAGTGGACAACCGCAAGCCCTGACAATCGTCTCGCGCAGCAGTGGCAGCGGCGATAATACAATTGTTTGGGATGTTACAGGCTACGTTACATGGCCAGCACCTGCCACCGATATCACCTATACTGTGAATGTGAGTAATGTGGTGCAGAATGGCCAAACTCGTTCGTTCAGCTATCAGGTCACCGTGATTGACCCAAGTCGCTAGGGCGGATGGGCTATAGCCAAATTGCCAAATGTTTGTCAAAATTCATTAATTAATTCACTACACTGGAGGCATGGTATGCAGGTGGCATCTCCTTGGCGGCGCAGCCGCTGGATCAGTTTGGTTGTAACAAGTTTGTTGGTATTTGGCTTGGTGGCCCCACTTGCAGCCCAAGAACCCCAAGCTATCGCTGGCGGCAGCATGAATTATCTGCCTGCTGTGATGTCGAACCCTGAACTTGATATCAATAACCGCCAATCGGTGGTCAATTTCTATACCAATTTCTACTTGCCAAGCGAAGGCGTGACCGATGGCTGGACTGGCAGCCAAGCCAGTTGTAACGCTGGCACAACCAGTCAAGCCTATCGCGATGCAATTCTGTTGCGAGTTAATTATTTTCGTAAAATGGCGGGCATGGCCGCAGTCACCCTCAACGAGAGCTACAATAGCCAAGCCCAACAAGCGGCCTTGATGATGAGCCGCAACAATAGCCTGAGCCATAGCCCGCCAACGTCATGGGCGTGCTACACCGCCGCTGGCAAAACCGCCGCTGGCAAATCGAATCTCTATTTGGGTCAAATTGGGCCAGGTGCAATTACGGGCTATATGCTTGATCCTGGGGCTGGCAATAGTGCCGCTGGCCACCGCCGCTGGATTCTATACCCGCAAAATAAATCTATTGGGACTGGCGATGTACCCAGCCGTAGCGGCTATGCTGGCTCAAATGCACTCTACGTGATCACCAGTGATTTTGGCACGGCCAGACCTGCCACCCGCACCGAATATGTGCCATGGCCACCCGAAGGTTTCGTACCCTACCAAGTGGTCTTTGGGCGTTGGTCATTCTCGTTGCATAATGGCAACTTTACGAATGCAACTGTTACGATGCGCCAAGGCAACACCACGATTCCGGTTACCAAAGAGACAGTTGCTTTTAATATGGGCGAAAATACGATCGTTTGGATTCCCCAAGGCTACAACCATAGCTCAAGTTGGGCGCAGCCAAGCGCCGATACAACTTATACCATCACAATCAGCAATGTTGTGGTCAATTCGCAAACCCGCTCCTTCACCTATAATGTAACCGTGATTAATCCAAATCAATAGCTGCTTTTTCCAATAAAATCCTCAATTCAGACCGACAGTAGCCATGAGTTACTGTCGGTCGTGATCTGTGCTGGAGGTGCGTGTGGCTCCCAAAATTGCTTTTATTCGTAAGGGGCGCTGGCCGTTGGCGAATGTGCGAACCGCCGAAGCGCTGCGTGCTCAATTCCCTGAAAATGAACTCCGTGAGATCGATTTAATTCCCATCATTCGGCGCAAGCCTGCACTGGTTGCATTAAACGGCTGGTGGACATTACGCCAATATGCTGGCGATTTGGCGATGCGGCGGCGTGGCCCCAAAGATGCCTTTTTGATCACCAGCTATATTTTTCGTGCTGTCAAGCATTTAGTTGCCGATTTACTGCGCGATGACGACTATCTATTCAGTTTTCAGATGCAATCATTATTTGATGCTAGCGTGCCAAATATCCCCCATTTTGTCTATACCGACCATACCTTGCTGGCAAATCGTCAATATCCAGGCTTTAATCCGGCCTCGCTCTATCACCCCGAATGGATGAAGTTAGAGCCAACTATTTATCAAAATGCCAATTTAGTCTTTACACGTTCCAATCATGTTTCACGTTCATTGGTCGAAGATTACCATTGTGACCCAGCCAAAGTACGTTGTGTTTACGCTGGTAGCAATGCTCCGGTCATCAGCGAAACGCCTGATCCAGCCCGCTATGCCAGCCAAAATATTGTCTATGTTGGGATAGATTGGGAGCGTAAAGGCGGCCCTGAATTGCTGCAAGCCTTCGCCCAAGTACGGGCGGTTTATCCCAACGCTACCCTGACGATCATCGGCGCAAACCCACAAACCAACCAGCCAGGAGTTGAGGTCATCGGGCGGATTCCGGTTGAGCAATTGCCGCAGTATTATCAACGCGCCGCAGTCTTTTGTATGCCCACCAAACTTGAGCCATTTGGCATCGTCACGATTGAGGCCATGAATTATTGGCTGCCTGTGGTTTCAACCAACCTTGGAGCCATGCCCGATTTTATCGAGCACGATCGCAATGGCTATTTGGTTGAGCCAGGCACGGTTGATCAGCTGGCGACCGTCTTGATCAAATTGGTCGGCGATCCTGAGCGCTGTCGGCGTTTTGGCGCACGCAGTGTCGAAATTGCGGCACGTTATCGCTGGGAAGCGGTTGGTTCGGCTATGCGCGAGGCAATTATCCAGAACATAGAGCATAGAACATAAGGGGCTAGGGGTCGGGGGCTAGGGATCGGTTGTTGGGGGGCGGGGATCGGAAGATTTGGCTATAGGCTATAGGCTTTTGATAATTTCAACCAATTTCCGATAGCCAAAAGCCTATAGCCTTATTCTCCTTCATGTCCTTGGCGTTTAAAAATCCCTGACCCCCGACCCCCAACAACCGATCCCCGATGCCCAAAAATCGTCACTTGACAAACTCAAACCTGCCTGCTATGCTTCGCGACAGAACTTTTGATGGTTTGTGGAGTTTGTTACTATGTTCAGTCAACAATTGTACCTGAACTCGAAAAAACGTAGCGCAAAGAAGCCAGGCAGCGAGTCTGGGTTATTGCGTCGCGTCTAAACAACACTTCACGCGCTCAATAAACACCAAGGCTCGCCGCACCAAACGGCGAGTTTTTTTGTATCCAACGTCGGTTTGAAAGGATTTTTCCATGGCCATACTCAAGCAACTTAAACGCATCAGCCATATCCACCGCCCTGCGGCTGTTCGCCCTGAATTGTTCACCGGATGTTCTTGCGGAAGGATTGTGCTTTCATGACACGGCATTTTGCAATTGTTGATACGACATTACGCGAAGGCGAACAATGGGCCAATGCTCATTTCAGCAGTGAAGATCGCCTCGCCATCGCCAATTTGCTAGTTCAATTTGGCGTTGAATACATCGAAATGACCTCTCCCTGCGCCTCGCCGCAAAGTGCGGCAGATTTGCGCAGCATCGCAGCCTTGCCGCTCGGCAACACCAAGCTGCTGACCCACACCCGTTGTAACCTTGATGACGTGCGGCTCGCTGCTGAATGTGGCGTGGCTGGCGTAAATATCCTCTTTGGCACATCACCCTATCTGCGCCAATGGAGCCATGGTCGCTCAATTGAAGCGATTTTGGCAGAAGTTGGCCCAGTTGTGCGTTTCCTCCAAGAACGTCAGATCGAAGTTCGGTTCTCCTGCGAAGATTCATTCCGCACCCCACTGCCCGATTTGTTGCGCGTCTACCAAGCTGTCGATTTGCTTGGCGTGCAGCGGGTTGGCATCGCCGACACCGTGGGCATTGCCACGCCACGCGATGTTGAACGTGTGGTTGGTGCAGTCCGCAATGCAGTTCGCTGCGACATTGAATTTCATGGCCACAACGATGGCGGCTGTGCAATTGCCAATGCCTATGCAGCGCTCGAAGCAGGCGCAACCCACATCGATACAACCATTCTTGGAATTGGCGAACGCAACGGCATCGCCGCGCTCAGCGGCTTAATTGCTCGCCTCTACCTCTCCGAACCTGAAAGTGTTGCAGGCTATGCCTTGCCAATGTTGGCCCAACTTGATCACACAGTTGCGGCAATGTTGGGCATTCAAGTGCCGTTCAATGCCTGTATCACCAGCGAAACCGCCTTTGCTCACAAGGCTGGCCTGCATACCAAGGCTGTTTTGGCCAATCCCAGCACCTACGAAGCGATCGATCCCAATGCTTTTGGGCGCGAACGCAATGTGCTGATTGGGCATCGCCTAACTGGTCGCCATGCCTTGCAAAGCCGCGCCAACGCCCTAGGTTTGGATCTGAGCGACACCACGATTATCGCCATTGCAGCTCAACTCAAAGCTGCTGCCGATGATCAGCCGTTGACGCTCGACGAGGTGGATGCGCTCCTGCGCTCAAGCACCCTCCAAGCAGCCTAACGATTTTTCAAGCTGGCAATTGAAATTGCTATTTCAATGCCCTAGCTTGCTATACCTTGATGTGCCATTTTTCAGCTATTTTTGGGAGTTTCCGCAATGGGTCAGACATTTGCCGAGCAAATTTTGGGGCATGCTTCCGGTCGCAGCGACGTGCAAGCAGGCGATATGGTAGTGGTCAACGTCGATTTGGTGATGATGCACGATAGCCTCTCGCCCAGCATTATCGAAACCTTGCACAACGAATTGGGCGCTGAACGCGTGTGGGATCGCGACAAAGTTGCAGTGGTGATCGACCACGTTGCCCCAGCCGCGACCGTGCGCCAAGCCGAACAGCAACAACAAGTGCGGCGTTGGGTCGCCCAACAAGGCATCAGCCATTTGTTTGATGTTGGTCGCGGCATCTCGCACCCGGTCTTGATTGAAGAAGGGCTGGTGCAACCTGGCATGTTGGTGGTGGGCAGCGATTCGCATAGCACTGGTTATGGTGCAGCCGCAGCCTTTGGCTCAGGCATGGGCACGACCGACATTGCCCTTGCCCTCGCGACAGGCCAAACTTGGTTTCGCGTGCCTGAGACCGTGCGGGTCAATGCGGTTGGCAATTTTCAACCAGGCGTGAGCGTCAAGGATTTTGGTTTATGGGCGGCTCGCACGCTCCGCGCCGATGGTGCAACCTACCAAAGTGTCGAGTGGCACGGGGTTGATTTTCTTTCGTGGCGCGAACGTATGACCTTAGCAACCTTATCGATTGAAGTTGGAGCCAAGGCCGGAATCGTTGCCCCAACTGGCTTGGGCGCTGAGCATCCCGTGCCAGAATGGTTGCGGGTTGAGGCTGATGCCAGCTACAGCCGCGTTGTCGAATGCGATTTGAGCACGCTCGAACCCCAGGTTAGCCTGCCACATTATGTCGATAATGTAGTCGATTTGGCTGATGTCGGACGGGTCGCGGTTGATGTGGTGTATCTTGGCACCTGCACCAACGGCCACTACGAAGATATGGCCGCTGCCGCTAGCATCCTCAAAGGGCGACGTTTGGCTCCCAATGTGCGCATGATTGTCGTGCCTGCTTCGAGCGATAGTTTACATCGCGCCGCCAGTGATGGCACATTGGCGACGTTGTTGGCTGCTGGGGCAACCATCGGCACGCCTGGCTGTGGCGCATGCATTGGTCGCCATATGGGCGTGTTGGCTCCCGATGAAGTCTGCGTTTTCACTGGCAATCGCAACTTCCGCGGACGAATGGGCAGCCCAGGAGCCAATATCTACTTGGCCTCGCCTGAAGTTGCCGCCGCCACCGCCATAACTGGCTACATCACCCACCCGCGCAATGTGCTCGACAGCACTGAGCAAGCAGTTTTCGCCTAATTTTTGCAATTGCACAGGAGTCAGCACTATGCCACGGATTTGGGTTTTTGGAAATGATGTCAACACCGACCAGATGGTTCCAGGCCGTTATGCTCCCTACATGCTCGGCGCAAATGATGATGTGCGACGCTATGCCTTTATCGAAGCGCGGCCTGATTTTGCTCCCAATGTTCAGCCAGGCGATTTAATTATTGCTGGGCCAAACTTTGGCTGTGGCTCAAGCCGCGAGTATGCGCCCTTGGCCTTGAAGCGCTGCGGAGTTGGCGCGATTATCGCTCCGCTATTTGCCCGCATTTTCTTCCGCAACGCCTTGAATTTGGGCATTCCCTGTTTCACCGCCGACATTCGTGAGCAAGTTGCCGATGGTGATGTTGTTGAATTTGATTTGGCTGCTGGCCTGATCACCAACAATGCTAACCAAATTCAACTGCCACCACCCGAAGGCTGGATGCGCGAAGTCTGGGCTGAAGGCGGAATCGTGCCATTTTACCGTCGCCATGGTCGCTTCCCCGCGACAGGAGCCTAAACATGACGAGGTTGTGTTTGATTGCTGGCGATGGGATTGGCCGCGAAGTCGTGCAAGCAGCGCGGCAAGTGCTCGAAGCCTTGGCGGTTCCTGCCGAGTTTGTCGAAGCCGAAGCTGGTTGGGAAACCTTTCAACAAACTGGCAACGCCTTGCCCGAACAAACTTTAGCAGCGGTTCAAGCGGCCAACGCCACCTTGTTTGGTGCAGTTAGCTCGCCATCACAGCGGGTCGCTGGCTATCGCAGCCCAATTGTTGGCATGCGCAAAGCCCTTGATTTGTATGCCTGTGTGCGGCCAGTTCAAACGCCACCACTGGCGAATGCCCGTGCTGGAGTCAATTTGGTAGTGGTGCGCGAAAATACCGAGGGTTTGTATAGCGGCCAAGAAACCCGCGAGGGCGATGAACGCGCCACGGCGCAACGAATTATCACCCGCCAAGCCAGCGAGCGGATTGTGCAATGGGCGGTGCAATATGCCCAACGCACTGGCCGCCGCAAAATCACCGTAGTACACAAAGCCAATGTGCTGCGCGAAACTTGTGGTTTGTTCCGCGAAACCGCGCTGCGCGTGCTAGCTGACGCGCCTGATTTGCAGGTTGAAGAAATGTTGGTCGATAACGCTGCTTATCAATTGGCCCGTGCTCCGGAACGTTTTGAAGTGTTAGTCACCACCAATTTGTTTGGCGATATTCTCTCGGATGTCGCCAGCGTGTGGGGTGGCGGGCTTGGTTTGGCAGCATCGGCCAACTATGGCACTCGCACGGCGGTATTCGAGCCTGTGCATGGCAGTGCTCCCGACATTGCTGGCCAAGGCATCGCCAATCCGTTGGCAACCTTGAGCGCTAGCGTGTTGATGCTCGAATTTGTGGGCTTGAACAGCTACGCCGAACGCTTGCAAACCGCAATTCAGGCGGTATTAGCCAATGGGCCATACACGCCCGATCTTGGTGGAACGGCAACAACGGCTGAGGTGGTGCAAGCAGTAATTGACCAATTTTGATCCACGAAGAGCACGAAGGACACGAAGGGGCGAGGGTTCAGGGGTCAGAGATCAGGGGTCAGGAAGTTTTAACGCAGAGGCGCAGAGAGTAAGGCTATAAGGCTTTTGGCTATCGGAATGTAACGGGTTGAACATAGGCAGGTGGCACTGCACGGGATACCGATCCCCAGCCCCTAGCCCCCGACCCCTACCCTTGAAACCGCGAAGGACGCGAAGATCACGAAGGTAAGGTTTGTTAAGAATTAGTGGGTTTGGCAACAGGTGGTTGGCACAGGACGGGATACCGATCCCCAGCCCCTAGCCCCCGACCCCTAACTAATAAAGGATTACAAACAATGAGCGCACAATGCCCAGAATGTGAAGGAACGATCGCGTTGGCAGCCGATATTTTGGATGGCGAGATTGTGCCATGCCCTGATTGCGGCGCAGAACTCGAAGTTGTCAGCCTGAACCCAGTTGTGTTGGAATTAGCACCCGAAGTCGAAGAAGACTGGGGCGAGTAAGGGAGTTATGTCAATGCGTGTAGGTATGTTATGTTCCCGAATTCGGGTTGAAGAAAAGCTGCTGATCACTGAGTTTGAGCGGCGCAATGTCCAATTTGAGCGAATCGACGATGATCAGACATGGTTTGATTTGAACGCGTTGCAAGCCAATCGCCAAGTACGCGAACAATTTCCTGATGTAATTATTGAGCGTTCGTTGCACCATGGCCGAGCGTTGTACACGCTCAAAACCTTGAACGATGCTGGCATTCCAACGGTCAATAATTATGATGTGGCATTAACCTGTGGCGATAAATTTTTGACTACCCAAGCCCTATTGCGCAACGGCGTGCCATCACCACGGTGTTTACTGGCCTATACCCAAGATTCAGCGCTCGAAGCGATCGAAAGTTTGGGCTATCCGGTAGTGTTGAAGCCAGTAATCGGCTCGTGGGGGCGCTTGGTCTCGAAGATCAACGATCGCGAAGCTGCCGAGGCGGTACTTGAACATCGCGACACCTTGGGCAATTATCAGCATGCCATTTTCTATATCCAAGAATATGTCAACAAGCCAGGTGGTCGCGATATTCGGGCGTTTGTGGTTGGCGATGAGTGTATTGCGGCGATTTATCGCACCAGCGGCCACTGGATCACCAATACTGCACGCGGCGGCCAAGCCTCAAACTGCCCAATCACGCCAGCCTTAGCCGATATTTGTATTGGCGCGGCCAATGCAGTTGGTGGCGGCGTGGTTGCAATCGATGTCTTTGAAACTGCCGAAGGTCGTTATTTGGTCAACGAAGTCAATTACACCATGGAATTTCGCAACAGCATCAGCACAACTGGCGTGAATATTCCCGAACGAATTGTTGATTATGTGCTAGCTCAAGCGCAATAGGCGGCGGGCTGTAGCCATTTGAGGTTGTTATGCTTTCAGTTTCGATAGTTGGTGGCTCGGGCTATGTCGGTGGTGAATTGCTGCGTTTATTGTTGGGGCATCCCCACGTCGAGGTGCGTCAGGTCACCAGCGAACGCTTAGCAGGCCAATATGTCTACAGCACCCACCCCAATTTGCGTGGTCGCACCGATTTGCGGTATAGCCCGCAAAGCACGTTGGAGCCTTGTGATGTGTTGATTTTGGCCTTGCCGCATGGCTCAGCCGCCAAAAAGATCGAGCATTACGCTGGCCTTGGTCAAGCATTAATCGATTGTTCAGCTGATTTTCGTTTGCGCGACCCCGAAGCCTATAGCCGTTGGTATGGCGAACCCCACCCTGCCCCGCAATGGCTGGAGCGTTTTGTTTATGGTTTACCTGAATTGTATCGTGAGCAAATTCGTTCAACTCGCTATGTTAGCGGCGTAGGCTGCAATGCAACAGCGATTAACTTGGCCTTGTTGCCGTTGGTCAAGGCAGGCTTGATCGATCAAACCAAGCCGGTAGTGGCTGAAGTCAAGGTTGGTTCGTCTGAGGCGGGCGCGGTTGCCAACGATGGCAGCCATCATGCCGAACGCTCAGGCGTGGTGCGCTCGTTTGCCCCAGTTGGTCATCGCCACACCGCCGAAATTATGCAAGCCCATGGCCTTGAAAATGTGCATATTTCGATCACATCGGTGGAAATGGTGCGTGGCGCTTTGGCAACCTGCCATGTGTTTACTCAAGGCTCGGTCAACGAACGTGATCTGTGGCGAGCCTATCGCGCTGCCGCTGCTGAACAACCGTTTCTGCGCATTGTCCATGATCGTAGTGGCTTGCACCGCCATCCAGAGCCAAAAATCTTGGCAGGCAGCAATTACGCCGATATTGGTTGGGCACTCGATGAAGCGACTGGCCGCGTAGTGGCGCTGTGTGCCCTCGATAACTTGATGAAGGGCGCAGCCGGAGCCGCCATCCAATGCTTAAATTTGATGTATGGCTTCGATGAACGCTTGGGGCTGGAGTTTACAGGCTTGCACCCAGTTTAAGAACATAGAACATAGAGCATAGGGGTCAGGGGCTAGGGGTTGGGGGTCAGGCCACAAACTACACAACCTTTGTGCTTTTTGTGGATCAATTGTTTAACGCAGAGGCGCAGAGATTCAAAAATATGAATGATGAGGGATGAAAGGATATGCTATACACATTGAGCTTGAAGTTCTTAGCGCCCTTCGCGTTCTTTGTGGTTTCAGCCTTGGCGCTCTTCATATTCTTCGCGGTTCCTATTCTTCGTGTGCTTCGTGGATCAAATAAGGATCATACACATGCTTGTAATAAAAATTGGCGGGGCAGCGGGGATTGATTATAGCAATCTCTGCGCTGATATTGCCCGACTTGCCGCCCAAGGCCAACCAATTGTGCTGTTTCATGGTGGCTCGGATGGAGCGAACACGCTTGGCGAGCAACTTGGACATCCGCCGCGCTTCATTACCTCGCCATCAGGCCACACCAGCCGCCAAACCGATCGGCGCACGCTCGAAATTTTTATGATGGCGACAGCCTTGCTTAATCGCCAATTTGTTGAGCGTTTGCGCGGTTTGGGAGTCAACGCCTTAGGCTTATCGGGCATCGACGGCGGCTTATTGCAAGGTACGCGCAAAACCAATGTTCGGGCGGTTGAAAACGGTCGGGTGCGAGTGATTCGCGATGATTGGACTGGCAGCATCGATCAGGTTAATCAGGGTTTGTTGCAAACCTTGCTGAGCGCAGGCTATCTACCAGTCATTGCTCCATTGGCGGTAAGCAACGTGGGCGAACCATTAAATATTGATGGGGATCGCGGTGCGGCCAGTGTAGCTGTAGCTCTAGAAGCCGAAACACTCTTGCTATTGACCAATGTCAGCGGCTTGTATCGCAACTTTCCCGACGAAAGCAGTTTGATTGGTCGCTTACCACGCACCGAATTAGCCCAAGCGACCGAAAAACTAGCGCAAGGCCGCATGAAGAAAAAATTGCTAGGGGCGCAAACTGCGCTCGAAGGTGGTGTGCGCCGCGTCATCATTGGCGATGGCCGCCGTGACCAACCAATTAGCGATGCCCTTGCGGGCCATGGAACGATCATCGAATAAGCGGCTGATTTGCTAGGAACCAAACCATGACTGAACAACAAGCATTTGCAGATTTAGAAGCTGCTCATAGCGCTGGAGTCTACGCCAAGCGTCCGATTACTTTGGTGAGAGGCAGTGGCGCAACCCTCTACGACGATCAAGGCCAAGCCTATCTTGATTGTGGTTCAGGCATTGGGGTTGCAAACATCGGCCATTGTCACCCAACGGTTGTGCAGGCAATCACTGAGCAGGCCGCAACCCTGACGGTTTGCCCCGAAGCCTTTCATAATGATCAACGGGCCTTATTGCAAGCCGAGTTGGTGCAATTATTTCCAGCTGAATTTCAACGGGTCTTTTTGTGCAACAGTGGCACGGAAGCGGTTGAAGCCGCCTTGAAATTTGCGCGGATGGCTACAGGCCGTACCGCGATCGTGGCAACCATGCGTGGCTTTCATGGCCGCACTTTTGGATCCTTGAGCGCCACCTGGGAGAGCCACTACCGCGAGCCATTTATGCCGCTTGTGCCCGATTTCAGCCATATTCCCTACAATAATATCGAGCGTTTGCAAAGCGCGATCAACGAGCAAACTGCTGCGTTGATTGTTGAAATTATCCAAGGCGAGGGCGGCATTCGCCCAGCAACCGCCGAATTTTTGCAGGCAGCCCAAACAATTTGCCGCGAACGCGGAGCCTTGTTGATTCTTGATGAAGTGCAAACTGGCTTTGGCCGCACGGGACGCATGTTTGCCTTTGAGCACGATGGCTTAGAACCAGATTTGGTTTGTTTGGCCAAGGCCTTGGGCGGCGGCATGCCAATGGGCGCAGTGGTGATCAACCAGCGAGTTGGAGCATTGGCAACTGGCACGCATGGCTCGACCTTTGGCGGCAACCCTTTGGCTTGCGCAGCGGCACGGGCTTCGCTACGAGTGATTCGTGAAGAACAATTGGTCGATCAAACTGCCGAAAAAGGCGATTGGCTGCTCGCTCAATTGCGTTCAATCAACTCGCCCAAAATTCGTGAAGTGCGCGGGTTAGGCTTGATGGTGGGCATTGAACTCAAGGAAAAAGTTGCGCCCTATCTGCAAAAATTGATGAACCAGCATCAGATTATTGCGCTCAATTCGGGCAGCAATGTGTTGCGCTTGCTCCCGCCGTTAGTGATTAATTGGGCTGAATTAGAACGCTTAGTGGCAACCTTACGCAGCATCTTCGAGGAGCCAAGCGCATGAACGATCAACAGGCCGTACAATTAATTGAGGCAATGGTGGCAACACCCAGTGTTTCGGGCGATGAGGCCGCAATCGCCCAATTATTGGTTGAGCAGATGAATCAATTTGGCTTCGATGCCCATATTGATGCGGTTGGCAATGCGGTTGGCGTGATTGGCGCTGCTGCTGAAACCGTCGTGTTGCTTGGCCACATGGATACCGTGCCAGGCAATATTCCAGTCGAAGTGCGTGATGGTGAGTTATGGGGGCGCGGTGCTGTCGATGCCAAAGGCTCGTTAGCCACGTTTATCGCTGCCGCCGCCCGCGCTCATACCGAAAAACGCCTAGCCTATCGGGTGATTGTGGTGGGTTGTGTCGAAGAAGAAGTTGCTTCATCCAAAGGTGCGCATTTTATCGCCCAAACCATGGCTGCGCCACTTTGGTGCATCGTGGGCGAGCCAAGCGGCGCTGATCGGCTAACGTTGGGCTATAAAGGCAACTTACGGGCACAAATTCGCATCGAGCAAGATGCGGCGCATTCGGCCCACGCCAGCCATACCGCCGCCGAACATGGCTGTGAATTGTGGCAAGCGATCGCCCAGCATGCCTATACCATCAATCAAGGCCGCGAACGCGCCTTCGATCAACTGTTGCCAAGCTTGGTAAACATTGAATCGGGCGGCGATGGCTTACGCGATTGGTGCGAATTACTGGTCAATGCCCGTCTGCCTTTAGATCTTGATCCGGCGGCCTATACCGCGATGCTGCAACAACTGCTGCCCAACTATGCGCATTTAAAGGTAAGCGGCGCAACTCCCGCTTTTAGCAGCGAACGGACATCGAGCATTGCGCGGCGCTTTGGGCGAGTTTTTCGCGCCAATGGACAGCAACCGCGCTATGTTCAAAAAACTGGCACCGCCGACATGAATGTGGTTGGGCCAGCCTGGGGTTGCCCAGTCGTCGCTTATGGCCCAGGCGATGCAGCACTTGATCATACGCCCCAAGAGCGTTTGTCCTTGGCCGAATATTTACAAGCGATCGCGGTATTGACAGCAGTTTTGAGCAACGATTAATTATTCTTGAATTAACTCAAGGCTATTGCCATCGGGATCGGCCACGATTGCCGCTTTGATGCCGCCTGCGCTTGGTGGCGTGACGATCATACCGCCATGCTGCACCACTTTTTCGAGCGCTCGCGCTAAATCGGGCACACAAACATGGAATTGCAAGCGGCTTTGCTCAGCGACGACTCCAGCAATCGCATTCGGGCAGAGCAATAAGGGTATATTGACCAAAAAACCTTCATACAGCGTGTGCTCGCCATGCTTAATCTTGCGAAAATTAGTAAACAGCACTGAATTATAAAAGGCTGCCATTTGCTCAATATTGGTAGCAGCTAGGGTTAATTGGGTAAACGAAATTGGTGATTGCATAGCATTCCTCGGCTAATTGTCTTTTGCTAGTGCCCATGCTACCATAGGCCAAGCCCAAACCACTGTTGGCAGCACCTCACTTCGGCTTCTGCACCCAGCAAGCCGCATCGTAACCACCTGCATTTGGCTTAAATAATCGTTAATTTCACCGTAAAGCGCAGCTTTTAGACTACGCTTGTTTGTTCGATGGCCTATAGTGGCATAGTACCGGAGGATACGCGATGTTTAAGGAGTTCAAGGAATTTGCCTTCAAAGGCAATGTTCTCGATTTGGCAATTGGGGTGATTATTGGGGCCGCCTTTGGCAAAATTGTCACAGCCTTGGTTGATGTTGTGATTATGCCGATTATCAGCATCATCCTTAGCCTCATTCTCAAAGATGTTAATATTGCAACATGGCAATTTTCGATTGGGGCTACACCAATTATGATTGGGGTGCTGATCAAAACCATTATTGAGTTCCTGATTATTGCGTTTGTGCTTTTCTTATTTGTCAAAGGAATCAACTCGACCCGCCGCAAGCAAGAAGTCGAAGCACCAGCCGCCCCACCACCAAGCGAAGAAGTGTTGTTGCTACGCGAAATTCGCGATAGCTTGCAAAAGTAAGTTCAAGCCCAACTCAGAGCCATTAATTAACGAACAGCCGCTCCATTCATAGAGCGGCTGTTTGCTTTTGCTGATTGATTGTTCAGATGCCGAGCAGATACCAAATAACTCAGGAGCTTGGCCTTATTGCATAAACCCCACCGCTCAGCGCTATTGCAACCCCATCACTAAACCTGCATATTTTTCAGTGAGCACGCGGGCTTGATCGTCATTGACTCCCTCGGCAATCACATGGATGAAGGGGCCGTCAGGGTCGGGCAGAATCAGCACCCACTCTGGCCCAAGATCAATCTTGATCCCGTCGATGTTGTCTTGAGCACGTTCAGCATATTGTTCATTGAGAATCCGCATAACTTTGCCCTTGGATTCCCAGCGACATGGCACTTTGTGGTTAGCCATGGCTGAGCGTGGCAATGAACGCCGAATCTCCGAGAGGGGAATTTTGGCGCGGGCCAGTAATTCCATCAATTTAACAATTGCAAATAGGCCATCGGCAACTGGAAAGAACGATGGAAAAATCAGGCTGCCAGCTCCATCGCCCAAGACACATAAATCGTTGCATTTGGCGGCTTGTTGCATCAGTGCCCCCAAGGCGGTTTTGGTACGCTGGATGCGCCCGCCATAGCGCTCAGCCAATTTATCGAACAAGCGCGGCGCAGTGACTGGCACGGCCACGGTGCCACCTTTGTTGGCTTCCATGGTCAAGGCAGTGACCGCCGCCAATAATTCAATATCAGTTAATCGATGGCCAGTATCATCGACAACGTAAATTCGTTCGCCGCCCGAATCGAGCCGCACCCCAATATCAGCATTCATCACGGGTACAATTGCTGTGAGCCGTTGCATACCAGCATTAAATTGATCGGCAGTTTGAAACAAACGATCTTCATCGATTTGGGCATTGAGTTCAACTAAATCAACATTCAAGCGCCGTAGCAAAATACCCAAAATTTGCGCCGCATTCGACGACGCATAATCGATCACGATGCTCCAAGGGTCTTCTAGCTCGGGCAAAATATGGGGGTCAAGCGATTCCATAAATTTATCGATATAGACCGAATTGTAATCGCTGTTTTCAGTGATTCGGCCAATTTCATCGAGATAGACGCGGCGATAATCTTCGCGAAAGTAGGTATTCTCGATCTTGCGCTCCATGTCGCTACCTAGATCAAGCCCGCGATGATCGAAGAATTTAATATCCACCACCCGATTATCGAACGGCGAAAGCCGCACATGCATGCCACCAGCAGCATTCAGCGCATAGGTCAAATAGCGGGCAGTGGGAATTGGCACTGAATGCAAATCCAACACATTAATCCCCGCCGATGGAATGCCCGCAATCAAGCCACGTTTGAGCATGCGTGGGGTGTAGTGGGCATCGCGATTCATGGTAACGGTGGTATTTTTAGGCAAAATCGCACCATAGGCTGCCCCAAGTTTGGCACAAAATTCTGGCGTAAGGTCGATATTGACCAAGCCTGTAATGCCGTAGCGCCCAAACAGCACCCGCCGCCCTTGCGCCCCCCAAATAATCGAGGCACTAACAGTCGCACCCTCTTCAACTTCTTTCGAAGGCCAAATTTTAACGTTGGGCTGAATCACCGCCCCAGCGTTGATGATCGTACTATCGGCGACCACTACGCCCTCGAACAGCAACGAGCGACTTTTAATATTGCACTGCTTGCAAACAATCGCCCCACGTAATTCAGCACGTTCGCCAACATACGAGTTGCGCCACATAATTGAACGATCGATGGTGGCACGCGAATCGATAATTGTATAATCGCGGATGACCGATGGGCCAAATACCATCGCCCCACCTTTGATCTTGACCCCATGACCAAAAAAGACTGGCCCATGAATTTGGGCATCGGGGGCAATTTCAACCTCGCCTTCAATCCAAACATTATCGCCGCGATCATGGCCTAAGCGCGGCAAATTAACCATACCCATCAAATAATCCGAGCAGGCTCGCATATAGGCTTCGATGTTGCCAACATCTGTCCAATAGCCCTCGGCAATATAGCCATGGAGCAGTTCGCCGCGCCGCAACAATGCTGGAAATAAATCTTTGGAGAAATCAAACGGCTCGCCCAGTGGAATATCATCAAGCACACAGGGATCGATCACATAAATTCCAGTATTGACGGTATCGGAAAAAACCTCGCCCCAACTGGGTTTTTCGAGGAACTGGCGAATTCGGCCCGTATCGTCGGTAATCACCACGCCATATTCAAGCGGGTTGGGAACGCGGGTAAGGGTAATTGTGGCTTTGGCATTCGAGCGTTTATGGGCTTCGATCAAGGCGGTTAAATCAAAATCGGTCAGCGCATCGCCAGAAATTACGATCACGGGTTCAGTATCATCATCGATTAAGCGTGAGGCATATTTAACCGCGCCAGCGGTGCCGAGTGGCACTTCTTCAACCGAATACGAAATATCGACATCAAACGCCGAGCCATCGCCATAAAAATCTTGAATAATATTGGCGAGATATTGCACCGTAATAATAATATCGGTGATGCCGTGGCGTTTCAGAAGTTCAATAATATGGCCCATGACTGGTCGATCGACCAAGGGAACCATTGGTTTGGGCCGACTGATGGTGAGTGGTCGGAGCCGAGAGCCTTCACCCCCAGCCATTA
The DNA here is from genome assembly GCA_020161265.1 of Chloroflexota bacterium. NCBI lineage: Bacteria > Bacillati > Chloroflexota > Chloroflexota bacterium. The sequence continues at coordinate 131,388 of JAIUOC010000003.1, read as the reverse complement.
AAACTGCTTTCATGGTCTGCAACCCTCGCAGTGTCAACAATGCAGCACTCAGCGCGGTGGCCAGCACGGGCATTCGAGGGCCGCGCCGTTGTTCAGTATACCAGAAGATACCGGCCTATTTGGGTGCTTTCAGGGCATGGTTGAGCGGATGTTTGGTGTAGTAGCTTGCCAATCAACATAATTTGATCGGCGATCTCCTCGTGTGCATAAGTTGTGCCAGTAGTTGCCGCCCAAAATACAAAATAAATAGGAATCCCTAGCATCTAAGTTAAGCAATTGGCGGTATTAATTAAGTATTGCAGCGATTGGCCTACGAAATTTAATAGACATCGCCAACTTGGACAAACTCAATCCGATTGCCAAAGGGATCGGCAGCGTAAAAACGGCGCACATGGGGCAGGCTGTCATCTTCAACAATCGCAATGCCTGCACTGCTTAATTCAGCTCGCGCTTGTGCAAGATCGGCGACGCGAAAGGCCGGATGCGCTTTGCGAGCAGGCCGAAAATCGGCCTCAACCCCAAGGTGGAGTTCGATTGTGGCGCTGCGAAACCAACAGCCGCCACGAGCTTGCAATTGAACAGGCTTGGCAACTTCGTCGAGGCCAAGAATCGTGCTGTAAAACCAGCGTGCTTGGGCCTCTTGGCCTGCGGGCATTGCCAATTGGATGTGGTCGAGTGTGACAAGTTGCATAACAGCTCCACTACATTCATGATTCTTTTGCTATGATACAGTGGATATACAAGAAATCGATCTAGAAATAGCCTAGGACGTGCATAGATGTGCTCTATAGCTCGGTATATCCTATTGAACATAGGTAACGAATTGGAACAACCTAGCCTCTCAACAGTTGAGCACGATTGCGCTGTACTGCTTAATAGTTGGTGGGGTAGCATCGTACCAAGCATCTTGAGGAAACTGCTATGAGTTTTTATCCGACCTATGTTGAACGCCCACGTTTACTCACTTTGACCCAACATGAGCCACGGGTAGTCTTAATCATTGGGTTGCCGAGCAGCGGCAAATCCACAGTGTTAGAGGCACTTAAGCATTCCATCAACGCCCCGTCTGCCTTAATTCGGCTTGAGCCAGCCAATGATCCATCGTTGCTGCTCCAGGCAATTTGCCAACAACTTGGGTTGGCCAACGAACATCCACACGAGCAGCTTTTGAGTTTGCGCCAACCAACCTGGATTTTGATCGACGATTTGGATCGGATTTTGGATGCTTGGGGCACATTTTTGCCTGAGCACGCTTGGCTCGTAGAATTATTAAAAAATCCAGCGCTGCATATCGTTGCCACCTCGCTACACATCCCCAACCTGCCAATGATTCAACAATGGATTATTCGACGACATTTGGTAGTGGTTGGTATGCAGGAGCTAGCTTTCAACAGTGCTGAATTAATCGCCTTGGCTCAACAACGCCAACTGAATCTCAGCCAAGCCCAAGCTGATCAGCTGATCGATTTGACTGACGGTTGGGTCGCGCCCTGTATTTTTGCGCTCAATCGATCGGGCGTGCTCAATCAATCAGCGCTCGAATGGGTCATGCAAGATGTGATGACAAGTTTGCCTGAGCCTTTGCAGCATAGCTTGGAAGCTTGGCTATGGATCGCCCCTGATTCGCTTGAATTGCTCCAAACACTCTTGCCAAAGCACGATTTGCATCGTTTGTTAATGAGTTGGGAATATGCAGGCTTGATTGTTGAAGCAAACCTGCGCTTACAACGCTTGCCTGAAGTTGGTTTGCGCAAGCGTTCGCATCCTCAGGCGGCCTATTTGACCGAATTTTTTGCCCAAGCTGGCGATTGGTATCTGACTGAGCAACGCCTGCTCCAATTTGTGCAAAAGATGCAACGCTTGCAACGCTGGGATGTGATCAATCATTGTTTGACTCAACAGCTTGATTTAATTAACAATGAGCGGTTTTTTGGTGAGCTGGTCAAAGCCCTCAATGATGTTCCGATACAGCAGCTTGCGCCCAAAGTTGGCTGGTTGTTGGTGCGTAGTTATCACCTTGGTTTGCGCAACGCTGAAAAGGCTTTACTTTTAGTCAATCAACTGCTAGGGATTCATCAACAGTCTGATCAACAACGAATGTTTCTGTTGCTTAAAGCTGATCTGCTGCGGGCACAAGGGGCAATTGGCGAGGCTGATAGCTTGATTCAGCCCTACTTGAACGACCCTGATCTATCGCCAGCCGATCAAGCGCGAATTCTACGGACGCATGCGATTTATTTGGCTTCCTTGGGTCAAGATGATGCAGCGATTGCCCACTTTGAGCGTGCCCACAAACATATGGAGCATTCAGGGGTTAATCGCTTGCTTGGCCTGATTTTGGGCGATTATGCCAATGCGGCAGCGCGAGCCGGACGTTATTCCTTGGCTGATCGGCTTTTGCGCCAAGCAACCTCGCTCTGGGAAGAAATGGCATCGCCATCGGGGTTATCGCAAACCTTGAATTTGCGGGCGCTGGTGGCACTGCACCAAGGCCAAATGAGCGATGCCGCCCGCTACGCCCAACAAGCATACGATAACGCCAGAATTTCGGATATTCGGGCAGCGAATGGTGCCTTGGTGACGCTTGGTGATGTGGCCTTGGCTGATCGCGATTGGACGAGTGCAATTGGGCGCTATCGCTTGGCGCGTGAGCAGTTACGGGCCAGCAATGTCGTCGATTATCACATTATTATCTATGCCTTGGCCTTGGAATCGCAGGCCACCCGCCATAGTTCACTTGAGCAACTGCAACGCCTATTAATTGAAATCGACACCACCACCGCTCAAAACCCACTCGATCAGGCTTGGTTAGCGGTGGCGCGGAGTGCTGCTAACTTAACGCTCAAAATTGATGGCACGATTCCGCTGCTGCAACGGGCATTGGCTGGGTTGGACAACCAAGGATCATTAGCCAAAGGCTTGCTATATCTGTTGTTAAGCGAAGCTTTTTGGCAACGCCATGAGGTTGGCGAGGCTCAGCAAGCTTGGCAGGCACTTGATCAATTAATTGTTGATGGCCGCAGTGGCTTGCCAGTGCTGTTATCGGCGCTCACCGTGCACTTACCTGAATTGGTCAACCAAGCTTATACCCAATGGAATTCGCCATTTGCGGCGCGGGTGCTGCGCCATAACCTGCCGCCAATGCCTCAAGCACCAAAATTGATTGTGCGTTTGATGGGCCAAATGCGGCTTGAAATGGATGGCAAACAGGTACGCATTCCGCGCCAAGGTATGTTGTTAATCGCGTTGTTGTTGTTGAACCCAACTGGCATGACTGCCGATGAATTACGCGAAAAAATTTGGGGCTTTGATAGTAGCAATGATGGTTGGCGCAAAATGCTGCAACGGACGCGCAAAGAATTGCCCGATTGTGTTGTGTATGATGGTTCGCTGTATCGTTTGCGCTTCCCGCACTCGGAGATCGATGCCGATATTGTGGTGATTAAACAGACCTCGTTGCTTGGTTCTGAAGCGACCTTGGAGCGCTTGCAAGTTGCCGCTGAGTATGCCAGCCAAGGATTTTTAGTCGGCAGCAATGCCCCATGGATTGAGCATGAACGCAAAGTTTTGGCGCGACGTGGAGCCGAAATTTGGATCTCAATTGGCAATCAATGGTATGACGTACAACGTTTCGACCAAGCCCAAAAAGCCTTTGAGCAGGCGATGAAACTTGATGTTTTGAATGAACGGGCAGTGGTTTTGGCAATGAACTTGGAAATTAATCAAGGTCGCCGAACCGAAGCCTTGGCAATTTATGATCGCTATCGTGAGGCTTTACTCGAAGAGCAAGGCCTTGATCCGTCGAGTGAGCTTCAGGCCTTGCAAAAACATGTGTTAGATTAAATCGCTTTTCAATCAATCGGAGCGAGGCCTCGGCCCTGCATGCTATACTTGGCCAATTCTCAACACAGTTAATGTAGGATCAAGGTTATGCGTGCACTGTTGTTAGGCTTGTTGGCCTCGCTCTTTTTTGCTTCGACCTTTGTGCTCAATCGTTTGATGGAGTTGGCGGGTGGTCATTGGCTGTGGAGTGCCAGCCTACGCTATTTGTTTATGCTGGTTCCGTTGGTGGCGATTGTGGCATGGCGCGGCAAGCTTGGTTTGGTGCTGCAAGAGTTGCGGCAACAGCCTTGGCAATGGCTGTGGTGGAGCACGATTGGCTTTGGGTTGTTTTACGCGCCGCTCTGTTTTGCCGCCAAATATGCCCCAGCGTGGTTGGTTGCCAGCACTTGGCAGATCACAATTATTGCTGGAGCCTTGGTTGCGCCGTTGTTGCAAGCCAAAGCTGCACCCAACCAACCTGCTTGGCATTGGCGCAGTTTAGCGATTTCGGGCCTGATTTTATTGGGTGTGGCGGTAATTCAATTGCAACATGCGGCGGCGATTGGCTGGCGCGAAGTGCTTTTGGGCTTTGTGCCAGTTGTAATCGCCGCGTTTGCCTATCCGTTGGGCAATCGCGCCATGATGCAACTATGTGGGCAGCGCTTGGCAACCTTTGAACGTGTGCTAGGCATGACAATTGCCAGCCTGCCGTTTTGGCTGATTTTAGCGGGCGTGGCGGCAACCACAGTTGGTTGGCCGAGCACAAGCCAAATCTTCCAATCGTTATTGGTTGCACTATTGGCAGGCGTAATCGCCACCGTGCTCTTTTTCAAAGCTACTGATTTAGCTCAGCACCATCAAGGCCAATTGGCGGCAGTTGAGGCAACCCAAGCAGGCGAAGTCGTCTTTGCCTTGGTTGGCGAGATTGTGATTTTGCATAGCCCTGCGCCAACAGCATTGACCTTGGCAGGCCTTGGCGTGATTATTTTAGGCATGATTTTGCACAGTTGGATCAGCCACTAACGCCATTTAATATCCATTTAGGCTTGCTATGCTCCTTCTAACGACAATTTTAGAAGGAGCGAGGCTATGCTACGGCGTTTATTATTGATTGGAATGTTGCTGCTGTTGGTTGGTTGCGACGCACCAGAGCCAATCCCATGTTTTTTCCCAATTATAAGTACCCCAACGACCCAATTGACTACTGGCCAACACTTGGTAATGATCGATCAGATTTTAGCGATTGAACCAGCCTCAATTCAACCAGTTCAATTACGTTTTATCTTAACAAGTGATCCTTCCAAGATATTTGTCGTTGATCTTAGCCAACAACATAATTATTTTCATTTGGATCAACTAGAAAGTTTTTTTAATATTCGCTTACTGAATTCTCTTCAATGTCAACTGCCTGATGAGCCATTGCGTTATACCTTTACCCTTGAGGTTGTTTCAGGCGATCAAACCGATAGTCAGCCATTAGAATTAGTTTATCAAGCAGACATTAATGCATTTGGGTATTACAGTCTCGATACAAGCGGAGCAGGCACCGATATTAAATTTGGCCCGCTAGTGATTGTATTAGCAACAATCGCCCTTTTAATACTGTACAAAAAGATTTATATTGGTTTTTTTGCTCTAGAATTATATCAACATCGAGCGATGAAGATAGCTGTAGTTATAAATATTATTATGGTAGCAGTAATCTTTAATACCAATTATTATAAATACTTCAATAATAATCCAATGTATTGCTATTCTTTCAATGGAAGAAATAATCAACAATCAATGATGAATGGCACGATTATGCTACCAAATTCAATCATCGCTCAAGATATCGATAATACATTATATCCGATGTATAGTGAGAGAGATAGTTATACATTTGAAGCTGGGATTCATCAATATTACCACAAACATCTACCACACATCGATTCGATGCCTAGATACCCTGATTGTGATGATGATTATCAATTTTCCTATACTGATAATTATGTGATTAAGCACGGTGATGACATTGAAAATCATTCGATCTCAATTATCGCAAGCCGTAAACCAACGCTTAATCAAGATATTGGGGTTGTTCGATTTGAGAACTTTATCGTTGCACTGCTAGTTTTAATCATCTTTTCAATTCCAATTGGATTTGTGATTCAATCCAAGCGTTAAGCGTTTGCTCATTTGTACTACTGAATTTGGCTTGAGCATCTGCTACACTAGAGCCACCGGATTATTTCAGGCTGCGAAAGGATCGCTGCAATGAGCAAGCCGATTAATCTCCACGAGTATGAGCAACAGGCAATGACGCTGTTGGATGGCCCAACCTGCGATTATTATGCAGGTGGCTGCGAGGATGAAGTGACTTTGCGGGCGAATCTGCTTTCATTTGAGCAGGTACGTTTGCGACCACGATTTTTGGTTGATGTGCGTGAAGTCTCAACCGCCACAACTTTGCTGGGCAAGCCGCTTAATTCGCCAATTTTGGTTGCACCATCGGCCTACCATGGCTTGGCCCATGCTGAGGGCGAATGTGAAACTGCGCGAGGCGTGGCTCAAGCTGGCTCAATTTTCACCGTAAGCACCCTCGCCACCCGCTCGTTGGAAGAAGTTGCGGCTGCCGCCGAATGCCCGCTCTGGTTTCAATTGTATGTCTATCGTGATCGCAGTGTGTCGGAGCGTTTGATTGCTCGCGCCGAAGTTGCTGGCTATCAAGCCTTGATGTTAACGATTGATCGTCCGTGGCTTGGGCGGCGTGAACGTGAGTTGCGCAGTGGTTTTGGTGTACCCGCCCATCTGAGTATGGCCAATTTTCGCGATGTGCCTGCCGCCCAAAATTATCGCCGTGCTGGCCCGAATGCCTTGCCCGACCCCAAAGCCGATATGTTTGATGCTGGCTTGACTTGGGAATCGATCGCTTGGTTGCGCTCGGTGACTAGCTTGCCCATCATCGTCAAGGGTATTTTGACCGCTGAGGATGCGCTGTTGGCTGCTGAGGCAGGCGCGGCAGCGATCGTGGTGTCAAATCATGGTGGCCGCCAAATTGATGGTACGGTTACCACGCTTGAAGCCTTGCCCGAGGTTGTCGCGGCATTGGCGCAAAGCCCGTGCGAAATTTATATCGATGGCGGGATTCGCCGTGGCAGCGATGCGCTTAAAGCCTTGGCTTTAGGAGCACAGGCAATTATGCTTGGGCGACCAGTCTTATGGGGCTTGGCAGTGGCGGGTAGTGCTGGGGTTGCCGATGTGCTAACGACCATGCAGCGCGAATTACAACGCTCGATGGCGCTATGTGGCCGCCCCAATCTAGCCAGCATCGATCGCAGCTTAGTACGACCAAGCGGCATGGTTTTTTAAAATAGAGGGGTCAGGGGCTAGGATTCAGGGGCCAGTTTGAAACTGAGGAGTCCACGAAGAGGCCAAGAATTAAGGAAATCGAAGAACAAAGCACACAAAATATAATCAACATCCAAAATCTGGGTTAATCCGTGGCTAAAAACAGCCCTTTGTGCTCTTCGTGCCCTTCGTGGATCAAAACCTGACCCCTGATCCCTAGCCCCTGACCCCTAGCCCCTGACCCCTCGATCAAAATGGTATAATTCATGATTACTAGGAGGTCGTACTCATGAATGGTTTTGTGATTGGCTTGACCCTAACGATGATCGTTGGTGGCTTGGTCTTGATAATTGGGCCAATCTACTTGCGCCGCCGTTGGGATAACGAGACCCAGCGCAATTGGGAGCACGATGAATTTGATCGTAAGGTCAAGCGCTATAACGATGATATCGCCAACCGGCAGCGCGATTATGATATTGTCAATGTGCTGAGTGGCCGCGAAACGCCGACCGTGGTTGATCGCTATCGTGATAAAGATTGAGCCTGAATTGAGCGTGGCGTGATTGATTTTCAACAGGTTTGCTATTACTATCCCCAAGCCAGTGCGCCAGCACTCGATCGCTGTACCTTGCAGATTGCCGAAGGCGAGTTTGTATTGGTTTGTGGCGCTTCAGGCAGCGGCAAATCAAGCCTGCTTCGCGCGATCAATGGGTTAATTCCGCATTTTCATGGTGGCACATGGCAAGGCCAATTAAAAGTTTGTGGCCGTGATACCCGCCGCAACTCGCCGCGAGACTTGGCTGAATTGGTCGGTTTTGTGTTTCAAGACCCCGATGCCCAGTTTGTGGTCGAGATTGTCGAGGATGAACTAGCTTTTGCCATGGAAAACGCTGGTTTGCCGCAAGCGATTATGCGCCGCCGAATTGAAGAAGCGCTCGATCAGCTTGAGATTGCCCATTTACGCCATCGTTCCTTATCCAGCCTCTCTGGCGGCGAACGTCAGCGGGTGGCGATTGCCGCTGCATTAACTGTTCAGCCGCAAATTCTGGTGCTCGATGAACCAACCTCGCAACTCGACCCCCACACCGCTGAAGAAGTACTGACTGCCCTGCAAAAGCTCAACGCCGATTTGGGCTTGACGATTGTGCTCTCGGAGCATCGTTTAGAGCGCGTGGTGCAATATGTCGATCGAATTGTTTGGATGCATGCGGGCAAAATTGGCTTAGCCGATGCGCCACAAGTCGTTTTGGCCCAGATGCCATTTGCCCCGCCATTGGTCGAAGTTGCCCGCCATTTCAATTGGCAACCCTTGCCGCTGACGATCAAACAAGGTCGTGCTGCCGCCCGTCAGCAGCCAATTACGCCTCAAGCCCAAACAACGACTGTTGCCACAGTTGGCCCAGAACTCTTGCGCTCCGAAGCGTTAGATGCCAGTTATGCCGATCAACCAGCGTTGCAAGGCGTAAATGTGCGTTTGCATGCTGGCGAAATTGTGGCAATTATGGGGCGTAACGGCTCCGGCAAAACCACCTTATTGCGCCATTTGGTGGGCTTACAACAACCAATTCGTGGGCGAGTGCTACTACAACAACAACCGATCGCCAATCGCCCAGTTGAGCAATTGGCCCAGCAGATTGGCTTTGTGCCGCAAAACCCCAGTGATATTCTGTTTCACCCCAGTTTGGAGCAAGAATTAGCATGGACGCTTACCAACCATGGTCAAGCGGCTGATCCAGTGCAGATTGAACAGACCTTGCAACGCTTGAATTTGCTGCATCTGCGTGAGCGTCATCCGCGTGATCTTTCGGGTGGCGAGGCTCAACGAGCTGCCTTCGCCGCGATTGTGGTGGCTCGCCCGCAAATTCTCTTGCTCGATGAACCAACCCGTGGCTTGGATTACGCTGCCAAACAGCAACTAGCCAATTTTCTACAAAGCTTAGCCAGCGAGCACCATGGCATCATCGTGGTAACCCACGATGTGGAATTTGTGGCGTTGTGCGCTCAACGAGTAGTACTGTTGGGCGAAGGCGAGGTGGTGGTCGAAGGCACGCCCCAAGTAGTTTTGGGCGATTCACTGCTGTTTTCAACCCAAGTTGGCAAGCTATTCCCCAAATTTGGCTGGCTGAGCGTGGCTGATGTGCTGGCTGGCACATCACAATAATTAAAAAACCCTCTGCAATCAATAAACAGAGGGTTTTATGTCAAATAAGATTAGCGGATTTAGCTTTGATTGACTTTGGCTTTGAGCGCTGCTAATTCCGATTCGAGCGAGGTTTCTTGCTCCAAATTGCGGAATTTATTTTCCAACGAATCGCCTTCTAATTTGGCCATGGCTTCAGCTTTGTACAACCGATCGTCGATTCTTTCTTCCATTGCCCCCAAGCGATCGCCCAATTCGCCACTACCTTGCATATTTTGCAGCGCACGAGTGGCTGCTTCTTGGGAATCAGCACGGCTAGTTTTGGCTTTGATCAAATCGCGTTTGGCGCGAGCTTCATTAATTTGCTGTTCTAAACGGCTGATCGAATTGCGGAAATCTTTAACTTGGGCATTTTGCGTTTCCGATTGGGTCGCATATTCGCTGGCGGCAGCGCTGAAGTGGCGCTTGCGTTCCAAAGCTGAACGAGCCAATTCTTCGTCGCCACGTTCAAGTGCATTAACGGCTTTGCGTTCCCAATCATCGGCTTGCTTACGGTTCTCGTCGCGCTTTTGCTCCATGCGCGTAGCCTGACCCATGGCCATAGCCGTTGCGCGTTTGGCCTCGCCATATTGCGCTTCAAGCTGGCGAATATACTCATCGGCCATGGTTACGGGGTTTTCGGCGCGATCAAACAAGGCGTGCAACCAAGCGCGGATAAGGTCTTTGATTCGTTTCCACATAGCGTTTTGCTCCTACTGACTACTGTTGGGTAGTACGGGCCAGCCTTTGGAATGTTGCTTAAGCATACCTGATCTGCAAGAGCAAACGCAAGGATCAACCATTGCATTGTGCCCGTTGGCATCTATAATGCTTATATATGCCTGCGTGACAACCGCTTGCTAAAGGAGTTGAACCATGGCCGACAAGGAAAAGAAGGGTTTGTTTGGTAATTTGGCTGATCAAATGAAGGATGCAATTGAGCAAAGCCGCGAAAGTGCCGAAGCCAAGCCCACTAGTCCAGCCCCTGGTAACGTGATTGGCCAAATGATGGAGCGCTTGCACGATATTCAAGAGAAGCAGGAAGAAGCGGCCTCATCATCAGTCTCCAATGCAGTAAATGTGATCAAAGATGCTCAAGAAGCAGCCAAAGAAGCTCGTGAAAAGGCCGAAGCTCAGTCTGCTGCAACCAACAATGCGGTGGCTGATGCGCTGCGTCAAGCGCAAGAAGCTGCCAAAGCCCAAGAAGCCGCTAAAGCCGAGGCTGCCAAAGCTGAAGAAGCCAAGGCTACTGAACAGCGCTACACGGTTCAAGGTGGCGATACCTTGGGCAAAATTTCAGCCCGCTTCTATGGCGATGCTGCCCAATGGCGACGAATTTACGAAGCCAATCGGGCGATCATCGGCAACAACCCCGATGTGATTAGCGTTGGCCAAGAATTTGTGATTCCCGATGCAAGCACACCATTGCCAGCCCAACGAACCTACACCGTGCGATCTGGCGACACCATGCGAGCAATTGCCCAACGCTTTTATGGCGATGAAATGCAGTGGAAGCGAATTTATCAAGCCAATCGCGACCGCATCCCCAACCCCGATGTAATTCACGTCGGCCAAGAATTTATCATCCCTGAATAGCACCTAAGGTAATCAGGCTATAGGCTATGGGCTATCGGACATTGATTGGAATATCAAGAACGAATAACCCTCAGCCTATAGCCATTCATCCTCTGCGCCTCTGCGTTAAAGCTTGATCCACGAAGATCACGAAGCGCACGAAGGTTTCGTAGCATATGGGCGGCCCCCTAGCCCCTGAACTCTAACCTCTGTTTTTTGCTCTACAACGTTCCCGATCCCCAACAACCGAGCCCCAATCCCCAACAACAATGTTCTATAATACTCACAGCAATTCTTTGAGCGCGAGTATCACACGAGCAATGCACATCCTTCATGTCTATAAAGATTATTTTCCAGTGCTTGGTGGCATGGAAAATCATATTCGGGTTGTCGCCGAGGGCTTGGCCGAGCGCGGTCATCAAGTAACGGTGGCAGTCAGCAATACCTATCCCAAAACCGAAATTGAGCGCCGCAATGGTGTGGCGATCATCAAAGCAGCGCAGTGGTTGCGCAAGGCCTCAACTCCGATCAGCCCGATGAGTTTGCCATTAAGTTGGCGTGTGCCCGCCGATATTATTCATTTGCACCATCCCTTCCCGCCTGGCGATTTGCTATATTGGCTGCGACGGGGCAAGGCTAAATTGGTGATTACCTATCAAAGCGATATTGTGCGCCAACGCCGTTTGTTGCAACTCTATCGACCCTTGCTCACGCGCACCCTGAACGCAGCCGATCGCATTATCGCAGCCAGCCCGCAGTATATTCAAACTTCGCCATGGTTGGCTCCCCATGCCGCCAAATGTCGCGTAATTCCGTTGAGCGTCGATACAGAGCGCTTCAATCAACTAGATCATGCGGCGATTCAGGCGTTGCGTGAGCAGGTTGCAGCGCCCATACTGTTGTTTGTTGGGCGTTTCCGCCATTACAAAGGCCTCCACTTTTTGCTCGAAGCCTTGCCAAAAATCCCCAATGCCAAATTGGTATTGGTCGGCATTGGCCCTGAGGAAGCTCGTTTGCGCGATTTAGCGCAACGCTTGGGTGTTGGCGAACGTATTGTATGGGCTGGCGAAGTCCCGGATCAAGCCTTACCAAATTACTATGCCGCTGCCGATGTATTTGTGCTACCATCCCATTTACGAGCAGAAGCATTTGGCATTGTGCAACTCGAAGCATTAGCCGCTGGAATTCCAATCGTCAGCACTGAGTTGGGCACTGGCACAAGTTTTGTCAACGCCCACGGCCAAACTGGTTTTGTTGTGCCACCAGCCGATCCGGCGGCGCTGGCGCGGGCAATCACTGTGCTATTGGAAAATCCAGGCTTGCGGGCGCAATTTGGGGCCAACGGTCGTCAACGCGCGAGTAGCACATTCAGCCCGCAGCGTATGCTCGATCAGATTGAAGAACTTTATCGTGAGATTGTGAGTTAGGTATGTTGCTTCAAGCAGGAATCGAATTGTTAGGGCGGTATCACATCGTGCGGGCAATCGGCCAAGGCGGTATGAGCGCAGTCTATGCCGCGTTTGATCGCCAATTGAACACGCCTGTCGCGATTAAACACTTTCGCAATCACGATCCTGCTTTGCATGCCAGCCTCGACCGCGAAGCCCAAATTTTAGCGCGGTTGCAACACCCCGCCTTGCCGCGCGTCTATGATATTCGCCGCGAGAACGATGATGCCTATTTGATCATGGATTTGATCGAGGGTGAAACCCTGGGCACATTGCTAACCCAACGCGGCAGCGGCTTCGAGCCTGCAACCGTGGTGGCGTGGGCAGCAACCTTGGCTGAGCCATTGAGCTACCTGCATCAACAAACGCCACCCGTGATTCACCGCGATATCAAGCCGCATAATGTGATGCGCACACCGGCTGGCAAATTGATTTTGCTCGATTTTGGTTTAGCCAAACAATGGTCAACCGGCCAGCAAAGCGTGATTGCCTATACCCTGCCCTATGCTTCGTTGGAGCAGATTCAGGGCACAAACACACTGGATCAACGCAGCGATGTCTACGGCTTTGGCGCAACGCTCTATCATTTGCTAACCAATCGCGAGCCAGTTGATGCCTTGACCCGTGCTAGTGCGCAAATTTATGCGAACCCCGACCCATTGCCCTTGCCAAGCAGCCTGAATAACGCGGTTTCGCCAGCGCTTGATCGGGTGCTGATGGATAGTTTGGCGTTACGGGCTGATGCCCGCCCAGCTAGTATTCGTGCGGTCGTCAGTTTATTGCAAGCAGCGCAATCAGCAACGGTGAGCGTGCCCTTGGTTGCGGCTACCAGCGCTGGGCAGCCGACAATTCGGGTTGATTCACAGTTGCCTGATGGGGTGAGTTATGCTACGCCACGGCGCTTCGAGCCACGTCCGGCTCCAGCTTCAACTCCAGCTGCTCCACCGCGCCCACGCCGCTCGATTTCGCGCTGGAGCGCGGCTGACCAAATGCATCGCGCTCAATGGAGCATGCCTAATTATGAGCAACTCTACCAAGAGCGCGAAGAGCCAAAGCCATTTAGCCCACTCAATAATTCGCAATGGATGACGACCCAACAAGCTGCCAATAGTCGTATGAATGCAATGCTGGATGACGAGGAGCTTGAGAACCCCACCCAAGTGATGAATATTGTGTTTATCTTGATTGTATTGATTTTATTAGGGACAATTAATTTTATCCTCTAGAGGGAGAGCGTATGAGTTTAGGGGTTGGTTCAGTTTTACTTGGGCGCTATCAAATTTTGCGTTTGATTGGTCAAGGTGGTATGGGCACGGTCTATGCCGCCTTCGATCAACAGCTTAATCATCAGGTCGCAATTAAGTATTTTCGTGGTCAAGATGCCACGTTTCAAACTAATTTGCAGCGTGAAGCTCAAATTTTGGCTCGTTTGCGCCATCCATCATTGCCACGGGTTTACGATTTGCAGCGGGTTGGCGATGCCGCCTTTTTGATCATGGATTTGATCGAGGGCGAGAATCTTGATCAGCTACTAGCCCAACGTGGCGCTGCCTTTGAGCCAGATGTGGTGCTAGCGTGGGCCAAGGCACTGGCTCCAGCGCTCAGCTATTTGCATCATCAAACGCCACCTGTCATTCATCGCGATATTAAGCCACAAAATATTATTCGCACCCCCGAAGGCCAATTGATCTTGGTCGATTTTGGCTTGGCCAAACAATGGGCTTCCTCAAACCAGAGTGTCGTGGCTTATACCTTGGCTTACGCTGCCTTAGAGCAAATTCAGGCCACCAGCCCAGTCAATCAGCGCAGCGATATCTATAGTTTTGCCGCAACCCTCTATCATTTGTTGACCAATTGCGAGCCAGCCGATGCGCTTACTCGCGCTAGCAGTTTGATTAATGGTCAGCCTGATCCGTTGGTCAATCCAGTTAATTTAAATCCAGCGGTTTCGCCTGCAATGGCAGCAGTTTTAGCCCAAGCAATGGCCTTGGCTGCGAATGAACGGCCAGCCAGTATCGATCAATGTATCCAGCAATTGCAACAAAGTTTTTACAATCAGCCAAGCCTGATGAGCAGCGCCGGCCAACCAACAATCGTCCAACGGCCAGCAGTTGCAACAATTGTCTTGCCGACAGCGACCAAGCCTGCACTATCAGCCCAGCAAATCTTACAACCGCAAGTGCCGCCCCAACAGATCACCTATCAAGAAAAAACTGGACTAGATAGCTCAGTTGAATATTTCTTTCTGTTCGCGATGATTTTTTTCATTTGTGCTTTGGTTGGGATTTGTTTAATTGCCCGTTCGTTCTAATCCATCGCTGATTTGGATTAATCTGCGCCACGCAAGGTTTTGTGGTATGCTTGGCGTATTTGAGCTTTAAAATCAAAGGAGTCGCTTCCGTGGCTGATTACAGCGCCTATATTGAAAAAAGTTTTCGTGAACATATTGCGATGGCCGAGCGCGTCTTGGCCGAACAATCAGCAACGATTAATACCATGGCCAATGTGTTGATCGAATGTTATCAACAGGGCCACAAGGCTATTTTTTGTGGCAATGGTGGCAGTGCCGCCGATGCTCAACACTTGGCCGCCGAATTTGTCGGGCGCTATTTGATCGATCGCCGCCCAATTCCGGCCTTGGCCTTGCATACCGATACTTCAACCTTAACCGCTGTGGGCAACGATTATGGCTATGATCAGGTGTTTTCGCGCCAAGTCAAAGCCCATATGAACCCAGGCGATGTCTTGGTGTGTCTGACCACCAGCGGCAATTCGGTCAATGTGATCAAGGCTGCCGAAGTTGCGCGAGAGTTGGGCAACCCCGTTCTGGCCTTGCTTGGTGGCGATGGTGGCAAGATTTTGCCGTTATGCGATCATGCCCTGGTTGTGCCATTCAAGTTGCCCTATTTGGTACAAGAAATTTCGATGGTCGTCGGCCATTTGCTATGCGACCTGACTGAACAAGCTTTGTTTGCCAAATAACGAGCTTGATCGACGCAATGGCGCAGAGATTATGATGATCTCTGCGTTTTTTAATTAAATTTTTATAGTTGAGATAGAACAATGAGCCAACCAGCCGTGTTTATTGATCGTGATGGTACGATCAATGTTGAAGTTAATTATCTGCATCAGCCCGAATTAGTTCAGCTTGAGCAAACTGTCGGTCAAGCAATCGCTCGTTTGAATCACGCTGGATTTTTGGTGTTGGTCGTGACGAATCAATCAGGAATTGCTCGGGGTTATTATCGCGCTGATGATATGCATTTGGTACATCAGCGAATTAGCGAGTTGTTACAGCCCTTTAATGCCCATGTTGATGCTTGGTATTATTGCCCACATCATCCTGAGGTAACTGGCGATTGTGCTTGTCGCAAGCCTAATTTGGCCATGTTCGAGCAAGCCCAAGCCGAATTCGCGATCGATCTCAGCCGTTCGTGGATGATTGGCGATAAGCTGCTCGATGTGCAAGCAGGCATCAATTTGGGCGTACCCGCAATTATGGTAGCTACTGGCTACGGCGCACAGCATCAACACGATTTGCCTGAGCATGCTATGCTGGTCGCAAATCTTAATGCTGCTGTCGATTTGATTGTGCAGGAGTAAGTATGCAACCCCAAGCACCGCAACCACTTCAACCACCACCAGTTCAAATCGTGCCACCATGGATGATCTCAGCAACCTTCGATTTGCCAGGCTTCCGAGTTGTGCAAAATCGGGGGATTGTACGGGGCATTGTGGTACGTTCGCGCTCGGTTTTTGGCACAATTGGCGCATCATTTCAAACCCTCGTTGGCGGCAATATCACCATTTGGTCGAAGCTGTGTGAGCAAGCTCGCATGGAAGCGTTCGAAATTATGTCGTTGCATGCCGCCGAAATTGGCGCAAACGCGATTATTGCGATGCGCTACGATGCCACCGAAATTAGCACTGGCGTAACTGAAGTGCTGGCCTATGGTAGTGCCGTAATCGTTGAACCAATTCGTTAATTCAAAATTAGCCAAGCTATTGCCAATGCTAGCTTGGCTTTTTTGTAAACATTTGCTTAAGCGTATTCCAAATCAGCTCGGCTCCCACAAAGATGAAAAATGGCACAGCCCATATCCCATTAACGAACAACCATGTAGACCGCCAAATAAAGCGGTGGTCGGCCATCAAGCTCTCAACGCTGCTGCCAACGTACAGACGCGGGGCATTTTCGATTGCGCTATAGCCATGGGTATCAAGGTTTTTGCTGATCGCGGTTTGTTGTGGATTTTGATTGGTTGGTTTTGAGATCAGCGCTGCCTTGATTGGTTGCTTCCACTCTTCACATTCATATTCGAAATAGCCGCCACAGACGGCCCATGCTGGAACTGGCTGGTCGGGCTGCCAATCGGGGCTAGTCAGCGGCGCAACGCTAATCGCATGTGAGGTTGTGCTTGAGCGGCGAGCATCGCTGGTAGTGTAAGCAAAGGTTACACCATATTCACGTTGCACAACTGCTTGCTCCAACGTGAAGATCATGGTTTCGGGATGTTGGCTAATTTGCTCAGCCCGAATGTTGTCAATTTGAACTTGACCATAATACAGGCGTTCGCTACTTGTACCAATCGCTGTGCCAATCAGCGTGCCAATATTCAACAAACAGATCACGCCCAATAGCGCATGGTTGATCCAGCGATGGCTGAGGCGAACAAACAGGAAAATACTGGCGATTCCAGCAATAACACCGAGTAGATAGGACGCTGACTCGCCCAGCCAAAAACCAATTGCCCCACCCAGAACCGCACACCACAAACCAAACAGTATCCCTACTATCAACGTGCGCCCAAAGTTTAACCATTGATTGATCATCAAAGACTCCTTATTGAATTGCGCAACCAACGCCAGGTAAACCGCACACAGCCGATCAGCACAATTGGCACGGCCCAGACCAAAACCATGATGACCCATACAAACAGCCATTGCCAGCGTTTAGCGGTATTAAAGCTATTTGAGCCTGCGCCAACTTCTAGCATTGGAGCATTGTTTAGCTCTGCATAATCATATGTGGCAAGATTGGTAAGTTTGGCAACGGTGTATTTATCGAGGTACAGTTCTTCGGGCAACGCACCATTGGTAATCGGCTCATCCCAATCGTAGCAAGCGATGTTGTAATCGGCATTGCAAGCGGCCCAAGCAGGCACCGGATCACCATATTGCCAATCGCTATTGGTCAGTGGCGCAAGGCTGTAGTAGCTATACGTAATGCGTGAGCTTTTGCGATCTTTGCTGGCAACTTTGTGGACTGTGGCATAGTTGGTTTGTACCACAGCATCATTCAAGTAAAAAATTGCTGCATTTGGATAATAGGGAATTTCGGCAGCAGTAACGTTGTTGATAGTTTCTTTGCCAGCAGTGTAGCGCATATAGCGCCAGCCCATACCTGCAAACATCAAAATAACCACATGCCAGATGATGATCATGCCTGCAAAACCATTGCTAATACGACCATCGCCATAGCCAGCCCAATAAGCGCTAATGCCCAGCCAAGCAATGCCAAGCAGCGCAAATGACCATGGCGGCGGCGTAAGAAACCCCAGAATTCCGCCGATAATCACGCATAAAACGCTATTGTAGAACCCTGCCGCTAGATGAAAGCCTAAACTGCGCCATGAATCAAACATGCTCTGGCTCCTTTCGCTGCATTGCTGTGCGCTAGGTACGCAGCTAGCTAGCAAGGGTTTTAGTGTACTAGGCGATCGCTGGTTGGGGGAATAGCACAAAAACACCGTTGGAATGACTCCAACGGTGTTTTGTTGATTGAACTTTTGGGCTATTGCTTAGACGTTTTCTTCGTCTTCGTCAGTGCCTAAGAGTTCGCTCAGGGTAGGTTTGCGACCTTCTTCAGCTTGCAAGCGAGCCATAGCTTGAGCAAACAAGTCATCCTTTGGCCCATTACCACTGTCGATGTTGGTGACAGCATTCAAGGCTTCGTCGAATGAGCGTGGTGGCGCGGGCTTGGGTTCGCTCATCACCGCTGGCGCTGGTGTTGCCGCAGGTGTTTCGCGATCAACTGGAGCGCTGGTGATTTGGGCAACCCGCAAGGCGGCTTCTTCAGCCAATTTGCGCCGTTGCTCCATCCCCGTACCAGCTGGAATCAGCTTGCCGATAACCACATTTTCTTTCAAGCCACGCAGGTAGTCGATCTTGCCATTGACGGCAGCTTCGGTCAACACGCGCGTGGTTTCTTGGAACGAGGCCGCCGACAAGAACGAGTCGGTTGACAACGAGGCCTTGGTAATCCCCAACAAGACTGGCACTGCCAACGCTGGGTCACCACCTTGGCTCACAATCGAAGCATTGATCCGATTGAGTTCGTTGAGTTCGACTAATTCGCCTGGCAAGAGTTCAGTATCGCCTGGCTCTTCGATGCGTACCCGCCGCAACATTTGGCGCACAATCACTTCGATGTGCTTATCGTTGATCCCCACACCTTGCGAACGATAGACCTTTTGGGCTTCGTTGGTCAGGTATTCTTGAACTGCTTCGCGACCACGCAATTGCAGCATTTCTTGAGGGTCAGACGAGCCTTCGGTCATTTGTTGGCCCACTTGCACCAAATCGCCATCTTTGACCCGCAAACGAGCAGCGTGGGCAATCACTTCTTCATGTTCTTCGATATCTTTGGCTTGAATTACCAAACGATCATCGTCAACATAGACGTTGCCAGCTAGGCCTGCGACCAATGGCGCACGACCATCGCCATCGACATTGCTTTCGGCCAAGAGGTTGCCAATTTCGACTGCATCACCATTTTTGACCACCACACGGTAATCTTTGGGCAACATTTGCTCGTCGGTATAAACTTCCTCAGAGACGATTCGCAAGCGTCGAATGCCTTCTTCTTCGCGCACAATCTGGACACGGCCAGCAATCTGGGCCAGCACCGCTTTCCCTTTCGGAATCCGTGCTTCGAAGATTTCTTGCACCCGTGGCAAACCTTGGGTGATGTCGGTATCAGTTGCCACACCACCAGTGTGGAACGTCCGCAGAGTCAGCTGCGTCCCTGGCTCACCAATCGATTGCGCCGCGATAATCCCGACAGCTTCGCCAATTTCGACCATCTTGCCAGTGGCAAGGTTGCGGCCATAGCACTTGCGACAAATGCCATAATCGGCGTTACAGGTCAGTACCGAACGGACATAAATGCCAAATTCAGCTTGAGCCTCTTTGTCCAACGATTTCAGCACATTCGCAATGTGCTTGCCATCGTCTTCTAAGATTTCGCTATCGGTATCGAAAATGACTTCACCAGTCACGGGATTAGTGACCGGAGCCACCGTCACGCGGCCAACGATCCGATCTTCGACCGAGGCCAAAATATCGCGGCTGGTGCGAATCCACATGCCTTCGGTTGTGCCACAATCTTCGATCGTCACGATCACATCTTGGGCTACGTCCACCAAACGGCGGGTCAAGTAACCAGCGTCGGCTGTCCGCAAGGCGGTATCAGCCAAACCTTTACGACCACCGTGGGTCGAGATGAAGTATTCGATAACGCTCAAGCCTTCGCGGAAGTTGGCGGTAATCGGCAATTCGATAATCCGTCCAGTTGGGTCGGTGGTCAAACCCCGCATCCCAGCCATCTGGCGAATTTGCTCGACGTTACCACGCGCACCCGAGGTTGACATCATCGAGACTGGCCCGAATGGATTCAACGTCCGTTGGACTTCGGTTTTGATTTTGTTGGTAGCATCAAGCCAGGCCGTAACCACTTCACGATAGCGCTCGTCGTCGGTAATCAAACCACGGCGTTGCATCTTTTCGATGTCTTGCACTTTCTTGTAGGTTTCTTGCACAATTGCATCTTTGGTATCGGGCACTTCTACGTCCGAAGCCGAGAAGGTCATCCCGCCCAAGGTGGCGTGCTTGAAGCCCAACGCCTTGATTCGGTCGGCCAAACGCGCCGTCCGTTCTGAGGCATAGAAACGCAACAGCGATTCTTCCGAGGTCTCAGGGCCGAAGCGCTCAATTAATTCTTGATACACTTCAGCAATGATATTCTCGCGCTGTGAGTGGAAGCGATAGCAGTCGGCGATCAAGGCTTTCAAGCCCGATTTACCAACCAAGAAGTTGCGATAGTGCAATGGTGAGCGATAGCCGTTTTCACCAGCTTTTGGCTCGCCTTGGTAGCGCAACGCATTGTTGAAGATGATCCGCCCAACGCTGGTTTCAATCAAAACCCGTGGCGTAACGCCATCCAACGATGGTAGTGGTTTATCGCGCAAATCGCTACCGGGCAGAATGTAATCTTCGATCACAATCCAAACAGGTGCTTGAATATGCACAATGCCGTTGGTGTAGGCCAACAAGGCTTCGTCGATTGAACCAAAGCGTTTGCCGCCACCCTTAGCCCCAGGCCGAACTTGGGTCAGGTAGAAACAACCCAACACGATGTCTTGCGATGGCGTAATAATTGGGTCGCCAGTGGCTGGTGACAACAAGTTGTAGGTTGAAATCATGCGGCGACGAGCTTCTTCTTGGGCTTTGCGCGACAATGGTACGTGCACAGCCATTTGGTCGCCGTCAAAGTCGGCGTTGAATGCGGCACACACCAAGGGGTGCAATTGAATCGCCGAGCCTTCGATCAGCTTGGCTTCAAAGGCTTGAATCGACAAACGGTGCAGCGAAGGCGCACGGTTCAGCAATACCAAGTAGTCTTTGATGACTTCTTCGAGCACATCCCACACTTCGGGGCGAACCCGCTCAACGAAGCGCTTGGCTGATTTGATGTTGTGGGCAAAGCCTTTATCGACCAAGCGGCGCATGACGAATGGCTTGAACAATTCCAAGGCCATTTTCTTGGGCAAACCACATTGGTGCAATTGCAGGGTTGGTCCGACCACAATCACCGAACGGCCTGAGTAGTCAACCCGCTTACCCAAGAGGTTTTGGCGGAAGCGGCCTTGCTTGCCTTTGAGCATATCGCTCAGGCTCTTAAGGCGATGCTTGCCCTTGCCACTGACTGGGCGGCCACGGCGACCGTTGTCGATCAAGGCATCAACCGCTTCTTGCAACATACGTTTTTCGTTGCGCACGATGATTTCAGGAGCGTTCAACTCCATCAAGCGCTTGAGCCGGTTGTTGCGATTGATCACCCGTCGATACAGGTCGTTCAAGTCGGAGGTCGCAAACCGACCGCCATCAAGCTGGACCATCGGGCGCAAATCTGGTGGAATCACTGGCAAGACGGTCATAATCATCCATTCAGGACGATTGCCGCTCTTGCGGAATGCTTCAACCACGCGCAGCCGTTTGGTGGCTTTTTTGCGGCGTTGGCCCGATGAGCTTTGCACTTCGGCTTGCATTTGATTCGACAATTCGTCGAGATCAACCATCGATACGATGTCGCGCACCGCGCCAGCACCCATATCGGCCTTGAAGGTGTAGGGCGCTAGATCACGCAGAATCCGATATTCGTTTTCCGAAATAATCCGGTGCAACTGAATATCATCCAAGCGATCAAGCTTGTCTTTTTCTTCTTTGTTGAGATCTTCAAGCTGTTTGATCAAGGCCGTGGTCAGCCGTTCTTGCTCAGCATCGGCCACCGATTGGCGTTGATCACGCTCGCCGTCAGCCAACAAACGCACGTTTTCAATCTCGTATTCGCGGCGTTGTTCGAGCTTTTCGCGCTCTTGATCGATCAGTTGTTCGAGTTGTTCCAATGTGCGTTCACGCACTGGCTCGTTTTCTTCGAGCAACACCGTACCACGATAAACAATATCTTCATCGGCTAGTGCGTCGATGCCGATCAGTTCTTCGAGATGTTCACGCAAGGCATTGGCTTCATCTTCGATTTCTTGGCGTTGGCGGGCAAATTGTTCATGCGTTCGCTCCAACGTGCCTTCCATGGCATTATCCATCGCCGCAAGGTCTTTGCTTAAACGGGTTGCCTTTTCGCCACGTTGTTCGATAATTTTTTCTTCGAGATCCTTGCGCCGCACGCCAAAGTCGGTCTTCATTTGCTCACGTACATTGCCCAATGCCAGATCATCGACATCGGTGATAATATACGAGGCAAAATAAAGCACCCGCTCAAGATTACGTGGTGAGATATCTAAAAGTAAACCCAAACGCGATGGTGTGCCTTTAACAAACCAAATATGCGATACAGGCGAGGCAAGTTTGATATGACCCATGCGATCACGTCGCACTTTGGATCGGGTGACTTCTACGCCACATTTATCGCACACAATGCCTTTATAACGCACACGTTTGTATTTGCCACAATAGCACTCCCAATCGCGCGTAGGTCCGAAGATTTTTTCACAGAACAAGCCATCTCGTTCAGGACGCAGAGTTCTATAATTAATCGTCTCGGGTTTAGTTACTTCACCGTGCGACCAGCTCAGGATATCTTCTGGTGAAGCGAGACTGATACGAATTGCATTGAATTCATTGATTTCGAGCATGGTTGAACGCTCCTCGGTTAAGGAAGATAGTTTGCAAAATGCAAGCGCATCTTCTCGGTAATTGTTCCCCGCTCAGGCGACTTCTTTGGTTGCCATTGCTCAAATTGCTGCGCGATCGCAGCCTTACGTGCTAGCATCAGGCCATTATTGTTACGATACAGCCACATTGCTAAACACTTTGCACGAATTGTGCTCCACTTGATGTAATAATTATTGCGATTAGCAATTAAATTCGGTGCTGGAATTCCAGTCAATGATTCGATACGTTGGGTAAATCCACCTAAAAACAAGGTTGATCCCGAATAGAGATGCACGATTGGCCGATCTCCATTCCAGCCAACAGTACCATCACCATCAATTACTCCACGAACAAAATCACGAAGATATTCATCTGGCACATCAGGCATCCCGATCGTGCGTGATTTACGCGGAGTACCGCCTAATGCTAACAAATCGGTATACATTTCCTTGCTGCAAAATTCGACGGTGAAGGTTTGTCCATCTTGGCGAACTTTGCGCAAGTAGTATTTTGTGCCGATTGAATCAGCTAGTTGTTGCAAATGATCAAGATCATTGCTGGCAATCTGTATTTCATGAGCGCCAGTGTTTGATTTGATCCGCATATATCCATCAGCCCACCAATAGCCTAGAACATAGGCCATGGTTGGTGACCATGTGCGAAAGAAAGGATTGCTAGCAGCAGGTCGAGCCATGGTTAGCACCGTGCGATAGAGAGGCGGTAGTTCACGTCATTGGGAACTACCGCGAGAGCAATGGATCGCAACCGAAGTTTAGAGTTCGCCTTTTTCCATCCCCGACAGGTTGATGCCGTCGAGTGAGATTAAGTCATCGGCTTCGCTATCGGTTAGCTCAACCGGGCGTTCATCAGCGGTCAACACATCGACCGACAGACCAAGCGATTGCAACTCTTTGATCAAGACCTTGAACGATTCAGGTACGCCGGCTTCGTTGATTGGATCGCCCTTGACGATCGCCTCATACGTTTTGACCCGACCAACCACGTCGTCGGACTTGACCGTGAGCATTTCTTGGAGAATGTAAGCAGCGCCATAGGCTTCGAGCGCCCAAACTTCCATTTCACCAAAGCGCTGACCACCAAACTGAGCCTTACCGCCGAGTGGCTGTTGGGTCACCAAGCTGTAGGGGCCAGTTGAGCGAGCGTGGATCTTATCTTCCACCAAGTGCGCCAACTTGAGCATATATTTGTAACCGACGGTCACTGGATTATCGAATTTCTCGCCAGTGCGGCCATCGTAGAGATCGATCTTGGCATCGGATGGCAGGCCAGATTCAGCGAGAGCTTTGATAATATCCTCATCGCGTGCGCCGTCGAAGACTGGCGTAGCAATGCGGAAGCCCAAGCGTGAAGCGGCCCAACCCAAGTGAGTTTCCAAAATCTGGCCGATGTTCATGCGGCTTGGCACAGCCAACGGATTCAAGACGATATCGACAGGCGTGCCATCGGGTAAGAATGGCATATCTTCGATTGGCAGCACGCGGCTGACCACGCCTTTGTTGCCGTGACGGCCTGCCATCTTATCGCCTGGGCTGATTTTGCGCTTTTGACAGAGCATCACCCGCACCGTTTGATTGACACCGACAGGCATTTCAGTTGTTTCATCGCGGGTAAAGACCTTGACATCAATGACTTTACCTTTGACCCCGTTGGGAACGCGCAAGCTACTATCTTTAACTTCGCGAGCCTTTTCACCGAAGATAGCCCGCAAGAGCCGTTCTTCAGCGGTCAGGTCAGTTTCGCCCTTGGGTGTGATTTTGCCAACCAAAATATCGTTTGGCTGAACATCAGCACCGACATAGATAATCCCGCGTTCGTCCAAGTTTTTAAGGCTATCTTGGCCGACGTTCGGAATATCGCGGGTAATTTCTTCGGGGCCAAGTTTGGTATCGCGAGCCTCGACTTCATATTTTTCAATGTGAATCGAGGTGAAAATATCTTCGCGTACCAAGCGTTCGCTGACCAAAATCGCGTCTTCGAAGTTCCCACCTTCCCACGGCATATAGGCCACGAGAATATTTTGGCCAAGCGCTAGCTCGCCGTTTTGGGTCGAAGAACTATCCGCAATTACCTCGCCAGCCCGAATTTTATCGCCGATAAAGACGCTTGGGCGTTGGTTGATACAGGTATCTTGGTTCGAGCGCAAGAACTTGAGCAATGGATAAGTGCGTTCAGTGCCATCGTTTTCGCGAACCAAAATGCGTTCGCTATTCGATGAAAGCACCACGCCATCGGCACGAGCCACAACCACCTGACCTGAGTCGCGGGCGGCTTTGTGCTCCATGCCAGTACCGATAATTGGCGCATCAGGGCGCAACAACGGCACAGCTTGGCGCTGCATATTCGAACCCATCAAGGCACGGTTTGCGTCGTCGTGTTCCAAGAACGGAATCAACGCGGTTGAAACACTGACCACCTGCTTGGGCGAAACGTCCATATAATCGACCGAGGCGATTGGCGCTTGGACGAAATCTTCGGCATGGCGGCATGAAACCGTTGGGTCGATAAAGCGATAGCGTTCGTCGAGCAAAGCGTTAGCTTGCGCAATGATGAACTTATCTTCTTCATCGGCGGGCAAATAGTCGGTTTCATTGGTGACAACTGGGTGAATTTTGATTGCGCGTAAGGGCAAATCGGCAATTTTGGTTGCCAAGGCACGGTCAATTTCTGAGCCAGCTTCGGCAATCAAATCGCCAGTCGCTGGGTTGACAATATCTTCGCGCAGCAATTGGCCATTGAGCACACCGATCGCAATGATCTTGGCTAATTCAGCATCAACCCGTGCTCCAGCGCGGGCGATCAACTCGCCAGTACTGAGGTGACGCACATCGCGGGTGGTCATGCCACGTTCAAGCCAGAGCGGGGCATTATCAACTTCGCGATAGACGCGACGATAGGGCGTTTCAAGGAAGCCCATTTCGTTAACCCGCGCAAAGGTTGACATCGTACCGATCAGACCGATGTTTGGACCTTCAGGCGTTTCAACTGGGCAGATCCGACCATAGTGCGAGTGGTGAACGTCGCGAACCTCAAAGCCAGCGCGATCGCGGCTCAGACCACCAGGGCCAAGCGCTGAAAGGCGGCGTTTGTGGGTCAATTCAGCCAATGGATTGGTTTGATCCATGAACTGGGAAAGTTGCGAACCGCCGAAGAACTCGCGCATAGCGGCAACCACAGGCCGGATATTGATCAAGCCATTGGGAGTTGCAGCTTCTGGTTCTTGCAACGACATGCGTTCTTTGATTACCCGTTCCATCCGCAGCAAACCGACGCGGAATTGAGTTTGAATCAATTCGCCGACAGTCCGCACGCGGCGATTCCCGAGGTGGTCAATATCATCGGGGTTGCCAATCCCATTATTGAGATCGATCAAGCGCTCGACGATTTTGAACAAATCGGCTTTGCTGAGTACGCGCATGGTTAGGCTGGGAATTTCTTGGCCTTCGAAGAGGCGGCTTTTTTCCCAGAGATTGCGATTTAATTTATAGCGACCGACTTTGCCCAAGTCGTAGCGGCGGGCGTTGAACAGCAAAGTTTCCAATAACGAACGGGCGTTATCGACGGTTGCTGGATCGCCTGGGCGCAAGCGCTTGTACAATTCCATAATCGCTTCTTTGGCATTGGTTGATGGGTCTTTATCCAAGGTTGAAGCGATATATTGGTGGTCGCGGTTAACATCGACATTGCCGAATAAGGCGATCACGTCTTCATTCAGGCCACATTGATCGAGCGGTTTATCGCCGAACAAGCCCAACACAGCACGGATCAAGATCGTGACTGGCAACTTACGTTTGCGATCAACCTTGACCGAAAGCACATCGCGCTTATTCGTTTCAAACTCCAGCCAAGCACCACGGTTGGGGATCAACTTAGCGCTGTGGAGCGAACGACCGCTGGTTGGCTCTTTTTCTTCCTTGAAATACACGCCAGGTGAGCGAATCAACTGCGACACAACAACCCGTTCTGCGCCGTTGATCACAAACGTCCCATTATTGGTCATCAATGGGAAGTCACCAAGGAAGATATCGCTTTCCTTGATTTCACCGGTAGTTTTGACCTTCAAGCGCACGCGAACCCGCAGGGGTGCGGCGTAGGTCATATCACGTTCACGGCACTCAAATTCGTTATAGCGGGGTTCGCCGAACTCATAATCGCTAAACGAAAGCTCTAGGTTTTTGCCCGTGAAATCGTCGATGGGATTAATTTCATCGAACAATTCACGTAGCCCTTCACGTTGAAACCAGCGAAACGAATCGATCTGGGTTTCGATCAACTTCGGTAATTCAATCGCATCGGTAATGCGAGCAAAACTCCGACGTGATGCGATCATCGCACGACCTTGGTCATCGCGGAAGATACTGGACGTGATCAGCGGTGGCAGGATAACAGTTGACTGAACTTGCGGCATCAGCTTCGCTCCCTAGCCCCGCAAAAGCACAAAATGCTCACCTCCAAACACCCGTAGTCAAAAATGCGACTTGTGGTTGTCCGGCTGCGAGTTTGACTGCTTTTGGCGGCAGCGCAACGAAAAATACGCCCAATGGCGTGGTATTGGTTTAAGTTCTTGGCGTGGATCGAAAGCCTCGTCCAAACACTACGAAAAGCTATTTTTGCAAAAGGAGATTATAGCACCAACGATTGGAGGTGTCAAGAGACAATACGAGGTTTAAACTTGCGGGCATTATACTCTTGCGCTGGGTAGAAGTCAACCCCTTTTTTTAGAAATTCGCACAAATGTTTTGAATTCTAAAAAAGGGGTTGGTTTTTAGGCGTTGGCAAGCCATTCACGAGCAAATTGGGCATCGCGGCCAATCTGGGCCACCAGTTGTTCGATGCCAGCAAATTTTTGTTCGCCGCGAATATGCTGTAAAAAGCTAACGCGCAACGGGCGACCATAAATATCTTCGTTGAAATCAAATAAATGAGCTTCAACTGCGCGGCCAAGCACGCCAAAGGTTGGCCGCACACCGATGTTGGTCACAGCACCAAAACTACGGCGATCATCAAGCAACTGAACCTTGCAAACATAAACACCATCAGCAGGCAACATATGGTTGCTGGCAATTTGCACATTGGCAGTTGGAAAGCCAATCTTGCGCCCACGCTGATCGCCTGGCACCACCGTGCCTTGCAAGCTAAATGCCCGCCCAAGATAGTGATTAGCGGTTTGGACATCGCCAGCAGCTAAGCAGGCGCGAATCGCGGTTGAGCTAACAATCTCGCCATCAAGCGTCCAGTAGGGAATTGGTTCGACCGTAAATCCCAACTCTTGACCTAACTCCTCTAATACCGGAATTGTGCCAGTGCCGCGATGGCCCAGCTTAAAATCTGGCCCAACCCACAATTCACGGACTGGCACATGATTCAAGAGTAATTGTAAAAAAGCCTTGGGGCTAAGCTGTGAGGTAGCATGGTTGAACGGCAACACCGCCAGCAAATCGATGCCCAGCTCTTGCATTAATGCTGCTCGCTCGTTGATTGTGGTCAAGTAGCGAATCTCACGCTCAGGCCGCAAAATCTCATCAGGATGCGGATCGAAGGTCAAGACTGCGCTATGGCAATTGTGCTGGCGAGCGCGTTCGACCAAGCGGCGCAGGAGTTGTTGATGGGCTTGATGCACGCCATCAAATTTGCCAATAGTTAAGAGCGTTGGAGTTTGATAGTGCACGCTGGCAAGTTCAGCAAAATGCATGGCCTGGTTCCAATTCATAAAGTTGCCAATATCGCCTCACAAGATACCATTGTCATTGGTAAATAGCAAAGGTTACGAAGGGCTAGGGATCAGGGATCAGGGGTTAGGACATTTTAACCCAGAGGCGCAGAGTAATTGAGGCTATTGGCTATTGGCTATTGGCTATTGGCTATTGGAAATATAGGTGAGTTTGGGTGAGGTTCTGAGAAAGAAAAAGTAACTGGCCCCTAGCCCCTGACACCTTATAACCAAACTGAAACCACGAAGAACGCGAAGTGCACGAGTAAAGGGATTTGGGATGAACAGTGACAATCGATAAAACGAATATTCGGAGAACGCTAAGACTTTCAGCTCAGTGTTCCCCGAATCGTGGTTGGTATCTTAATACTGAGTAAATTTAGGCTTTGGATTTATGGCGCAATAGCATGCCACCAAGCGTAATCAGCCAAAATTGCCAAAGACTGCCGCTGACCGTCAACATTGGCCCAGCACTAATACCGTAGACTTCGATTAGCGAAACTAACACACTGGCGGCGGCGATCAGCCCGCTATAACCCAGCCAGCGCGGCAATGTTGTTTGGCGCAGAATCGTCAAGGCTACGCCTGCCGTCCATAAACCACCAAACAAGGCCACGCCGATTTGTTCGCCCACACCGCCAGCATAATTATTGAAACTGGTGTAAATCACTTCGATCGTAGCGCGTAGGTTAGGATCGCTGGTGGCGCTATATTGTTCGGCAAGGGTTGGCATCATCAACAACCAACGCCCAATCCCCAGCAATTTGGCAAAGCCCGCCAACATGCCCAAGCCAGCAGTTACCCGCATCAAGGCGCTTTCGCTCGCTAGAATTTGCCATAGCAGCAAAGCAATGGGAATAAGCATAGTCGCCGAAAGGAAATAGGCCGTATAGCCGAGTGCAACTGCCGAGCGTTCTTGTAGAATCAAGGGCAACGATTGCGAAGCTGGATTATCGAGGCTCGCAGGCCAATCGATGGCGCTGCTGAGTACCAAAAAGGCAACTAGAAACACGCTAAATTGCGCGAAAAGTAATCCGGCTGCCCAGCGATAGCTGCTGGTCGTGCTTCGTTCAGTTTGGTTGGTTGTAGGATAGGCTTTGGTGGCGATCATCTTAATTCCTTTCATTAATCACGTAGTTTGATTGGTAGTTGTAATTCAATTACCGCTGGCTCTTGAATGCCGCCTTGAGCATTGTGGGCTGGCCCTGAACGATGAAATTCGCGCAGCGGCCCAATCATTTCGTAGTTGTGCAAGCCAACCCAGCCCAACAAGGCCAAAGCAGCGGCGTGAATTTCGCTAAAACTGCCTTCAAAAGCGAGGGTTGCGGCCAATTCGAGGCTGGGCAGGGTTTGAAACTTGATGTTGCTATCGGGCAATTGAGCCAGATTGTGCTCGGCCAAACTGACTGCTACCTCGACTCCAATATCGGTTTCGATAAACTCCTCGTTGTGATAGATCGTAATTTCTTGGGCAAGGATTGGGATGCGCTGCTGTTGCACTTGTTGATACAGCGATCCATAAAGCCGATGGCAGTAATAGCCCATTTGATCAAGGCTTGGTACAATCGCTCGCATGCTGACAATCGGCTCAGCAGCGGTCGATTTGAGCATCATGGCGTAGGGCCATGGCTCCTGTTCATGTTCAATTTGGGCCAAGCGAGCACTGACTTCGGCTAGTTGGGCTTGCTTTTTGGCCAGTTCAGCGGTTAAGCGGGCTTCTTGCAGGCGCAACATCCCACGCAGTTGATCAGCCGAAAGATCATCATGGTTCAATAATTCGCCGATTTGTTGGAGACTTAGCCCTAAGCCATTGAGTGCCACAATGCGATGCAGCCGTGGCAATTGCTCAACTGAGTAGTAGCGATAGCCAGTCCATTGATCGATTTGGTTGGGAATGAGCAAGCCTAATTTGTCGTAATGGCGTAGCATCCGCACCGAAACTTGAGCCAAACGCGAAAATTCACCAATCTTGAACATAGCAACCATCCTTGTAAATCCGATGTCGTTGATGCTACACCCTATCACAGTGGCAGAGTCAAGCAGCAATTAATCACCAACTTTAACCAGCAGAGAGGAAGCAGATCATGCCTTATTGGCTTAAAGTTATTTTGTGGACGTTGTTGGGCGTTGTAGTCAGTTGTAGTTTGGCAATCGGCGTTGTGGCTTTTGCAATTAATCGTATATTTGACCGAGATACACCTGAAAATGCGCGGATTGCGCCGATTATTGTTGACGAACCAATCGGTGATTGCATTATTTCGCCAGCTCGTAACTTTGTTTTAGCAACGGCATTTACCGACGGGTGGGGATCACAGAAAATCTATAATTTAAAGACTGGCGACGAGGTTGAGTATCCTGCTAATAGCTATGGAATCGATGCCTATAGTAACGAATTGGGCTGGATCAATGATTCAACGCAAGATATTGTTTTAGTAGATCCATACTGGCTCGTTAACTTAACCACAGGAGAGGTGACAAAAGCCGAACTGCCTGATGATCAGCAAACTACGACTGGGTGGGATTCGCTCCTAATGTCAGATTATCGCGAACCATATGTAAAGTCACCAGATCAACAATATATTGCTGACTCAGGCCAAATTTTCCGTTCAGCAATTGGCAAATCGCCAGTGGGGGATTTAGTTGTTTCATACTCCAATAATTACCCTGAGATTTGTAGCAACGCTTGGGAGCCAGATAGTAGCGGCTATTACTTTGCTGATGTCTATGGGCGGAATAGAATGAGTGGGCCATTACGCTTTCTCAAGAATCCTGAACGCTAAACTTGCTGGAGGGCTTGTCTCAACATCACGAAAGGAGTTTAAATCATGGCAATCACCATCGATCGGCTGGGGGTTGGCGACGAGGCGATTATTCAACAATTGGCGTTGGATGATGCGCTATTTGGGCTTGAGCCTGAGACTGATGAGCCACTGACCGCACTTGATGATCAGGCAGCACGCCAGTTTTTGGCCAATCCAGCGGTCTTGTATTGGGTTGCGCGTGAGGCTGAGTTGATTACGGGCTTTTTGTATTGTGTGGTTGTG
The DNA here is from genome assembly GCA_020161265.1 of Chloroflexota bacterium. NCBI lineage: Bacteria > Bacillati > Chloroflexota > Chloroflexota bacterium. Next base: position 99,810 of record JAIUOC010000003.1, on the reverse strand, counting down.
CCGTTGCGCTCAGGCGAGGGTAGCGAGGTCTTGCTGTATGAAATTGGCGTGCATCACCAATGGCGGCGTAAAGGCATCGGCCAAGCTCTCATGCAAACAATGGAAGCATGGATGCGCGAACAGGCTATAAGCGCGGTTTGGGTGCTAGCCGATAATCCCGAAGCCGCAAGTTTTTATCAGGCCTGCGGCTTTGAGGTTGAGCATGAGCAACCTACATACTTGGTTAAGAACATAGAACATAGAGCATATAACGCAGAAGTACAGAGTAAATGATCAGTTATTTTTGATCCACGAAGGACACGAAGGGCACGAAAACCTATTTTTAGTGTTTCTTCGTGTCCTTCGTGGATCAAAGCTTACTGCCGACGAGCACGGTTTTTGGCGGCGCGGAGCCGTTCGAGTGGATCTTCGGCCTCATCAACGGCTTTGGTTGGATTGTTTGGTGTACTTGGTAATGGCGTAGTTGCTGGGTTTTCTTTGGGCTTAACTTCGCGCTCGCTCTTATCGCTAAACATTTGCTGGCGGGCACGACCCTTGGCTCCCTGCAAACTGTTCATGGTGGCCGTTGGGGCGGCAGCAATCGTTTGGCGCTCTTTGCGAGCTGCTTGCAAGGCGGCAAAATCTTTGCGGCGCAAGTTGAGGCGGCGAATTGCAATATCAAGCAACAGCAACACCAATGCTGCAAATAACAAGCCCAAATCAATTGGCGTAGCACGGCGCACCGCATCCAGCGTATGATCAAACGCTTGCATTGGCTGGCTCAAGCTGCGACCAGCGGTGGCTTTGGCCAAAGTGCTCAGCAATTCAGGGTTGGATTGGCCTTGGCGATATTCTGGCGAGTAGGGCACAATCAAGCCCAAGGTGCGTGCAAAGGCTGGCTTACCATTCGCATCATTGCCGATCACCTGAATCAAATAGGTGCCAGCAATTGGGCTAGCCACCCGTGCGCGATATTGCCCAGGCCCAACTTCAGCCAAGGTGGCATCAATCGCCTCGCCAGTTGGCCCAACCAAACGAGCATTAACATTCATCGCGGTTTGCGGATTACCCTGCTCGTCGTTGGCAACAATATCAATTTGCACGTCGCTGCCAATTAACGAGGCCTCACCGCTAACATTATCGTTGCTGATACGTGGCAAAAGCCAGCCCACCAACTGCGCCGTAAAACGTGGAAATTCATCCCATGTGACCCAATTGCTGGCCCATTTGCCCTTGAGATCGCTGGTCCAAGCGATGCTCCGACCAAGCCCATATTGCCATTGGGCCAAAATTGGCGAGCCATCGCTGGCGGTCAAAATAACTTGAGCGTTATCTTTTTCGACCGTGCCGTTATAGCCCAACAAGCTTGGCAAGCCTTCTTGCAAATCGGCCAGCACCGGGCTATCGCCAGCATAAGCCGGAGTAAATTGTTCTTCAACGATATAAGTGCCAACCGCCTGAATCGTTTCTTGCAAGAAGATTTGCGGCACTTCTTCCATCACGCGGGCTGGATAATAGCGTCCGCCACCTAGCTCAGCATAGCGTTGCAAAGCGTTATCCGAGCCATTGCCTGCTGCAACTACCGAGAGCGTAATGCCATCTTTATTCATGTTTTCGGCGATTGATCCGATATCGGTGGCATGGCCCCAACCATCGGTCAGCAAAATCGCATGTTTGATTTTAGCATCGCTTTGACGCAATTGCTCATAGGCAGCGTTCATGCCACTCACCACGTTGGTTTGGCCGCTTGGTGGCACAGGAGCCAAAGCCGCGACAACATCATCTTGGCTAGGCACTTTGTCGAGTTGAATCGTCCAATGCGCCGAATCATCGAAGGTTACCACACCCAATTTATCGTCTTTGCCCAGCACTGCAGCGGCTTGAGCCACCGCCTCTTTGGCAATATCGATTTTGCGAGTGCCGCCACCTTCACGCGCCGCCATATCGCCACCATTACAGTGACAAGCATCCATACTGCCCGACTTATCGATGATAAACACCAAGGCAATATCAGGGCGTTGTTGACGATTGCGCACATCCATGTTGACAGGCAAGGCTTCTTCGATTGGCGTTGCCGTGTAGCCACCCACGCCAAAACTTTGGCGACCGCCGATCATTGCCAAGCCACGCCCAAGGTCGCCAACATATGAGCGTAATAATTTTTGGGTATCTTGATCGATATCGCGCGAAGGTACATTCAGCAACAAGACTGCTTCATAATCGCTCAATGCTGCTAAATCGGTGGGCAAGCCAGTGGCCGGAACGACCACTGGCACAAGGTTGGCAGCTTCGAGTGCTGGCTTGAGCGCACTTGCATCGCCGACTTCACCTTCAACCAGCAGCACCTTGGGCGGGCCGCCAATTTGCACCAATGAAGCCGCCACATTATTTTGGGCACGCGTATCGCTGGTTGGCACAACTTGGGCGCTATAGCGATGGAAGCCTTGGTCGTTGACAACGAGCGTGGTGGTGAAACTACTCGTGCCCACTGGCAGATTGATCGCTTCTTCCAGCACAATTTGCTCATCGGCTCGCCAGCGCAATTGAGCTGATTGAGCGGTATTGCTTTCAATCGTAGCGATCAACTGAATTTCTTGGCCTGAACGGGCGGCTGATGGTGCACGAAAGGCACTAATTGCCACTTCGGGGTTGCCTTGGCCAATGCCTGTTGGCACAATATCAATTGGCACATTGCGGCGTTGCGCCAGTGGGATCATATCCAAGGCGCGGCCACTGTTCTCGCCGCCATCGGAGAGCAACACCAAACGTTTTTGGGTATCGGCGGGAAACAGCGCCAAACCAAGCTGTATTGCTTCGCTGATGTCAGTACGGGCAGCAATTGGCACCGATTGAATCGTACCTAAGCGCTGAATTTCAGAGGGAACCCGCTCAACCAACGCGTTTTCGCCAAACACCACGACGGCGGCTTTATCGCCTTCTTGCATGGTTTCGAGTGCTTGGGCAATAAATTGCTCGTTGCTAGAGCGTTGGCCTGGGGCGATTGAGTCGGAGCTATCGAGCAAAAACACCGTGGTTAGGTTTTGAACTGGCTGGCGTAATTGGGTTCCGGCAAGGCTGCCGATCAAACACAGCAGCAATAGTGTGCGTAACCCCAAGGCCCACCAACGGCGTTGGCCTGTGCGACCACGGTTATTGAGCCAGCCTAACAGCCAGACCAGCGGCAACGCCAGCAAAAACCAGAGATATTCTGGTCGGACAAACGATAGCATAACTTCACCCTAGCAAGGCCAAATGCCAATGGCATCGGGAACCTCTCCATGAACAGCTTGCGCCAGCAAACGCCGAACTGTTGAACGTTTCGGTTTCGTTTCGATTTAGACTTCAACTGAATAGCATGAACGCTAAATCATCGGATTGGGTTCCCTCAACTTTAGGATCAGGGAACTATCTACGCCGCGCTGCGCCGCGCATTCCACCACAGTTTGAGCCGTGTGAAGGCGCTACGTTGGGCAAAGACCCATTCGATCAACACAAAAATTAATGCTGCCAAAGCCAACCAACGCCACCACTCTTCACGGCCTGCTTTGGCTTGGGTGGTTTCGCTTGAGCCAACTTGACCGCCGCCAATTTGGGCGACATCGAGCACTTGAACTGGGGTAATTTTGGCTTCGCTTTCGCGATATGCATTGACTACATAGCGCTGGGTTTTACTGACCACGCCATCGCGTAGCAATTCGACGCTGTAAATGCCAGCTTGGTTCATCAAACTCCCATCGAAACTGATCAAGCCATTGCTTGGCGTGGCTTCGTGGGTTTCACCATTGGGCTGAATTAAGCGCACGCCGCTAATATCATTGGTTACCGCAAAGGCTAATTCTTGATCAGGCGGCAAAATCGCCGAATCGCCACCAGTCCCAGGTGCTAAGTAGCCCACCAAATTGGCAATCAACAATGGAAATGAAATATTCAATGGTAAATCGGAATCATGGGTGTCGAAGCCGAGCACCGCAATCCGTCGCCCATCAACTTCGCCTGCAATTAGCAACGGGCCAGCCGCACTATCGATCACCGTATGTGCCCAAGGTGCATTTTCAATCCGTGCCGATTTCAAAATATTGACTTCGCCCAGCTCAACATTGCGCAACAACGGATCATCGGTTGGGGCGGGGCGGGGCACTGGTCGATCCAAACTTCCAGTCACCGAGAAATATTCGGTCGAGCGATAGGGTGCGATAAACAGCAAATTGCCAGCGGGTAACGGCTCTGGCAAACTGGCATCGAGCACCGTCAGCAAGGCCGTATCAGTAAAGGTGGCAGTTTCAGTCAGATAGGCCGAAACTTGTACCCGTGGCATCAAGCCCAAGGCCGTAGCCAGAAAACGATTACCTGGCGTGACAAAACGCACCGGAATTGCATCGCTTGATGGGCGAATTGCCCAAGCCACATCGTCACTGGGCAGGCTATCACTGCCATCAAGCCGCGCCTCAACCGTGGTGGCGGTTGCTGGCACATCGATATTGACGGTTTGATCTTGGCCGGGCAAAATTTCGAGATCATAGGCATTGAACAAGGTGCCATCGAGGGTTACCAACAAACGCCGCGTAACCCGCTCTTGGCCTTCGTTGGTAACGCGGGCAAAGAAGGTCAACGTGCCTGGCGCTAGTTCGTTCAAGGCAATTGCCGCGATCGCCTGATTGTTGTTGCTCGTGCCAACTGGGAAATAGCGAATTTTGGCGGGTAAAGTGGCACTCATTGGCACGGTTACTTGGCCATCGGTCAAAATTGCCACTTCCGATTCTTCTTCACGCGCCGCCAATGCCCCAGCCAAACTCAGGGCTTGCGACATATCCGAGCCACCACCTAAGCGCAATTCTATGCCTTCGATTGCATCGCGAATTTCGCGGCGGTCAGTGGTGGCAGCAGCAGGCACATCAAGCTCGCCGCCGATCGCCATAATCGTAGCGCGTGCGCCATCAGGCAACTGATCAACCAAGCGAATTGCTTCAGCCTTGGCAGCTGCCAGCCGATTGGTATCAACATCGGTAGCGCCCATCGAAGCCGAGCGATCGATAATCACAATGAGATTTTGCCCACTAACCCCAACGGTTGGGCTGAACGGTCGGGCCAGGGCAAACGCCAAGAGCAAGGCAATGAGCAATTGCAGCCAAAGCAACCAATTATGGCGGAGGCGTTGCCACGGCGCGTTGGCCTCAACATCGCGAACCAATTGATTCCATAAAAAGGTTGACGAAACCGTGCGTTCCTCGCGGCGGAGGCGCAAGATGTACATGGCCACAATTCCTGCCAGAACCGTGCCGCCTGCGATAAACATTAATGGTGCAATAAATCCCATACAATCTACTCACTCTGCTAGCTGTGCGTCAGCATGATATTGGGCAAATTGTTGCAACGCTATCTGCTGATCGGCTGGCGATTTAAATGCTCGCTTGGGTATAACAACCACCCGATTATTATGACTAACCAAGAGAATATGTTCGGCTTCATCCAAAATAGTTTGAATAAAATTCCATTTATAGCTGCTACTGAAACAAGCATTTGTTTCTTCAATATGGCTTGAATCACCGATAAAGGCTGTTGGTAATTCAAAACTCGCTTGTTCATGCCGATAATTTCTTTGTAAATAATCCAAGGTAAATTCACGCATATCCCGATGGTTATAAACAATCCAAGCACTTAATAGCACTAGTCCAAGCACAATTAACCAAATAATTAAATGCCCAACTTGAATCAGGGCAGCAATAAAGAAGGCGATTAATCCAACACCTAAAACATACAGTAATAGTTCGTAATAGCGATTTAAATTCAGCGATTCTTGATAGCGTGGGCTGTGCTTAAACATCGCTAAATTGGCTGCCTGATAATCCGTAAAATCAAGTTTATATTCTAATTCAATTGGTTGCATATCAAACCTTATGTTTTACCGAAATAATCGTATCGCGTGGGCCAGCTTGGGCTTCGGCTTGGCGAATTTTGGCTTTGGCTTCAGCATCGGGTAGCAGATTGCCTGCATCATCAACAATTGATACATAAATAACTTTGGATGCTTCTTGACGATGGCGAGTTATTCGTGGATCATCAATGACTTCATCACGTTCTAAATAGTCAATATAACGAATACCACGATAACAAGAAAGTAAACTAGCGATAATTAAAATAACGCCGATCCACGAGCGGCTCTGTTGGATTGCTAAATAGAGACCTGTAATACATAAAACAGCGGTTAATGAATAGACAAACGTCCTTAAATGTTTAAATTTACGTTTCTCCATATTCCCCTCTAGCTCTAGCGTACAATTTGACGTTCGCGTAGCACTGAAACCAACAATGATTCCAAAGGCAAGCTGGTATCAACAAAAATATAGTTGATGCCACGAGTTGTACAAAAATGCTCAACTTCTTCGCGCCATGCCTGCAAACGTTCAACATAACGCTGCAATAAATCGAGATCAGCACTGACATCGAGCGATTCGCCACCCTCAACATCGAGCAATTTCAAATCGCCCTCGAATGGCGGATTCAGCTCATCAGGCGAGAGCACATGCAGCACAGTAATTTCAAATGGGCGGCGGCCAAGCGTGCGCAAGGCTTCTTCCCAATCGGGCGTGAGCAAATCGCTGCATAACAACAATGGCCCAGCTACCCGCGCCGTTTGAATATAGCGGCGGCTAGCTTGCAACAAGCTGGTATCGCCGTTGCCCTTGAGTCGATTCAGCAGATTGAATAATGGCGGCACACCTGCCCGCCCCCGCCCTGCCGGAATTCGCTGCTCGTTGCCACCGCCAAAACTGGTGACTTGCGCTCGATCAAGGCTGGCTAAGGCGATGTAGCCTAACGCGCCCGCTGCCTGAGCGGCATAGCGCAACTTGTTTGGCTCGCCCCAATCCATCGAAGCGCTGGTATCGATCAGCAGGTGGAGGGTAATTTCTTCTTCGGCTACAAACAGCTTGAGAAAGAATTTCTCCAAACGCGCATATAAATTCCAGTCGATCTGGCGAAAATCATCGCCTGGCGTGTAGGGCTTGAAGTCGGCATATTCCACCGACGAGCCACGGCGCGGCGAACGGCGTTCACCTTGCATCTGGCCAGCAATATTGCGGCGCGTCAGCAGCGCCAAACGATCCAATTGTTTTAAGAATTGTGGTTCAAATAGCGCTGCTTGTTCGCTCATTGCAACATCTCCACACTCAACCAACGATTATTGATTTTGGTTTGCCAAGGCAATTGCGGCATCGAAACCTTGGAGTGGGTAAGCCCCAGGAATGATGTAGTTGCCGATAAAGAAGGCTGGCGTACCAGTTGCTTGGGCGGCCACAGCCTCAGCAGTTTCAGCATTGACCTTGGCCAAAACTTCTGGGTCGGCTTGGCATTTGGCAAAGGCGGCGGTATCCAAGTCCAATTCTTCGGCATACTTGAGCATCACAGTTGGCGCGAGATTGGGATCAACGCCCCATTCGCTGGCTCGCACAAACAACATGTCATACATTTCCCAAAACTTGTTTTGATCCATGGCGCAGAAGCTGGCAACTCCAGCGGCTGGCGCAGACGTATGGCTTTCCACAGCGATATAGTTGCGGAATACATAGCGCACCATACCAGTATCAATATATTTGGCCTTCAGTTCGGGGAAAACCGACACATGATGGCGTTGGCAGAAGGGGCATTGGAAATCGCTATATTCAACAATTGTGACTGGCGCGTTAGGATCGCCCATTGAGCGTTGATCGTCAGCCGGAATTTGAGCTGGTTTTGCTAACGGAATAAATTCGCTGGCAATGCCCAACGGATCTTGGGTTGCTGGCGGAGCAGGGGTTGATGGCACAATCGTTGGACGAATGCTGACTTGGCGGCTACTATCGGATGCGTAGCTACCGCAACTGGCCAGAGCAAGGGCTAAAATGATTAGGGCAATACGGCGGGTCATGCTTCTTCCTTAATTGATTCCAAAATGCTATTGACAATACTTTCGCTGTTAACTCCCTCAGCTTGACCCTCAAACGACAAGATAATTCGGTGACGCAGGGTTGGCGTGGCCATTTCGCGCAAATCGCGGAAGGCGACGTTGGTGCGGCCATCGAGTAAGGCCGCAATTTTGCCTGCCAAAATCAACGCTTGCATGCCACGAGGGCTGGAGCCATAGCTCACATAGCGCTTAACTTGCTCGGGGGCAAGTGGGCTATCGGGGTGCGTTGCGCTGATAATTCGCGCAGCATAGCTCAAGACGTGGGTCGCCACTGGCACCGAACGCGCCATCTGTTGCAACTGAATCAAGGTAGCGCCGTTGATCACCTTTTGTGGCTTCGCTTGATCAGTCCCCGTGGTACGTTGCGCAATTTCTACCAACTCTTGGGGTGATGGAAACGGCACATTGATTTTGAAGAAGAAACGGTCGAGTTGCGCTTCGGGCAATGGATAGGTGCCTTCCATTTCAAGCGGGTTTTGGGTTGCTAGCACAAAGAATGGCTCTTCGAGCTTGTAACTGGTGCGGGCAACACTGACCGTATGTTCTTGCATAGCTTCGAGTAGCGCCGATTGAGTTTTAGGCGTAGCGCGGTTAATTTCATCGGCGAGCACCAAGTTGGAGAAAATCGGCCCACGTTGGAAGCGGAATTCTTTTTGACCTTGCTCATCTTCGGCGATAATCGTTGTGCCGATGATATCAGCAGGCATCAAGTCGGGGGTAAATTGAATTCGGCTAAATTGGCAATCGACCGCTTCGGAAAGCGTGCGAATCAAGGTTGTTTTGGCCAAACCTGGCACACCTTCAAGCAACGCATTGCCACCAGCGATCAAGGTAATTAATGTTTGGCGGATCAAGGCGCGTTGCCCGACAATCACCTTGCCAATTTCAGCCTCAATTGCAGCAGCAGTGCGCCGGAACATTTCAGCATCGCGTTCAGTGTATTGCATCCAAACTCCTTATCAACAAAAGGCTATAGGTCTCTGAATCATACCTGATTCAAGCAAGAACCTATAGCCTTGAACCTAAAACTCTTGCTCTTCGCTACGTGAGTTGTGTCGTGGCATAAACGAGCAGAGCAATTGTGGTGAGCAAAAAGCCCATCCAGCCGAGCGCAGTAACAGCAAACGAAATCGTCATTGCACGTTGGCTGATGTTGAAGCGTCGCGTTGCGACCAACAGTGTCCACATACCGCCTGCGAGGAGGCTAAGAAACACTAACTCAAGGGCTAGAAACATAGAATCCTCTTACTGTTCCAATTGGTTAAAGTAGTCGCGGATAAAGTTTTTCAATTGTGGTGGGATGTATCCGCTATCCACCGCCCGCCCTGCCGATTCTTGGTAGTCCGAGCCAGCTTGATTATAGGGCACTTGCGAACCATTGGCGATGCCTGGGCCAGTACTACCGCTCGGTTGGCTGGGCGCGTTACCGCTGCCATTGGGCTGGCCGCTTACACTACTTGGATCATTGGCAGCGCCTGGTTTCCATGGTTGGTAGACAAGGCCTTTATCGTTGCCAGTGCCAGGGAAGTCGCGATCATTGCGGCCTGTGCCATTGCCACTGCCATTGCTGTTGCCTGAGCCAAGATTGTTGGATTGGCTGCCGCCACCCTGACCCTGACCATTGCCCTGACCTTGGCCTTGACCTTGGCCTTGGCCCTGACCCTGGCCTTGACCTTGGCCTTGACCTTGGCCTTGACCTTGCTGGCCCTGTTGACCCTGCTGGCCTTGCTGACCCTGCTGGCCTTGCTGACCCTGCTGGCCTTGCTGGCCTTGCTGACCCGCTTGTTGATTTTGTTGGCCTTGCTGGCCAGCTTGGGCCGCTTGGTCACGGCTATTTTGCACTTCGCTCAAAGCCTGTTCAACGCCTTGTTGATCTTGCAATTGCTCAGCGCTTTGGCTGGCTTGGTTGCTGGCACGTTGCAACGCTGAGCGAGCATCGGCAAGGTTGCCGTTGCGTAAAGCGCTGGCAGCATCGCGCAACGATTGAGCCAATTCAGGATTCGTTGCCGCAGTTTGGTTGGCTTGTTGTTCAAGCGCATTCGCCAATTGCTCACGCTGCTCAGGAGTCATCTTTTCAGCATCTTTCGCTGCTTGTTCCAACTCTTGGGCAGCATCGCTGGCTTCAGGGCGTTGCTCTTGGCTGGCTCCACGCTGGTTTTTCAAGGCTTGGGCCAATTCTTGCAACGAAGCCTGACGAGCGCTAGCACGTGAATCCAAGCGCTTTTGCAATTGTTGTTCGGTGCGCGAGATTTTCGCCAAAGCATCTTCGCGTGAGCCAGTATTTTCGCGCAAATCTTTGGATAATTCAGCCAATTGGCGATCCAATTCGGCGCGTTCTTCAGGCGAAAGCGTTTCGTCTTTGGCAATTTCTTCACGGGTTTGGTCGATGCGGTCGGCGATCCGTTCGAGATCGGTTTTGACCGCCTCGCGTTCAGCCAAGACATTGCTTTGGATGTTTGGCAAGACAGCCGAGGTAAGGCCCAGCATTAAGAACAAGGCTGCCAACCCCCACCATAAACGATGTTTGCGTGGTGGGGCAACCCGAATATCCTTAGCATTAGCAGTACGGGCTTTATCAAGGGCATCATTATATTGAACATCGTCGAGTGGCCCGCGATCATCGCGTTTGTGCAATTCGAGGGCAGTCGAGAGTCGTTCGCGCAAATCGAGTTCGAGATCGCTACGTTGGGCGATGCGATTGCTCGATTGTGGGCGCAGCGCTACAACCAGTAAGGCAACCAGCCAAACCGCGAAGGGCACTAACGACCATAATGTCCAGTTAGGAATTGGGAAGAGCCGACCAGCACCTTGGATTAAGGCAAAGCCAAGTGCCGGAAGCCAAAATGTACGACTCAGCCATTGCAATGTATCGGCAAGGCGTAAGCGCCGCCCGAAGGGGCGTAGCAGGTGAACAATCTCAGTTGGTTGTGCCATACCTAATCTCCTTCGCCGCATTATACACGACTCATGTGCTGAGCGAGATTAATATTTGGCGACAGTGAATTTAACTGCCGCTGACAATTGCATATAAAAAGGGTATCGACAGAAGCATAACGACGAATAATGCGGCTGAAATTTTGTCTGACAATCGTTCCATTGGGAACCCCCTTTGTGTTTGCGTATCAATATAACGTCAACCATGCACAGATTGTTCCACGCCCTATCCTAGAAGATTGCCCACACTTTGAGAATGATGTAAAGCTGATGAATCTGTGAAGCAAGGTATAATAGCGGCGTTTGGTTTCAATTTGTGATGAAAGGGCTTTCTGTGAAGCGTATTCTTTTTTCGATGTTGGTTGCAGCAAGTTTGATTGGCTGTGGTGAGATTGCTCGCCCTGAAAACCCGACTGCTGTTCCAACCTCAGCAACCACTGGCCTAGACATTTCAGATGTTTCGGCAGTTATTCCAGCACTGCCCAATGGTTTAGAAGTTAAGCAAACTGCCAGCGGCTTGCGCTATGTGGATATTGTGGTCGGTAGTGGCCCTGAAGTAACTGCTGGCTCAACCGCTGAGGTTTTTTACACTGGCTACCTTAAATCCGATGGCTCACAATTCGATTCGAATGTTGGTGGTCAGCCATATCCGGTCGAAAATGTCGGTGCAGCCATGGTGATTGATGGCTGGAACGAAGGCTTAGTTGGCATCAAGCAAGGTGGCAAGCGCCGCTTGATCATCCCTTCCGCCTTGGGTTATGGAGCGCAAGGTCAGGGGACGATTCCAGCTAACGCCGATTTGGTGTTCGATGTTGAAGTTATGACGGTTCGGTAAAAAACATAGAACATAGAGCATAGAACATAGGGGTCAGGGTTCAGGGGCTAGGGTTAACCCAGCGACGCAGAGCAGTGTATGACTATAGGCTATGGGCTATCGGAGATTGATTGGAATAGCAAAAGCCAATAGCCTTCAGCCAATACCTATCTTCGTAATCCAAACTGATCCCTGACCTCTAGCCCCTGAACCCTCGACTCTCAAAGGCATGGCTGGCACTGGCAAGGGCTAAACCCTCAACCCAGCGTTCACGAATTGGGTCACATCCAGCTAAGGCGGCCCCAACTACTTGCAGATTTTCGGCGATTGGCTGCTGTTGGGCATCAATTGGCTGAAGATGTTGATTGACTGCAATCCCCGCTTTGAAGAGTTGATGTTGGGCATGTACATTGGCCGCGAACCATTGATCACGCTCGGTTGGCTGCTGAACTGGCAAATTCAGCGCTGTTTCGCGTAAACCATTGGGATAATCGGCACGTAAACCACCGCCGCCAATCCCGCCAGTTGCCAAAATATAGTGCCCAGCAGTGTGGCGCTGTTCGCGAGCCGCCGCCGCACTATACACCGCCACCAAGCGTTGATCAACAAATTCGCCGCGAATAACCTCGGCATTCAGTTGTATTCGCCCGTTCAATTGCTCAAATTGGTCTAGCAACATGCGTTGCAAACGTAATCCGGCTACATTGGTCGGCAGGGTTGGCACTTCAGCTACTAAACATCCTAAGGCGGTTTGCAACTCGTTGATGATGCTAGTGCTGTGGCTGATGCCAAGCATGGCGGGAAACAGCAGCAATTGGGCATCACCACGAATCTGATCGATATGCTTGATCAGAGCTTGGCGAAAACTGACTTGTTCGCATAAACGGGCCAAATTAACGCTATTGAAATCACGGGAGCGCTGGCTGGTTGGCATGGTTAAGTAACTGCCACGGGCAGCAATGCCGTGTTGTTGCAGGCGTGCAGCCAACAAGGGCGGAAAGAAATCGCGTAATTCGCGGAAGCCCAGCACCAACACCCGATAATTGCTAATAATCGAGCGTTCAGCGTTGAGCATGGTTAATGGTACAGCGTTGGTTGGCCGCCATGTACCAATTGCGGTTGGCAGCCAATAATGCTGCTTTAAATTGGCAACAAAGCGATAATCCTGCGCTTGAGTGAATTTAAGCCAAGCTTGGGTAGCTGGTTCAAGCACGGCTTGGAGCATGGGGTAGGGATGATCTGAGTTGGTTGGGTGTTGCGGCACGAGATCAAGGCAACCACTACTCCAGGGCAATGTTCCTTGGCCTTTGGCCAATAGAGTAACCTTGCGACCTGCTTGCGCATGGATGATTGCGCTCCACAAGCCAGCAAGGCCTGCGCCAATGACCAACACATCAGCTTGCACCTTAGGCTCCTAGAATAATATCGCGCCGTTCAAAAGCAAAAAAACCAAACGCACTGACCGCGATTAATAGCGCAGCCTGACCACCCAAAATTGCCAAGGCTTGATTCAAATTGCTCTCATAGGCTTGGCGCGTGACTGCTAGCTCAAAGCCTGCAAACAATGGCGTTAGTGGAATGCCAACAATCGTGCGAATTGCTGCCAAAATTTTGCCCAAGCTCCCATTCGGATCAAAGGTGTTGGTGAAAATATCGCTGGTGCTCAACGAAGCCAAGGCAATGACCGCCAAAATGCTCAAGCGCCAGCCTTGTGAAAGCACCAAACTTGAAAGTAGAAGTACCAAGGCGGTTATCAAAGCAATATCTAAAATCAGCGGCAAGGCTCCCGCACCCCAAATCACTGCATCCCACAATACAGGCTTGTTGATGATGGTGACGATGATGGTACAAAGGATTAAATTGACCAAGCTAATTAAAAAGGCGACTAAAAAGAGGCCAACTAAATAGCCTTTGCGGCCCAATGAGCGCGCCAAAACCACATAGCCTTGCGGCCGATTACCAAGGCCTGCCATCATCGTGGTGGTGAAAATTGTCTGACAGAGCACAAAAATTGCGGTCATGCCAAAGAACTGGGTAGCTGTAAGATGAGCATCAACATTGGGTTTGCGCAGAAAGACATAGGCAAAAATAATTAATGCCCCTAGCTCAACCAAAAAACGCCCAGTGCGTTGGTATTCGCTCCAGATGAAGCGTGTCCAAGCCCAAATTTGTCGAAGTTTTGCCATTATTGCTGCTCCTCGCCAGCTAACAAACTATCTAGAATGGCCAGCGGTGCTTGGGGCTGCATTTCAGCTGGTGGTTCTTTGCCCGATACAACGTGCAAATAGAGATCGCGCAGATTGCCAAGGCTTGGTTGGAGCGAAGCCACGGTATAACCTTCGTCAAGCAATAATTGCAATAAGCGCCCTTGCAAGCTTGGGCTATTTTCGGGCACAGTGATAAAGCGATCATCACGTACAATGCTTGGGTCGATCGAACGCAGGGCAAAATCCAGCGCATCGGTTGGAGTTTCTTTAAGCGTGATCACCACGCCATTTGTGCCAGTAAGTTGAGCTAAATCGGTTTCGGCGGCAATTGCACCATGCACCAAAATGCCCACCCGATTACAAACCGCCTCAATCTCATCAAGCTGATGTGAGCAGATCAAAATGGTATGGCCTTGGCTGCGTAAATCCAGCAGGAGATCGCGCATTTCAAGTTGGCCCTGAGGATCGAGGCCTGATGATGGCTCATCGATCAGCAACAGTTGCGGGTCGCTCAGCAAGGCTTGGGCGATTCCAACGCGCTGAGTCATGCCCTTGGAGTAATTGCGCATGCGTTTATCGGCAGCTTCGGTTAGGCCAACCAATTCGAGCAAATCGTTGATGCGGCTGGTGAGGCCGGCTCCGCGCATGCCACCAAAATTGCCCATATAGGTCAGGTATTCGCGGGCGCTACAGTGGGTGTGGTAGCGTAGGCGTTCGGGCAAGTAGCCAATTTGGCCGTGCATGGCGGTGGGCGTTTTACCAAAAACCTCAATTCGACCACTATCGGGATATAAAAACCCCATAATCAAGTGAATTAAGGTTGATTTGCCCGCGCCATTGGCTCCCAGCAACCCATAAACCTGACCTTCTTGCACCAGCAAATTGAGTTGGCGCAAAATGGTTGTCGTATCAAAACGTTTGACGATTTTCTCAAGCAATAAGGCAGTCATCGCTTCTCTCCTACAACCAGCGCTGCATCGCAACCAAGACAATTCCGCTCAGCAAGGCTAAAGGCAAGGCGCGGGTGTAACACCAACGCAAGCTCTCATTCAAGGGTTGGCGCACCGTTGAACCATTAATATAACGGCCAACTCCCGCCAAGGCCAAGGTCGTCGCGATGGTCAAGGCCACATGCAGCGACCAATGCAAGCCTGCCGTGATTGGAAAACCCAAGAGTGGAATCAAGGTTAACAAAACTGTTGCCCGAATTGCGCGACCCCATTGGGCTAGCTCAGCACTAGCACGGTTAAGTTCGGCTTCGGGGCCGCCTGGAGTAAGGCTCCAATCGTGGGCAAATGGACCCCAACCAAGCGCCACAGGCAAGGCCATTGCCGCTGCGATTAATGCCAAAACCCGGGCTGGCACAATGTTCCACTGCCAATTATCGCCTGTCCAAAGTGCTACTCCCAGTGCTAGCCAGAGCACAATTCGACCTGCGCTACTGAGTTGGGCCTCGCGCATGGCGGCTCGCACGCTCGCAGCGGCCAAACTTTGTAAACCAGGCATGAGCGCTAGCATAAACGAGGTTTCGAGCAAGGCCCAAGCCAACCATAATTGGCCCAAGCGGGGTGTTACCAGCGGCGAGCCAGCCCATGGCAAAAATGCTGGGGCAATGAGCGCCAAAAGTGCTGCTAGCGCTAGATTGAGCGAAGTTTTGCCCTGCAAGGCTGCTAAAAAACCACGGCTTAAGCCACCCCCAGGCGCATGCAACTTGGTAATGCCAATCACGGCGAGGGTTAACAACATTGTGGTGAGCATACCCGGATAGAGCAACGCAGCAATCAATTGTTGAAGCAATGTATTCATAAACGACCTTTAGTGTTTGGCGGTACGGGCATTGAGGGCTTGGACAATGCCGGCCTGAATTGCCGCAACCGTTGGCGGATCGCCATCGATTTTGGCGGCTACTTGAATTTCTGGTAGCTCGGCCAAGCCACCGCGCCCAAATGGATGCCCATCGATGCTGGCGCGACCCAAGGCAATTAATGGCGCACGGTCAGCAATAAAATCGCGCCAAACATTGCTCAAAGCTGGGCGTAACAGCAGCGGAATTGGCCCAGTCAGCACAAAAATATCAGCATGAGCCGGAGTTGCGGCCCATGTCAGGTTGCGGGCGCTACGAATAGCCTCAGCCAAAATCCGAACTTCGATGCCAGTTGAGCCAGCATTTAGGTGATAAACCGCAATCACGCTGACCTCCATTGTGTATGAAACCGCGTGCTAGTATACCAGAGTCTTGACGGCTGTGGCATGAGGAGTGCAGTTCGGCATAAAGCTGCTGCTCTATGCCGAATCATTGATTTAGCGACCTTCTTCGGTCTTAACGGCGTTAATAAAGCCTTGAATTTTTTCAAAGACTGGCCGGGGACTCCAATCGGGGTTGAGAATGCCAAATGAGGCAGTTTGATCAAGCGGATCAGGCGAGGTTACCGCAAAATTGAGGTTCCACACAAACATGGTGGCCACCCAAGGGTAATCGCGGCGGGTTATTTGCAACGCATCGAGCACATATTGGCCTTGTTGTTCAAAGCTAATTTCGTTGCCATACTCATAGCCTGGGCTGGTGTTTTGGGTCGCCCAGCCAAACTCGGTCACCCACACTTGATAATCTTGCATGCCATATTTATCCATCAAGATTTTGAGGTTTTCGATATGGCGGAAGTAGTGGGTTGGGCTTTCGAGCCAACCTGGGCCTGGGCCGGGCTGGTCGGGCCATAAGGTCGCTGGCGGATTGTACGATGGCGAAGGATGGAAACCCACACCATCGATGTGATCTTTGAAAATGCCATCTTTGTAGCTAAACATTTGTTCAAAGTAGGTCAGATCATCGATCGCCGCTGGTGAATCGCCAGTTGAAGTCAATGCGCCTGAAATCACAAAGGCCTCAGGATCGATTGGTTTGATCCGATTGTAGGCTTCAACTAACAGATCAACATATTTGGTAGCGTCGATCGACTCACGCGAGCCGCCATTTTCATGATCAAGATTTTGCTCGTTCCAAATTTCGTAGGCTTGGACCTTGCCTTTGTAGCGCACCACCAAGGCTTCGACGAAATCGCCAAAATCTTTGATGTTATCGGGCATGCCGTTGGTGCCATCGGCGCGTGCCCACGATGGCGAACGCACAATGCTCAACAATACCTTGATATTTTTGGCGTTGGCATCAGCCACAATTGCATCAAGCTCGCCCCAGCCAAAATTGCCTTTTGGGCCTTCAATATCTTTCCATTGAATCTGTTGGCGCACCCAATCGAACCCAGCGTTGTTCATCAAGGTCAAGGCGCGATTACGATCAGTATAGTACAGTTGCGCCGCTGCCCCATATTGCAAATAGGGCAATTGTAAAGGGTTGCCCGTCGTTACTGGTGGATTGCTATCAGTGGTTGGGGCAGCAGTTTCGGGGGTAGCCGTCGCTGCGTCAGGATTGGTTGGTTGGGTAGTGGGCGCACTATCGCCACCACACGCCGCCAAAAGATTAACTGCTAGCAAGCAGACCATGGCGGCACTTAACCAGCGTGATTTAGGCATATCAAACTCCTCGTCAGACAACAACACGAAGATCACAACACTGGCTTCAGAGCGTGATCTTCGTGTTGTTGCAACCGACCTCGGTTAATTATTTATGGGTTGCTGCAAACTGTTGCAAGCGGGTATAGGCTGGGCGTGGACTCCAATCAGGGTTCAATACCCCAAATGAAGCAGTTTCGTGCAGCGCATCGGGTGAGGTCACCGCGAAGTTTAAGTTCCACACGAACATTGCGCCAACCCATGGAGCGTAATCGTAGCGAGCCATATACATTGCTCGTTCGAGATAGGCTCCCTGTTCTTCGAGCGTATTCGAGTTACCGTACTCAAAGCCTGGGCTGGTGTTGGCAGTGGCCCAGCCAATTTCGGTTACCCAAATTTGGCGGTCGCCGTTGCCACTATTGACCAACACTTGGCGTACATCTTCAATCCGCCGCCAGTAGAATTCCGAGTTGTCGCGCCAACCTGGGCCTGGGCCTGGGTTATCGGGCCACTTGGTATCTGGTGGATTGTAAGTGCCGCCGAAGTGCGCACCAATTACGTCAACGTTATTCCAGAATTTTGGAATTGCAAACATTTGGGCAAAGTAAATCAACTCATCAACTGCAATATCAGTGCGATTGGTGGCAGTTGGGGTTGGTGAGCCAGAAACCACAATTGCTTCAGGGTCAGCAGCTTTTACGCCTTTGTAGGCATATTCCAGCATATCCACATAATAGGCTGCTGGAGCTACCACGCCACCGTTTTCAATTGCATAATTTTGCTCGTTCCAAATTTCGTAAGCTTGGACTTTGCCTTTATAGCGTTGCGCCATGCGCTGCATAAAATCGCCAAATTTGGGGAAGTTGCGGCGTGATGGCAAGCCGTGCGTGCCATTTTCGCTAGCCCATTCCGGCGAACGAACCACACTCAACAAGACTTTAATGCCCTTGGCATGCGCGTCGTTGATAACTTTATCTAACTCACCCCAGTAGATTGTGCCGTCAGCAGCTTGGAGATCTTCCCAAGGTGCTTGTTGGCGAATCCAACCAAAGGCGGCATTGTTGACCAATTGATACAAACGATCACGTTCTTGGTAGAAGGCTTGAACATTGTAGCCATAGACAAAATCGGCTGGGATGGCTTCGGCGCGGGTGTGATAGCGGAAAAACCATTCCTTGACGGCCAATTTTGGCTCATGCTTATGTTCGTTATAGTATTGTTTACCCAACAAACCAAGCAACACTTGGAATTCAGGTTTTTCTTCGGGATGATATTCGAAACGATTACGCTCGAAATATTGCACCCAATAGACTTTACCAGTATCAGGGTTCAGCTCTTGGAATGGCTCTGACAAAGGATAGCCAAACACCGAGAGACCACCATAATTGCGCCAGAAGGTCAAAAATGGGCCAGGCGTGTTGGTCAGGGTATGTTGAGTTTCAGGAAACCAAACCGTACCATTATTGGGGTTAGCCACTGGCTTGAAGGCTGGCTCATTTTCGCGACCCTTGGCCAATTCTTTGCCCAGCAACCGCCCAAGCACAAAGTATTTGTTGCCATTGGTTGGGTGATTGAAGTTTTCAGGGTGTTCTTCTAAGATGGCGCGTTCGAAATATTGCACCAAATAGAATTTACCAGGCTCGGTAAAGCTTTCTTGGATAAATGGCAAGGAAATGGGATAGCCCAACACGCGCATGGCATTCGGCGTATTCTTCCAAAATTGCCAGAAATAGTTGACCGCTGATTGCCCGGTTTCGGGGAAATACTGGGCTAAGGGCGGCGGCGGTGTAGCCTCGGCCTTGGTTCCAGGTAGCACTACGCCCATGGCAATAAGCATGAGCAGGCCAAGACGAACCCATCGTCGTCGCATGGCATTCTCCTTTTGTCGATGCACTAAATCGTTCGTAAGCAATTGCTCAGTACTGACTGCGTAATAGTAGCATGGCCAACCTGATAAATTGCTTATAACCTACTGATGAGCACGTTACGAATTGATTGCAATGTCCAAGCTGATGTCGAGCGCCGTTGCCGAGTGGGTAATCGCACCACAGGAAATTACATTGACTCCCGTTTCCGCGACCGCCCGAATTCGCTCAAGCGTGATGCCGCCCGAAGCCTCGACCAAAGCCCGCCCAGCGATTAACTGTACGGCCTCGCGCATGGCTTCAATCGACATATTATCGAGCATAATGATATCGGCTCCCGCCTCAAGTGCTGCTTGTACCCCCGCCAAATCTTCAACTTCAACCTCGATTTTGGTGGTATGCGGCGCGACAGCCCGTGCCCGCTGAATTGCGCCCACAATATCATGCCCACCAAGCGCCAGATGATTGTCTTTGATCAGCACGCCATCGCCCAAATTAAACCGATGATTTGCGCCACCACCTGCCCGTACTGCGGCTTTTTCCAAAGCCCGCCAGCCTGGCGTGGTTTTGCGCGTATCAACGAGTTTGGCTTGGGTATCGGCGATTTTGGCGACATAGAGCGCCGTTTTGCTGGCAATGCCCGAAAGCCGCTGTAAAAAGTTAAGTACGGTGCGTTCGGCCATCAGCACTGAGCGAGCTGGCCCACTGAGGTAGGCCACAATCGTGCCATATTCCACAGCTGAACCATCGCCTAACACTGGTTGCCATTCTAAGGCCGAGTCTACCAAACGGCAAACCGCCGCTGCAACGTCCATGCCCGCGAGTACACCCTGATCTTTAACTAAAACATGGGCTTTGGCGGCTAAATCAGCCGGAATTGTGGCAAGTGATGTTAAGTCGCCACCATCGAGGTCTTCTGCTAACGCCAATTCGATGAGGCGTTGAGTTGCTTGAGGAAGGTACATTGCACAAACACCATTGTCCTTGTACATTGGGTTACGATTGTCAATCATAGCATAAAAATCCTTGTTGCGGTGATCAATTTGCCCCAACTGACCACGAATCCTGCAAGCAATCCATGGTTAATGGTGTCGCCTGCAGGATTCTTTGGCAGCATCGCTTGGGCTGATCGAATAATAAATTTATTAAAAATTTTCATAAATAAGCCTTAAATTTGCCAGTTGATTATTAACGTGGCCAATCTCAAGGCGTTTGATCGCGCTTAGCCCTTGCGCATCTCTTTAATCAGGTTCTGTTTCAATTCCCATAAGCGTTGGCTAAGCGAAACGTGGTAAATGTGGGGATTAACCAAACGCAAGACCCCAGGATCAAGCCGCGCTAAATCGCGCACCCGCCGTTCGCGCAACTCGGCCAAATCGGGCACATCAACAACTCGTCGGCCTGAATCGAGCACCGTCGCATACAAGGCCTCAATTGTGTGGTCAGCAGGAGTCAGGGTGCGTTGTTTGCTCGCATCAGTTGGGTGATACAAGTTCAAGGCTTCGCTTTGCTGTGGATGTTCGTCATCTAAGGTCAAAACATCGGCGCTAGCTCGCCCACGGCTATCATACACCCGCCATGCTGCTTTGCGCCCTGGCGTTGGGGTTTTCTGCGGGTTCTCCGAGAGCTTAATCGCGGGTTTCCATGTATCGCGATCAAACAATGAAACTAATTTATACACACCGCCCAAAGCTGGCTCGCCCCACGACGTGACCAAATGTGTGCCAACCCCAAACACCAAGCGCTTGATTACGGCATCGGCTTCAAGGCCATAGCGCGGCGCTTCGGCGCGAATTTGGGTCAAAATCTGCCAAATTACCAATTCATCAAGATTATTGGAAAGCACAATCGAAACATCGGGGAATCCGGCAGTGTTGAGCATTTTGGCGGCCTGAATGCTCAAATAGGCCAAGTCGCCCGAATCAAGCCGAATGCCAACGGGTTTGTGGCCTTGGCGACGTAGCTTTTCAAATACCTTGATTGCATTAGGCACACCGCTTTCCAAGGTATTGATCGTATCGACCAACAGCAGCGTGTCGTCGGGGTAAGCTTCGGCATAGGCTTCGAACGCGCCTAGTTCGCCCATGCCCAACGCCATGGCAGTTTGCACCAAACTATGGGCATGGGTGCCACTTGGTTGTACACCCATATCAAGCGCTGCGCCGACGTTTGATGAGCTATCAGCACCACCGATGAGGGCTGCCCGAGTGGCCAAATTGGCTCCCCAGCCTTGGGCGCGGCGCATGCCAAATTCTAAAAATAGGCCATCGCCAGCGCTCTCGCGTACCCGTGCCGCTTTGGTAGCGATGAGCGTGCTGAAGTTGAGCATATTCAACAACGGCGTTTCGAGAATTTGCGCCAACACCAATGGGCCTTCGACAATCGTCATTGGTACGGTGTGATGCACCACGCGCCCCTCGGGAATCGCCCGAATCGTCACATTGCGCAGATCGCCATATTTGCGCAGCCAGCCCAAGAAATCACTGCTAAACAACGCTTGGCCAGTGCGGCCTTTCATGGCTGAGAGCGCGGCAATTTCGCCCTCGCCAAAACGGGCGGTATCCATCCATTCGAGCAAGGGTTGCATCCCAGCGGCCACCGCATAACCCGCCGCATGCGCTCCATAATTGGGATACGAACGGAAGTAGTGGTCGAACAAGGCTGGGCGTTCATGCAGACCCAAGCGATAATATACCTGCGACATGGTTAATTGATATTGATCAGTGAAGAGAATGCCATGTTGAAAGCGGGTTGTCATATATTGCTATCCTTCATATAAATCGAAAAACTGACTTAGTGTCTATAATACACTAATTGTCAAGCGTTGCAAATTGATCCACAAAGAGCACGAAGCACACGAAGGATTGAAACCACGAAAAGCGCGAAGCACGCGAAGGTTTTTAGCCACAGATTGGCACAGATTTTTTGATTATCTTCCTCTACTCCCCACATGTCATCCCTCATCCTTCATCCTTTCGGTCACTCTGCGCTCTGCATTAAACGCTGATCGCTGACCTCTGCCCCCTGGCTCCTGAGCTCTATTTTGACTTTTGACTTTTGACTTCTGCCTTCTGATTTTCTTTGCTACAATGGAAGCATATCGCGTGAACGTTGAGAATTTTCATAACCCAAGGGGGAAACGACGATGTTTAGTCCCGAGCAGTTAGCTCAGATGCGGGCGGCGCAAGAGCGCTGGAATGACGAAACGCTGGCTCCGACACTGCAGAAAACTCCCGAACGTCCGGCGTTATTTAGCACGATTTCCAGCGAGCCAATTCAGCGCTTGTATACCCCGCTCGACCTTGCCGACACTGATTATCATAAGGATATTAGCTTTCCTGGTGAGTTTCCCTATACCCGTGGGATTCATCCAACCGGCTATCGTGGCAAGCTCTGGACGATGCGCATGTTTGCGGGGTTTGGCACTGCCGAAGAAACCAATGCTCGCTTTAAATATCTGCTGAGCCAAGGCCAAACTGGGCTTTCGACGGCCTTCGATATGCCGACGCTCTATGGCCGCGATACCGATCATCCATTGGTCGAGGGTGAATTTGGCAAGTGTGGCGTGGCCGTCACCTCATTGGCCGATATGGATATTTTGTTCGATGGCATTCCACTCGATCAAGTAACTACCTCGATGACAATTAACTCGCCAGCCGCAATTATTTGGGCGATGTATATTGCGGCGGCGGAAAAGCGCGGCATTTCACGCGCCAAATTAGGTGGCACGCTCCAAAACGACATCCTTAAAGAATATGCCGCCCAGAACGAATATATCTTCCCGATTGCACCATCGATGCGCTTGGTGGTTGATACAATTGAATTTGCCGCCCAACATATGCCCAAGTGGAATCCAGTCTCAGTTAGTGGCTATCATATTCGCGAGGCTGGATCTACGGCTGCCCAAGAGTTGGCCTTTACGCTGGGCGACGGCATAGCGTATGTCAAGGCTTGTCTCAAACGTGGCCTGAATATTGATGATTTTGCGCCGCGTATTTCCTATTTCTTCAATGCTCACAACGATTTCTTTGAAGAAATTGCCAAGTATCGCGCTGCGCGGCGGGTTTGGGCACGCCAGATGCGTGATATTTATGGGGCAAAAAATCCCCGTTCGTGGTGGATGCGATTTCACACCCAGACAGCAGGTGTTTCGCTGACTGCCCAACAACCTGAGAACAACATCGTGCGGGTGGCGATTCAAGCATTGGCTGCGGTAATCGGCGGGACACAATCGTTGCACACCGATGCGATGGATGAAGCCCTGGCCTTGCCATCGGAAAAAGCTGTGACCATTGCCTTGCGCACCCAGCAAATTATTGCTGAAGAAAGTGGCGTGACCAACACGATTGATCCGTTGGCTGGCTCGTACTTTGTCGAGGCCTTGACCAATCGCATGGAAGCCGAGTGTCTCGATTACTTCCGCCGAATCGAAGAACAAGGTGGCATGGAAGCGGCCTTGGAAAAAGGCTGGATTCAACAGCAAATCGCCGATTCATCGTATCGCTTCCAACAAGAAGTTGATAGCGGCCAGCGCGGCTTTGTGGGAGTGAACAAATACACCGTCGATGATCCAATTGAAATTCCAATTTTGCAAATGGACCCTGATGGTGAGAACAAACATATGGCTCGACTCAACAAAGTGCGCAACGAACGCGATCAAGCTCGTTGGGCCGAAGCCATGGACAACCTACGCCAAGCAGCGCAAGGTGAGCACAATCTGATGGAGCCAATTCTGGCGGCGGTGAATGCCTATGCCACCCTAGGCGAAATGTGCGATGTGTTGCGCGAAGTCTTTGGGGTTTACCAAGAAGTAATGATTGTTTAGCAATATTTTGGCTATGGGCTATGGGCTAGCGGAACGTTTTGTGGAATTGTCATGATTCCCCATCGCCAAACGCCAGTAGCCCATAGCCTCGTCCTTCATGCGCTTCGTGTCCTTCGGGGATCATCACTTCTAACTCCCTTGGTATAGGGTTTGCTATAGGTTTGGCAGATAGCTGCTCGAATCCTAGAGCAAAGGAGTTTGATGATGAATGATCAACAACAACAATCATTATTAACCGCTGCCTTAGTTGCTGGTGGCATTGTCGGTGGTGTATTAGGGGCACGCAGTCGCCGTAATCACCCCAAAACCTTGGGCGAAAAAGTTGCCCTGCTGACCGAAAATCTGCGGGATCAGGTTGAACATCGTGCTGCTGATGCCAATAGTTATTTGCATAGCCTGAATAAACAAGCCCGCAAAGAGTTGAAACGTGAACAAAAGAAGCTGCGCAAAGCTGGTAAGCAGGCCAATCAACGCTTAAACGCTAGCTTGGAAACTGGCCGCGAACAACTAGACCAAACCATTAATCAGCTGGGCAAAAAAGTTGCTGATGGCCGTGATAAAGGCAATGCGCTGTTTGGTGCGGCTACTGCTGGTTTGGCTGCGGTTGCTGCCGCCAGCCGCGAACGGGCTAGCGATTTGGGTGAGCAAACCAAAAGCCGTTTGACCGATGTGCGTGAACAAGCACTTGATCAAGGTGAAACATTGGCTGATAAAGCCAAAAATATTGTGGCCGAGGTACGCGAACGCTTGAGCAGCACCAGCGAGAGCGTGCTTGAGCAAGCCGATGATTTGCGTCATCGTGCAGTCAATGTGGCTAGCAGCAAAAGCGCCGATGCCCGCGATCAAGCTAATGATTTGGTTCAACGTTTGAGTGGAATTGTCCAAGAGTTTTTGGCAACCACAACTGAACGCGCCAAAGAAGCGCGTGAGCACGCTCCCGATACCTTGCGCTCAGTCGCTCAAACTGTCAGCGCCAAAGCCCAAGATGTCAGTGCCAGCGTTATTCCGGCGGTTACTGGCGCAGCTTCGGTGGTTGGCGAACGCGCCAAGGAAACGGCTTCTGTCGTTGGTGAACGCGCTAAAGACGCTGCGAATGTGGTTGGCGAACGCGCCAAGGAAACGGCTTCCGTCGTTGGTGAACGTGCCAAAGATGCCGCCAATGTAGTCGGCGAAACTACCCAGCATGCAGCTCAGGCTGTAGCTCATAAAACTGGTGAAGTTGCCACTGAGGTTGGGCGTAAAGGTCGGCGTGCCCGCACTGGCTTGCGTTCGTTTATTTTGGGGATTGTGGCTGGATTGTTGACCACACCCGCAACTGGCGAACAAGTACGCCGCGATTTGCGTCAAAAACTCGAAACGAATCTCAATCGCGTGCTGGGCTAAATTTGCCAAGCCTATTCCTAAGCGCA
Organism: Chloroflexota bacterium; assembly: GCA_020161265.1. Classification (NCBI taxonomy): domain Bacteria; kingdom Bacillati; phylum Chloroflexota; species Chloroflexota bacterium. Next base: position 74,328 of record JAIUOC010000003.1, on the reverse strand, counting down.
ATAAAGCCCCTGCAACCGTCATTGCAGGGGCTTTTGGTTATATAAAACGTTTTTTAGAAGTGATGAATTTCTTGGTGACGACGAACGACCATGCGGCGACGACGAACCAATAAGAAGATCCCGCCACCAATTAAGAGCGGAAACAGCAAGAAGCCAAAGGGTGAACCATCACGATGGTGATACTCATATTGGAAGTGGGGTTGTGGCTCGGCCCATGGTGCGGCTGGCATGGAATCGCGCATTTCAGCTTGAACATCGCGCATTTCTTCGCGTAAGTTGGCCATTTCTTCGCGGAATTCAGCGCCGCTTTCACGCCAGTTTGAGCCAACAGCCTCGTTGATTTCGCTTTGCACACCGCGCATTTCAGCTTGTAGATCGCTCATTTCGGCCTCAAAATCAGCCATATTTTCGTGAAAATCTTCCCCGCCTTGGGAAACAGCATAGGCCACTTCTGAGTTCCATTCGTGATCGTACTCATATCGGTCGCGCCCAAAAAAGCCATTACCTATATTGCTGAACAGTGCAATGATCCCTGCTCCAATCAACAGCAAGCCTAAAGTTCGCTTTGTCATAATTATTGCCCCTTTGTGATGACCAAGATTGTCAATAGCTGTTCATCTGACGGCAGGGGATAATAATTTGTTGCAATCGATTTAGCGCATCTGCCAATTGCTGCCAGCAGGTTGCTCGGCGGCGATGGTGTAGGGCACGGCTCGAACAATAATCCGCTGGTCAAAGGCGTTGGGGCCGGCTGGCGGCCAACAGGTAATCAGGGTTATCGTTTCAGCGGGGGTTGGGTCCATATAGGCGGCATTGGTTAGGCGTTGTTCAGCTGAAATGCCAACTTCTTGCACCCGTTCGTTGGATTGCACCACATACAGATATTGTTGGCCGTTGCTATAGAGCACAATTTGGTCGCCTGGCTGGGTCTCGATCAAACGATCAAAGACCGGAGCCGAGCCACCAACATGGCCAGCTAGCACAATATTGCTTGGTTCGCCGGGGTTGGCGCTGCCTTGATGATGACCAACTGCATATTTAGCAACTTGCCATGTTGCCACGTCATCTTGCAATTCCCAACCAACCTCAATCACCTTTTGATCAACCTCGATACGCGGAATTTGAATCCGGCTGATCGTGGAGTGGTCGCTGGCAACCAGCGCTGGTGGTTGATCGTTGGCAGTTTGTTGATTGAGCGTGGGGGCTTGAAATGTCGTTATTGCTGGATCAGGGGTGGTGATAATTGGCGCAGCAATTGGTAGCATACTATCGCCACGTGCCGCTAAGCGATTATAAAAATCATCGGCGTACATCCCACCAACATACAGCAGCAAATACATGCCACAAAAGAGCAGCAGATTGCCGAGCGTCCAAGCGATAGGATGGGCTGGTTGAGTGGTTTTCATCATAAGCTACTAGATGGAGCATCAATCGATTAAAAAGGCACTACAGGCAATGTGCCCATAATGCCTTAAAACTTACAGGGTTACGCCCATATCGGCAATGCGTGGCGTAACGATGGTAGTTGCATTGCTGGTTTGCAGGCGTTGGCGCAAATACTCAAGGTCGAGTTGATGGCGCTTGATAATGCCTTCGCAATCGACAATATCAAACCGTTGTTGCTCAGGCCCACGATACAAAATTAATTTATGGACTAACACATCTTCGGGAGCCAAAAAGAGCACGCGTGAGCCAAGCAATGGTTTGCGTTGCAACCGTTCGATCATCGGTGGATCAAGCACAAATGGATAAACGTTGCCATTTAGCCGAATCGTCAGATCTTCTTGTAAAATAATCCCACGCCATAGAATCCGTCCGCCATCATATTGCACAGCCTTTTGGCCTTGTTGCAACAAGCGGGCAATTTCGCCTAGGGTATTGGCTGGAACAATAATATCAATATCATTAATTGGCCGACGGCTGCCATAGAAGTGGGCAGCGGCTCCACCATAAATGCCCCACGACATAGCTGCGCCGTCGAGGAGCTTTTGAACGACCGCCAAGTTTCCTGCAATCAGCGACATACACTGCTTCCTTCTTATTGATTAACGTGGATAACTGACCGATGTTGAGCCGCTTGCCAATCACTCCGTTCGAGCGTCATGTCGTAAAATTGCACCCACACCCCATGGCGACCTTCCTTGATAAAGGGGGCGATGCGTTCGCGAGTAGCTTGATCGAGCGTTTGCATAAAACGCCAGCCAGCATCGCGCCAATGATGACCATTGTATTGAAAGCCAAGCCGGCGATAGCAGCGCACCGCACGTTCATTGACTGAGGCCACATCGAGCACCATGGTTTGAAAGCCTAAGGTGGTGAAAAATGCTTGCAGAAACGCGGCCAAGCCCTCAGTGCCATAGCCTTGGCTCACATATTGGGGGCCAATAGTGATGCCAAGCCGCGCCGAGCCACTAGCCGAATCAATATTGCGTAACGTAATTCGCCCAACTAGGGTATGATCACGTAGAGCTATCGCATAGGTTCGCCGAATATCGTTCATCCAATCGCCGCCAACCGTCACTCGATCGGGCAAGTTCCAAATGCTGCTCAGTGGTTCGGTGAAGGGTGGCCAACGATCCATGGTTTGATAATCTGCCCGTTGCCAGCGACGAATTACCAGTCGTGGTGCGGTTGCAATGATTGTATCATTCGTCATAGGCTGCCTGTTGCTGATAACCGTTTCCAACATTTATTATAGCATGGTGATATGAAACGATTCTATATTGTTTTGGTACTAATTAGTTTGCTGTATGGGTGTGATCTGACCCAACCTCAACCAACCGTTGTGGTTATTCCGACCTTGGATTTACGCCCAACGCCGACGCTATTGGCGCTGGCTACCGCTCGCCCAACTCCCAGCATCAACCAACCAACCATTACACCGTTGGTAATACCAACTGTTGGTACTAACACGATTATAAGTGCGAGTGATCGGCTATTAGTTAGCGCAAATGATGTTGTGCGGACGCAATTTGGCCCATTGTCGCCGAGCCAGCAATGGCTCATTACCCAATCAATCACTGCCGAACAATTCGAGTTGCATGCACCAGGCTTGAGTTTTATAACGCTGAGCCGCAGTTATCAAGGCCAAGCTTTGGGTTGGTCAAGTGATGGAGCTTTGCTCTTGTGGCGTTCGCAATCCCAGCCTGATTTGCTCCAAGCGATCGAGCCATTTAGCGGCCAATCGGCTACAGTACTGACCTCAACCAATGGCTTGATTCAAGCGGCCTTGATGACCAACAATGCCTTGTATTACGCAGCAGGTGATGACGACCTGCGGATTATGCAAGTTGGTGGTAATACCCAGGAGCAGGTGATTATTCGGCTGCCTAAGCGGCAATTGCTAGCTGGTAGCTTGCAACTTAGCCCAAATCGCGATCAATTAGCGTTGTTGCTGCAAGTGCGTGATCAAAGCGCTTTGGAATTGCAGCTTTTCGATCTGCCAAGTAACCAAATTCGGTTGCTCGATCAAAGCCAACGTGGCACAAATACGCCGCGTTTGGTTTGGAATGCTCGCGGAGCCTTGGCCTATTATCTTGGCGATGATTTTCGGATTTACGAGCCAAGCCTTAATACCATTCAGGCGACTAATTTGGGAGTAGAGCCGTTGGCTTGGCTTGATGATGGGATTATTGTTCGCACCTTGGATCGCAATACACTGGTCTATTGGTCGCCAACTCAGGTGTATCCAATTAATGACCCTATAGGCGAACCACGCTATGCCAACGATCTGCAAGCATTGGATCAAGCACAATTTTTGCTGCTCAATCAAGGAGCAATTTGGCAGATTCAGCTTGAGTAAAAAAAAGGGTAAGGCTTTTATGTATACTCGTAGTACCTACAAATCTGACCCCTGAACCCTAGCCCCTGAATCCTAAAACCAGCATTTTCGTTTTCTTGACGGAAACGGTATAATGCGCGATATGGAAGAGCGCATCACGTTAAAAGGCAGCCGTGACGGGCTGCGCTTGATTTTACACCCCACCGCAGCGTGGGAAGAAGTCCTTGAAGCCTTGCGCAAGCAACTAGCCCAAGGGCCATCGTTTTATCATGGCGCAAAATTATTGATCGATGTTGGTGAGCGTTCGATCACCGATGTGGAGCTACAGGCGATCTTGGCGATCATGGCTGAACATGATATTGAGCCAGCCGCATTAATTACCATCGCACCAACCAATCGGACTACTGGTCGGCAGGCTGGCGTAGAAACCCGCCATCCCGACAGCCTACGGTCTACTCCTCCACCCGTCGTGCAAGGCGAAGGCTTATTTTTATGGCGCACCGTGCGTTCCGGCCAAGCAATTCGGCATCAAGGCCATATCGTTGTGGTCGGTGATGTCAATGCAGGAGCCGAAATTAGTGCTCACGGCAGTGTCATCATTTGGGGGCGCTTACGCGGCTCCGTCCATGCAGGTGTTGGCGGCAATCAACAGGCAATTGTCTGTGCGCTCGAATTGCGCCCAACCCTCTTGCGGATCGCCGATAACCTTGCCCGCACACCTGATAATCATCGCCCAACTGGCCCTGAACAAGCCAGCCTTGATGGCGACAACATTGTAGTAGTACCATGGGATGCCCCACGCCGCTAGTGGGTCTTTGAGGATCATGTATGGCACAAGTAATCACAATCACCTCTGGTAAAGGGGGGGTTGGCAAAACCACCACCACCGCCAATCTCGCCACATCGTTAGCAATGCAAGGCCAACGGGTTGTTGCAATTGATGCTGATATCGGTTTGCGCAATCTCGATGTGGTGATGGGCCTCGAAAATCGGATCGTCTATGATTTGGTCGATGTGGTCGAAGGCCGCTGCCGCACACGCCAAGCGCTGATTAAAGATAAGCGCTTTCCTGATAATTTGTTCTTGTTGCCAGCAGCCCAAACCCGCGATAAAGATGCGGTAACGCCTGACGATATGATCGCCCTTTGCAACGAGCTGCGCCGCGAATTCGATTTTATTCTGATCGACTCGCCCGCTGGGATCGAGGGTGGCTTTAAAAATGCAATTGCACCCGCCGACCACATTTTGATCGTCACAACACCTGAAATGTCTGCCGTGCGCGATGCCGACCGAATTGTAGGGTTGGTCGAAGCGTATGAAAAAAGCAATCCAAAGCTCATTATTAACCGAATTAAAGCGCGGATGGTTGCTCGCGGCGACATGATGGATACGCCCGATGTGGTAGAAATTTTGGCAATCGACCTCGTTGGAATTGTGCCAGACGATGAAAGCATTGTAGTTTCAACCAACCGCGGCGAAGTTGCGGTGCTTGATCGTGAATCGATGGCAGGTAAGGCCTATAATAATATCGCCAATCGTTTACTCGGCCACGATATTCCCTTCCTTGTGCTTGATGAAAAACAAGGCTTATGGGCACAATTGGTCAATATGTTTCGTACCCGCCGCTAAAATGGCGCGGTTGAGCCAACTTTATCTTCCACATGGAGCGGATCTATGGGTCTTTTAGATAATCTTTTTGGTCGCAAGCAACAGAACAGTTCGTCGGTTGCAAAAGAGCGTTTATTGACGGTTTTAGTTCATGATCGCGTGCATCTCACGCCCCACGATATGGAAGAGATGAAACGTGAAATTATTGCCGTGATCGAGCGTTACGTTGAAGTAACCAATCCAGAGGCCATTGAAGTAACCTTGACCCGTGGCGAAGCTGCCGACCACCTCAAGGCCGATATTCCCCTTGGTCGCTCGCGTCAACAATAACGCACTGGCCATGTGGAGGAGATGTTATGCACGTTCAGCCAACTAGTCCGATTCGTTTCTCACCTCGCGCAAAGTTTGTAACAGTCCTTTCGATTGTTATTATTAGCCTATACTTGGTCAACCAAGCTTGGCATATTATGATCCCCTTTGTTTGGGCGATCATCACGGCCTATATTTTTAATCCAGTTGTTACCTGGATGCAACGGCGTACCAAAACACCCCGTTTTTGGTGGGTAATTGTGCTCTACATCATCGGGTCTGCGCTGTTAACTTTGCTGGTGAGTAACGTCGTCCCAATTATTACCACCCAGATTAATGACCTTGCTCAGGCTATTCCAACTTGGCTTGAAGAGGCCAAAAAGTATGTTGAAAAACATGAATCATTGACGATTCGTGGAGTCGAATTGATTAATCTGCGTGAAGCTGAGCGTGAAATATCGGGAGCAATTGCGGCGTTTGCTAAAGATTTGCCTGGTGCCGCCCCTAAATTTCTGTTTGGGCTGGCCGAAGGCTTTATTTTGACCCTAGTCTACTTCGTCGTAACCTTCTACTTACTACTCCAAGCCGAAACTATTCCCAACAACTTCTATCGCTTGATTCCCGAACGCCATCGTGATGAAATTCGTCAATTGGTTAGCTCGATCGATCGGGTGCTCTCAGCCTACATTCGCGGTCAGTTTTTACTGATTATCATCATGTCGGTGCTGAGTTTTATTGCCCTCTCAATTTTACAAGTCAAATATGCCTTGATTATTGCCATCGCCACTGGCTTCTTGGAAATTATCCCAATCATCGGGCCGTACATGGCCACCGCCATCGCCGCTTTGGTAGGCTTTTTCCAAGGCACAACCCCGTTTGGCTGGGAGCCTTGGGTATTAGCGTTGGTAATTATTGCCGTCTATTTTGCCCTGCGCCAATTCGAAGATCACTTTATTATTCCAAATTTGGTCGGCCACATCGTCAATGTGCATCCGGTCTTTGTGATCTTTGCAATTTTGGCGGGGGGAGCGGTAGCCGGCGGCTTAGGCTTGCTCATATCGATCCCAATTGCCGCAGTTGCCCGCATCATTCTTTCATATCTGCATGGCAAGCTTGTCGATTCACCCAACCCGCAGGCCGATTTGGTCGAGCAAGAGGGCAAATTGCTTGAAAACCATACAGTTGCTGAGCGTCGCGAAAGTCGGCGCAACCGCCGCGAAGCCAAAAAACAGGTTGAAGGCAGCGATCTCAAGCCTTAAAACTAAAGATTTCGCCAACGATTTAAGCCACAGGCCCCAACCTGTGGCTTTTTTAGGCTTGACACTTTGAAACATTTGTTCTATATTTTTTATGTAGATTGACGGATACGGGCCAGCAATGGCTATGGGTAACCGAGTTCATGAAAGGAATCGCACAATGTTTCAGTCGCTAGACCAACTTGAAACAGGCAGTTTATTTATTTTGACAGGGCAAGCAGGCGCAGGCAAATCGCACTTAGCCGCCAGCACCCGCCGCAGTGGCACGGTCTGGATCTTGGATACCGAGGGTGCTGCCAAGAATCTTTTGGGCAAACCTGGAGTCCATAAATCGATTCAAGCGGTGCAAACGCTCTCGCTGCAACAACTTTTGGCAGCTATGCAAGAGATTCAACGGCTTGGCAAAAGTGGCGATACGGTGGTGCTCGATTCAGTTTCTAAGGTGCTGCAAGCGATGCGGGCCCATGCACAACAACGGGCTGGCGCTGAAACCGACCGCAAAACCCAAATAGAGTTTGATGAATATGCCTCCTTCAATCGCAACCTGCAAGCAATTTATACTGGCTTAACCGAGCTAAAACAACATGGCTTTCATGTGATTATCATCGGCCACTTGGCCAAACAATATAGCGAACAAAGCGAAGACCGTAATCATGCCGATGTGGGCTTGCGGGTGCTAGCCGACGAACATATTACCTACGAGGCCGACGCGATTATCCTCGTCGAGCGCGATGGTGATCAACGCCAGATGCGGCCAATTATCAAGCCACCACGGCCTTTGCATCTCAAATTAGGCGCAAATTATCCCGCCAAACTAGCTACACTCTACCCCGAACTAGCACTTGACGAGGCTTTTGGCAATAGTTCCGAGCGCACTGGCCGCCCTGTCGATGCTAGCGAAGCCGAACGGCGTTTCTTTGCCCGCTATGCCTCAGTCGTTGGCGGCAACAATTGGAACGCCGTTCAGCGCTATCTTGGCCGCAAAGATAAAAAACCCAGCACAATCGAAGGCTGGATCAGTGCTGCCGAACAGGTGCGTCAAGCCCCAAACGACCAAGCCATGGCCGCCTAAAATGGCTAAAATCAACATCCCTCGTCCAGCAAGCAACTAGACGAGGGATTGGCTCTATGCTCTATGTTCTATGCTCTTTATTGCGCACTGGGCATTTGCACCGGCACTTTGAGCGTAATCGTGCCAGCTTTTTCAAAGGTTAAGCTCAAATCAATCGTATCGCCAACCTTGAGATCTTGCTTGACTTCCAACAACATCACATGGAAACCGCCTGGTTTCAAGAGTGCTTCGCCATTGGCTGGCACTTCGATTTTTTCGACCTGTTCCATGCGCATCACATCACCATCGGCCACAACGGTATGCAACTCAACTTTGCCTGCAACATCGGTTGAGGCCGAAATTAAGTTATCAGCAGCGCCACTATTGCGAATCGTCATATAAGCGGCGCTATTGCTACCCATCATGGCACTGCCACCACTCATACCACCACCCATCGTTGGGCTAACTGGCGTGGTTGCCATGGTTGGGGTTTGCATAATCGTGGCAGCAGCAAAGGCTGGGCGGGCAAATGAACCTTCAATTGTTAATGAACCAAGCGTATTCGCAGCACCATTGCTCGTGCTAGGAGCGGTCGTTGAGGTGGTTTCCGAACCACAAGCAGCCAAGATCAAGACCAATAAACCAAGCATTAAACGTTTCATTGAAAGATGCTCCTAGAATTATTCAACATCGATGTATTGCAACATCGTCTCAAGATCAGTTGCTAAAAGTGTTGGATCAACATCGTGGTTGGCCATGGCAAACCAGCGTCCTTGTTGATCGATGATATATAAGCCAGCGGTATGGTCGATGGTGTATTGCAAGGCCGAATCAGGCAATTCGCGCCGCTCGGCATGCACGCCATAGGCCTTTTTGACCGCCTCAACCACTTCAGTTTCACCGTTCAAGCCCAAAATCGTTGAATCGAACAGCGAAACATAGCGATCGATTGTCGCGGGATTATCGCGCTCTGGATCGACCGTTACAAAGGCAATTTGAATCTTATCGGCATCATCTGCAAGTTTTTTGCGAGCCTGTGACGAAAGCCCTAAAGCCAATGGGCAAACATCGGGGCAGGCAGTAAAGCCAAAAAAGAGAATTACAATTTTGCCACGTTGCTCAGCGAGGTGAAAATCGGCACCATGCTGATCAATCAAGGTAAAATCTGGCGCTGCTGTTGGGTTGTCAATTGGCCGAATAATCTGATAGCTGGCTGTGCCACAACTGCTTAAACTCAAGACAAGCCCTAGCAGCACACAGCCAAAAAGCCAATGAGCGTATTTCATGGCACCCATCCTTATGCAATTTAATCGTAATTGGGATAAAAATTTAGCCGAATGCGCTCATTCGTGGCGGGGGCGTGATAATTTGGGGATGATAGGTTGACCAAAGCGCATGCTGTTGGGCAAAACCTCGCCATCCATGCGAAGCAAGCACCCAACCAGCCAAGAATATCAAGACCATTGGGTAAAAAGCGGCCAAGCCAGCAGGCAAGGGGGGAATTGGCTGCGGCGCAGAATCGCTATGTTCAGCATGCAATTCACACACCAACATCGTGGCACTATGCTGCGCTGCGCCAGCCGAATGGCTTGGCATACTCCACCACCAACAATGGGCAATACAGGCCATTGGGCAAAACAAAGCCAGTTGAATCAAAATAATCCAACTGACTGCTTGAATATGCCGAGGCCAATGCCGCGTTGGCTGATGCTTGAATGCGCTCATGATGGCGCTACTATACCATAGCCTGCATGGCTTCAAATCAGGCATTAAACCGATTATTGCTAGGCTGGACGTGGACGCTTGAAGGTTACTAGTAAGCGCGAGCTTTGACCATGACCGCTATTTATGTCAACAATCGCTACAATTTCCCAGCCATCACTGCCAGCTTTGTTGAACATACGACTAATAATGCTTGGGTCTACATTTGGACTCCAAAAACCACTAATATCGACAAGCTCAACATGATATTCCCACTGTTGCATAACGCTTTTCCTCAAAACAAATTAATTGTGCTGCTGATACGTAGCCTGCTAAATCGAGGTTCCAGCCTGATCAAGTAGACGTTTGGCGTGACCGATCACCTGTTGCACCGAAATTGCGGTCATGCACTCGCTGGGTTTAGTTTGGCGTGGACAATGGGTCAACACGCCGCATGGCGAGCAGGCTAAGTCTGCATCAATCACAACGTGGCGGGTTGGGTCGCCCCAAGGCCCAAAGCGTCGTCGATCGCCTGGCCCAAATAGATGAATGGTTGGGGTTAATTGACTTACGGCCAAATGCAAGGGGCCGTTATCCACGCCCAACACCAAAGCGCAACGCCCAAACAAAGCCGCCAATTGGCCCAAATTGGCCTGACCAACTGCATTCAGATGAGGAATTTGCAACTGTTGGCTAATTGCTGCTACATCAGCAGCATCGGCTGGACCACCAGTTAATACAATTTGAGCTTGATTTGCCAATTGCTTAGCGACCTGTGCCCAACGGTCAGCCGGCCATAATTTGGCTGCGCCGCCACTGCCAGCCTGAATTGCCACCAATGGTTTTTGAATCTGATGCTGTGCTAGCCAAGCCTCGGCCCAAGCATGCTCAGCGGCACTTGGCACAAAACGCAGCGTTTGGGTTTGCGGTTGCTCAGAACCGAGTGCTGCCACCAAATCCAAGGCTTGCTGAGTAACATGGGCATTTGGATTCCAAGCGAGAGCGTTGGTTAATGTTGACGCAACCAAGGGATGGGCAAAACCAATTCGGCGGCCACAGCCAGCTCCAAGCGCCAACAAGCCGCCCCACCAGTGGTCATCACGGGCAAGCAAGGCTGTATCAAAATTCATGCTGCGTAAACGGGCAGCTTCGCGCCAAAGCAAGCGATAAGGAGCCAAGGCCGAGGGCTGCGCACCACGCACAAAGCCAGGAAACTCACAGGTTTCAATCGCATCAAGATCAGGATTATCGGCCAAGAGGCGGGTAGCCCATGAACCAACCAAAACGCTGATCTGGGCTTGCGGTTGGTTTTGGCGCAAGGCTCGTAAGGCTGGGGTCAACAACAACACATCGCCCAAATGATCAGGCTTGATCACCAAAATTCGTTGAGGTTGGGCTGGCGCTGAACGGATAAAACCAGCCAATGCCAGCGCCAACCCTCGAACCATTGTCGAACGTAGTAAAGCTTTCATAGAAGGATGAAGGATGAGGGATGAGGGATGAAAACCAGCATCACAACATCAAAAATTCCCAAGATACGCCATTTTTATTTGGAAAATTGAAGGATGAGGGATCAATCTATTCATAATTTATCCCTCATCCTTCATCCTTTAAAATAGGAGACTCGCCGATTCGCGGGCAACCTGGCGGAGCCGCTCGACGACTTCCTTACGCCCAGCTTTTTCCATTTGCTCGGCCAATTCGTTGACTTCCTTAACAAAATCACCGTTGACCAAAGCCATATTTTTGCGCAGCAACTTGGTAGCATCGCCAGCAGTTTCAGCGCTCAACAATTGATTGATCAAGCGTTCTTGGGGAGTCATGGCCTCTTGCAACACTTCGGCAGCAGTTTGGCGCAACAGCATCAATTGCTCGGCAATAATTTGCTGATTGGTACGCATCGCTGCATTCAAGTTGGCATCGATTACCACGAAAAAGGCTTCGCTTAACTCTTTATGGCGCTCAACTAACAAAGCCCGTGGATCTTCAGCTTGCAAAGCATCGCGCAACAAGCCATTAGCTTTTTCAAAAATAGCTTGGGCTTCAGCATCCATACGCTCCAACGTTGAGTAAATATGGTCGCGTCGCGCTTGAGCCGCAGCTTGTTCTGCTTCGGGCAAGGCAGCAATTTGGGCATCCCAAGCTTCGAAGGTTTCATCATCGATCAACGGTCGATAATTGCTAATCACATCTTCGAGGCTGGCATCATCGGCATCGCGCAAAGCGGCAACCACATCTTCGACGGCTGGCTCTTGCAAACCGGCAGCCACTGGATCAAAGCCACTCAACTGCATCACTCGTTGGCTCAACTCGCCGATCATTTCGGCGCTATCTTCGCGGCCTTGTTGCAAGGCAGCTTCGATATAGGAATTGAGCGTGAGGAAAAACTCGCCATCAAGTGCAGCCTTGTTGTCAGCCACCACTTGAGCCAATTTACCTTGATCTGAATCGAGTAAATTCTCGGCTCGATCAGCTTCGAGTGCTTCGGCCAATTGGCTTAGCAACTCGACCCGTTGGCGTTGCGCTTGCATGACCTCTTTGGTAATGCCTTCACTTTCCAACAAGGTTTCGAGCATGGTTTGCATGGTGATGAAACGGCGGGGAGTCAGCAAATAGCCACGTGGCGCATCGGGTGGCAACAATTGCATGGCCACTTTCGAAGCCTCGCCAACAAAGCGTTCTTGCTCCTCGGTTGGCAAATTCAATTCTTGTGGAAAGAGCGTCCAGAAAAACTTCTTTTCAGGATCATGGTAGATCAAGGGTGAGGCCAGCATGCCGCCAGCGCCACAGCTAGGGCAAACTGCAACATTTAATTGACCTGAAAGCATCGCACCTTTTAATTCAGGCTGCACCCCAACATCGACGTATGTCCAAAGTGCCACCACAAACGGCGTTTGGCAATTTTGACAGCGAATTTGAACCCGCTGTGGCGGCACGACAGGCCGCTGCGGGCCACCTTGGGTGGTTTCTTCCAGCCCTTGTGGTGGATTGGTCATCGGACAGTTCCTTTCAACGAACACGATTAAAAGCCACTGTGCATTATACGCGAGGTTCTCGCAGAATACTATTAGTGAGCTATTGGATTCACATGATTGATTGCCCAAAAAATCATCAAACTTCTAGTAGTAGAAGCCAATTTTGCCATTTAGGCCATCCTTAGGTACCATAGCTTGTATCACACCGATGGGAAACAACAATCCCCTCTCGACTATGAAACATTACCCTTGCTCAGCGCGTACCGAGTATAGTGGTGCGAGGTAGAATCGCGTGACAGAGATCAATAGTGAAGAATTGACGCTGGTGCGGGCGACAATTCGTGGCGACCAAATTGCATTTCAACGGATTGTCGAGCTGTATCAAGGGCCAATTTTCAACTTGGCCTACCGGATGTTGCACGATGGCCACGAGGCCGAAGATGCCGCTCAAGAAATTTTCATCCGGGCCTATACCAAGCTTGAAACGTTCGATCAAAGCCGCAAGTTTTCTACATGGCTCTTTTCAGTCGCATCGAATTACTGCATTGACCGCTTACGCCGACGGCGACCGATAGTGCCACTTGATGATTTGGCATTTGCCCTACCAAGTACCGATGATGGTCCTGAACGTTCAGCATTGCGTAGTGAGTTGCGCGATGCCGTCCAACGTGCCTTGGCTACTCTGCCCGATCATTATCGGCTGGTGGCAGTGCTACGCTATTGGAATGATCTCTCATATCAGGAGATCGAAAATATTACGGGGCTATCAGAAAGTGCGGTTAAAACTCGGCTGCATCGTGCTCGCAACATGGTGGCTGCCGCGTTGGATAAACAAGGAGCAGAGCTATGACATGCCGTTCAATTCGCGAGCTACGCGCTCAGCAACCAGATGACCCTGACGATCAACAAACCATTTCTCGCCATGTACAGGAGTGCCCAATGTGCCTCGATGAACTTGGGCAATTGCCCGCCGCCTTAGCCGCCCCTAAATCGGCTATTCCACCGCCAAATTTTGCCGCCAGCCTGATGGCAAAATTACCTGCGACTCCTGCGCTTGCCGCAACTCAAGCCCGTAGCCGTGCCTTACGTCAACGTGTGCTGTGGGGTGTGGTTCTGGGCTTCGTCACATTAATCGTCCTGTGGGGCGGTTATGGGGTCTTGTTTGATAGCTCGTTGCCTGCCACAACTTTTGGTGGAGTTGATTCAACCGCTGGACGAGGGGTTTTGGCCTTGACGCTGGCTGGTAAGCCTATGGCCGCCACGCTTGGTTTGGTTGGCATTCCCTTGCTCCTTGGTGTTCTTGTGCTTGCAGGTGCAGCACTGATGATCTGGCGACGTTTGTTGACCCCTTCACCGGCGCTGCTTGTGGAGGTAGAACGATGAACCGCAATCCACGAGCCTTGTTATTTGGCTGGGTTATTCTAGCCTTAATTATTATCGCCTCACCTTCTTTAGTCTTTGCTCAAGCTCTGCGAACCGATGGCGATGCTTTGGTGGTTCGGGCTGGCTCAACCGAAAGTGGCGACGTTGCGACCATCAGCCAGCCTATCATAATCGATGGGGTGGTTGAAGGCGATGTCACTTCAGTCACTGGCTCGATTATTGTGCGTGGCTCAGTCGAAGGCGATGTAGTCAGTTTGTTTGGCAATGTAACCTTCGAAGCCGATTCAATTGCTCAAGGCAATGTGATGGCCGCCACAGGCGAGGTTCAGTTGCAACAAGGCGCTGATATCGCCCAAGTTGGGGCTATATTCAATGGTAATGTCAGCGATAGTGGCGCAACTGCGCTCTTGCCGATTGAGGGCAATCAAACCCTAACTACCACAACCCGCGTGATTCTAGCAGTAGTTTTGGCAATTTTGGCCACAATTATTGCAACCTTGCTCAGCTTGATTTGGCCACGCTCGGTTGCCAGCGGTGCTCAAATTATTCGCTTAGCCAGCCAACGTGCTTTGGGCTTGGGCTTGATGTGGTCAGTGCTCTCGGTGGCGGTTGTTGGGATTGTCGCCCTGCTCTTGGTCTTCTCGCTGATTGGCTTGGCTGTTTTGCCAGTGATCTTGTTGATTGCCCAAGTGCCATACTTGATTGGCTTAGCCGCAATCGCCATGGTAATTGGCCAACGACTCAATTTGCAAGGGCCAGCCGCCGTCTTGGTTGGTAGCTTGGTTGTGGTTTTGCCTTCAGTCGGTTTGGCCGCAATCAGCTTACCAGCGGCCTTTATCTGGTTTTACCTTAGCGCTGGGGTTGGCATCGGCGGGATGTTCCTGCTTCGCGCCACCGTGGTTCAACGCCATAGCCTCCAGTTCTAAAGCTACCGCAGATTCGCATTCGAGGGAGTTGGCAACCACCAACTCTCTCTTTTTGATTTAAATGGAGTTGTTATGGTGATTGTGGTTATGGGCGTGAGTGGAGTGGGCAAAACCACGGTTGGCCAATTATTGGCAACGACCCAAGGCTGGCAATTTATCGATGCTGACGATTTACATCCTGAGGCCAATCGCCAAAAAATGGCCAACGGTCAGCCATTAACCGATGCTGATCGCTGGCCTTGGCTAGCCTTAGTGCGCGAACAGATTAGCGCCGCCTTGGCCCAAAATCGCAGTTTAGTCTTGGCATGCTCGGCCTTACGCGCCGAATATCGCAATTATTTAGCAGTCGATCAACAGGTGCATTTTGTGCATTTGGTCGGTGATCCCACATTAATTCAAGAGCGTTTGCAACAGCGCAGTAATCATTTTATGCCAAGCAGCCTGCTAACAAGCCAATTGGCAACCTTGGAAATGCCCAGTAATGCCCTAACCTTGACGGTCGATACTGAACCTAAAACGCTGGTTGAGAGTATTCAACAATGGATGCTCGATTTAACAACTCCTACCAGCTAGAGGTGGTTATGGATTTTCCAGTGATTTCTGATGCGCAAATTCAGGCGATGGCTGGCGAACGTAGTTTTGAACGCGGCTTAGAATACTTCGAAAGTGGCATGGTTGAATCAGTGCTGCAACGCGGCAATGTGATTCAGGCCGTGGTGTGTGGCAGCGAAGATTATCTCTATGATGTTGCGGTGCACGCTCAAACTGCCGAGCAACTTTCAACCCAATGCACCTGCCCCTATGATTATGGCCCGATCTGCAAACATAGCGTTGCAGTGCTGCTGTTTCTGCTGTATTGCCCCGAACAAGTTGTTCAGCGCCCGCCAATTCGTGCGACCCTCGATGAACTTGATGATAGCCAAATTCGTAGTTTGTTGCTTGATGTAGCCGAGCAGCACCCCGAAATCACCACTTTGGTCGAACAACACATCGAGCGGTTGGGGTTTTAACGAGGGGTTAGGATTCAGGGGTTAGGGATTAGGCTTGGGTTTCAATCGCCCCGTTTTAGACGAGCTTATGAATAAGCCAACTTCCTGACCCCTAGCCCCTGAATCCTGGCCCCTAACTAGCCCTTACTCGAAATTACGGGTTCCACCAAAAACCCGATTAATTGGCATGGTAAAAATCAAGCCAGTATTGGGATTGTTGAGCGAGCCAGTGATTTGCTCGGTCACTGCGACCAATTGCTCAACTTGGCTACTTTGCACCACGGTCAACAGCGTAAAATGATGCATTTCATCATCTTCGAGTAATTCACGTAGCGAGGGAAATAAGGGCGCATCATCGCGATACAACGCATTGCCAATTCGCCCAAGGCCAGTGCTGCGCAACACCGTCACGCCGCGCACGCCATGTTCTTCCCAGACGCGCAATACTTCATTTAATAGATCAACATCATTCAAAATAAACATTAACGATTCGACTTGTGGTTGATTCATCATTTACTCCTTTGTAAAGCCAATTAATGGCCTGCTTCTTCGCCAGCATGGGCAGGTTTTAGCACGGGTTTTTCAGATTTGGGCTTTTCTTGATCTTTGGGTGTTTGTTCATTGCCAAACGACCAGCGTAATAATAAGGGAGTGACCAAGGTGGTTACAAGCACCATCAGCACGGTCATGGCAAACACATCTTCGCCAATAATGCCTTGACGAATCCCAACACTAGCCACAATCAAGCCAACTTCGCCCCGCGAAATCATGCCCAAACCAACTTGCAGCGATTCTTTATTGTTCATGCCGCCAATTTTTGCCCCCAGCCCACAGCCTACAATCTTAGTAACCACTGCAATCACACACAGCACAGCGGCGAAGGCCACCAAATCGCTTGGCAACGAGAAAATATTGGCATGCAAGCCGATGCTCGCAAAGAAGATTGGCACAAAGAAGGCATAGGTCAAGGTTTGCACGCCATCTTCAATCCGGTTGTGATAGGGCGTGCGGCCCAAAAATACGCCCATCAAAAATGCCCCAGTAATCGCCGCCACCCCACCCAAGGCTTCGGCGCTCCACGAGGCAAACAGTACCAACACCAGCGCCGTGCTCACCAACGGTTGACTAATCGGCAATTTAGCAGCTTTACGAATAATCCATGGCAAAGCGCGTAGCCCAAAAATGCTCATCACCACGAAATACAGCAGCATCACGCCGACAATGCTCAGCACTGTCATAACCCCGCCGCCGCTGCTCGCCGTCAAGGCCACAAAGGTCGAAAGCAAGACAATTACCAACACATCATCGACAATCGCCGCGCCCAACAACGATAGCCCAACCCGTGAACGCAATTTGCCCAATTCAAGCAAGGTTTGGGCCGAAATCGAAACGCTGGTAGCGGTCAGCAAAATGCCAATAAACAGGCTTTTGGTGAATGAATAGTTATTCGGCCAGAACCATGCGAGGGCAAAACCACCAAGCAATGGGATGATGACCCCCAACACTCCAGCGATCGTCGAGACCTTGCCCGCCGCCAGCAGATCGGGCAATTTAACCTCAAGCCCAGCCACAAACATCAAGAAAATCACCCCAATTTCGGCAATCTCAAAAACCGTATCTTGTAAGTGGGTGCTGGTGAAAAAGCTTAGGTTGAGAAAATCCAAAACACTGGGGCCAAGCAAAATCCCCACTAAAAGCTCGCCTAAAACGGCAGGTTGTTTGAGCTTGGTGCTCACAAGCCCACCAATTTTGGCAGCGGCGATCAAAACGGCCAAAGCCAACACCAACTGCAACAGCGGCGACATTCCATCGCCTCCAGCAGCGGCGGCAGGCGAAGGGGCGACGTTGGATTGAACCAAGACCAGCGACATACGCTCCTCCTAATTTGGTCGTGCTTGCGGCTATACCCTGCTATATCCGTCAAATCAACCAAAACTAAACTAAAAAAGCCGCATTACTGCGACTGACTCCACCATGGTTGCCTCGGCTACGAGACAGTATTCATTTGGGCATGGGCCTCTATGCAAGAACTGTACCCGAAAAAATCGGCTTGGTCAAACACACGACCCAACTCACAGTATGATATGATCTAGCCGATTTGATTAACTAGCTCAATTCTAGAAGGATGTTGCCCTATGAGCGATGCACCTGAGATGCTGCCCGATGAGCAGCCAGATGCTGCGCCGGTTTTCGATAAAGCGGCAGCTCGCGCCCGCTATCGTGCGATGATGCGCAGTTGGCCGATGCGTTTGATGTTTGCCATGACTGGTGTGGTGATTGTGGCAACCTGGGTTTTTGCCTTTGCCGCCGCCTATGGCCCCGATGTCAAAGAACTGCCAAACCATGATTTATCGGTGGCAGTCGCCGATTGTAAAACCTGCCATAACGCTGGCTTGCCGACCGCTCCCAGTTTTAACCATAGTTTTGCGCCAACCTGTGGCTTTTGCCATGTGCAAAGTATGCCCGCAACTATGCCCTTGACCAGTACATCGAGGTTGCGCTAATGCTCTACGCTGATACGATCGCTGCGTTGGCCACCCCACCTGGCGTTGGCGGGGTTGGGATTATTCGGGTCAGCGGCCCCCAAAGCTTAGCCATCGCCCAAGCCTTGATCAAACCGCGCCGCAAAGGCGCTTGGCGCTCTTACCAAATGCGCTATGGCCATGTGCTCGATGAACATGGACAGGTTGTGGATGAAGTTTTGGCGGTTTTTTTCAAGGGGCCACGCTCGTTCACCGGTGAAGATATTTTAGAAATTCACTGCCACGGCGGCCCGCTGCCCTTGCGCCGCACCCTAACGTTGGCTCTGGCCCATGGCGCTCGTTTAGCTAACCCAGGCGAATTTAGCCTACGCGCTTTTGCCAATGGCCGCATCGATTTAGTGCAAGCTGAGGCAACCCTCGATGTGATCGAAGCTCAAACCAACTTGGGGCTTAGCTTGGCGCTCGATCAACTGGGCGGCGGGCTTTCGCGTGATCTGCGCACGTTGCGCGAGCAGTTGATGTATCCATTGGCCTATGTCACTGCCCTCACCGATTTTCCCGAAGATGATGTGCCCAGCGAGGAACTACAACAGCCCTTGCAGCAAGCCCAAAGCCTGCTCAGCCAACTGCTTGCTGGGGCCGATCAAGGCGTGGTCGTGCGCGAAGGGGCACGCGCCGCCTTGGTTGGTCGGCCCAACGCTGGCAAATCGAGTTTGATGAATGCCCTATTGCGCACCGAACGCGCCATCGTCACCGCTATTCCTGGCACAACCCGCGATACCTTGGAAGAAACCGCCAATCTGGGCGGAATTCCGGTGGTGCTGATTGATACCGCTGGAATTACCGAAACTGACGATCTCGTTGAACGAATTGGGGTCGAACGCTCACGCGCCGCCCTCAGCAAAGCCGATTTGGTATTACTCTTGATCGATGGTTCGCAGCCGCTAAGCCCAGAAGATTTGGCAATTGCTCGATTAACTCATGAACGACCCACAATCGTCATTGCGACCAAAGCCGATTTAGGTCAACATGCCGATTTAACCGCGCTGACTCAAAGCCACCCCAAGCTCCGTGGCAGCATCGCAATCTCGTCGCAGGCTGGCACAGGCTTGGATTATTTAGGTACAATGGTAGCCGAACAGTTGCTTGGTGGTTTGCCGCTCAGCGATGCCCGCTTAGTCACCAATCCACGCCATCGCGAGGCTTTGCGCCGCGCCAACGCCGCCTTAGAACAAGCCATCCAAGGCTTACGCGAAGGCCGCCCTGTTGATCTGATTGCGATCGATTTGCACGAAGCAATCGCCAGCCTAGGCGAAATTACTGGCGAAACGGTCGAACATGATTTATTGAATATGATCTTTAGTCGCTTTTGTATTGGCAAATAATCACGCCCACAAGGAGCCAGCCGTGCCCGATTCAAAGCAGCTACCCGTTGAACGTGCCAAATTGTATGCGCGAATTATGCTCGGCATTACAGCATTGTTTTTGCCAATTTCAATTTTTGATTGGGCCAATGTTCAATCACAAATTAATTTCTATGTGGCAATTATTCATGGATTACTAATTGTTGGTTATATGTTCTTACTCAAGCCAAACAATTTATATCCATTAACGCTTGTATTGCATTTTGCCAGTTCGATTACTGTAGCCGTGGTCAATCATAATATTGGTGGCTTTGTATCGTATAATTTTGCGATTATTTGTATTGAGTTAATGGGCACAGGTTTTATTTTGGCGCGGGCACGCTGGATTATTGCCGCAACAGCAATGAGTATTATCATTCACTTGATTGCAATTATCAATGAAATTACACTCTTTTGGGGCTTTAGTGATCCAAATTCGCTGATTATGATGAGTGTCAATGATAATTATAAATATCTTGCCATTGTTTCACAAACAATTTTATTACTTGGTACAGGTGCAATTATCACTATTTTGACCCATGTGATTAATCAACGTGAACATGAATTAGAACAATCGCGCCAAGCAATGCAACAGCGCTCCGACGAACTAGCTGCCTTGGCAATTCGGCTTGAAACTTCGAATCAACAATTAGTTTCAACCGAAACGACGCTGCGCCAAACGGTTGATGCCTTGACTGTGGCGGCCTTGCCCGTCGGCGATGATGTGGTGGTGCTACCACTAATCGGCGGCTTCGATACCCAACGCGCCAAAGCGGTGGAAGATTCCTTGCTAAGCTACATTCACGAACAACGGGCGAATACCTTAATTCTCGATTTAACCAGCGTTCTCGTCGCATCCGATAGCTTGCTGACCATGCTTGAACGAATTATCCAAGGGGCAAAATTATTAGGCACGCGGGTGATTTTGGCTGGATTACAACCCGAAGTAGCTCCAATGATGGTACAGTTAAAGCTCAACCGCCAAACCGTGCTGTCAGCACCAACCTTGGCGGCAGCCTTAGAACTTCGCTAAATAAGGGGGATATGTGGAAACAACGCGGGCTCATGTGATTGTCACTGGAACGGTTCAGGGAGTCAATTTTCGCGCGACCTGCCGCGATCAAGCGCGTTTGGCCAAAATTGGTGGCTGGGTTAAAAATTTGCCCGATGGCAGCGTCGAAGCGATTTTCGAGGGCAGCCAAGCTGGCGTGCAGCGCATGATCAGTTGGTGTTATAGCGGCCCAATTCATGCCAAAGTGCAACATGTTGAGGTCACTTGGCAAGAGCCAACCCACCGTGAGCCAACCTTTGATATTGCGTGGTAATCAATCATGAGCATTAAATCAATTGGTATCTTGATTTTCAACGATGCCGAGGAACTGGATTTTATCGGGCCGCTCGAAGTGTTTGGCATGGCAAGCAATTGGGTTGATCTCACAATTCACACGGTTGCTGAACAAACCCAAACGGTCAAAGCTCGTTATGGCCTGAAAATCCAGTCCGATTATAGTTTTGCCGATGCCCCAGCATTTGATGTGGTTTTAGTGCCAGGTGGGATTGGCGCACGCACCCATGCCCGTCACAACAACTTAATTCTCGATTATTTACGCCAACAACAGCAACGTGGCTGGGTTGTTTCAGTGTGCACAGGCGCGTTGGTACTCGCTTCGGCAGGCTTGCTCGATGGCAAACAGGCCACCACCCACTACACCGCACTGGATCTCTTGGCCGAAAATAGCCAGATTACTGTTGAACGCCAACAACGCTATACTATCACGCCACCAATCGCCACCTCGGCAGGGGTTTCGGCAGGCATCGATTTGGCGCTAGCCTTGTTGGAAACGTGGTTTAGCCCCGAACTACGCGCCCAAGTCGCCGAACGAATCGAATGGCGCTAACATCGCTCCAGCTTGGCTAGTTGAGAAACTTTATGTCAAATATTAATCAGCGGCGCATTCAATGGCTCTATTGGCTTTTGGCCTTGCCTGCGCTAGCTTTTTTTGTGCTCTTTTTTGGTGTGCCACTCTGGGCGATTATGCAACGGGCGTTTGCCGAAAAAGGCCTTGGCTCGGCAATTCAAACCGTATTCAGCAATCGCAGTTTGCTGCAAGTTGTGGCTTGGAGCGCCTGGCAAGCGACGCTTTCAACCCTGTTAACCTTGCTTTTGGGCGTGCCAACTGCCTATATTTTGGCTCATTATCGATTTCCGGGGCGGGCATTGCTGCGCTCGCTGATTGCCGTGCCGTTTGTGCTGCCAACCGTTGTGGTGGCTTTGGCCTTTCGGTCACTCTTGGGTGAGCGTGGTTTGATCAATCGCTGGTTGGTGGCTTGGTTGGAGTTGACCCAGCCGCCGTTGGAGCTTGAGCAAAGCCTTGGCATGATTTTAATTGCCCATGTTTTTTTCAATTTGACCGTGGTGGTACGTTTGCTGACAGCCTATTGGAGCAACCACGATCCACGATTAGAGGCTTCGGCTCAGGTTTTGGGTGCGCCGCGCTGGCGAGTTTGGCTCGAAGTGACCTTACCTTTGGCAATGCCCGCCTTATTGGCAGCAGCATTATTGGTGTTTACCTTCACGTTTTCGGCCTTTGGCACAGTGCTGTTATTGGGCAGCAGCCAGCAACGCACAATCGAAGTTGAAATTTATGATCAAGCGATTCATCAATTTAACTTGCCTGTCGCTGCAACCCTCTCGCTCTTGCAAATTCTCACCAGTTTGGGCTTGACCTTGGCTTATACGCGGCTGGTTCGGCGCAGCAGCGTGCCCCAAGAAGCCCAAGGATTGCCCTTGCGTCGCGCACGAACCTGGCCAAGTCGCGTGGCGGTTGGCGCGGTCATGCTGCTTACGAGTAGTTTAATCGTGCTGCCGCTAGCAAGTTTGGTATTGGGAGCAATGCGGATCGAAGGCCAGTGGAGCCTTGAGTATTTTCGCATGCTAGGGGTTAATCAGCGTGGTAGTTATGCCTATGTACCGCCAACCCAAGCCATGCTCAACTCATTGCGCTATGCGGGCATTACCACGATCTTGGCGTTAATTTTTGGTTTGCCCTGCGCCTATCTATTGGCCCAACCCCAAGGCCGCTTGAGCCGCTTGCTCGATGGTGTGTTGATGCTCCCCTTGGGCACATCGGCAGTAACAGTCGGCTTAGGCTATATTATCGCTTTTCGTTCATATGCATTTTGGGGTTGGGAAACACCCGATCTGCGCCGTTGGTCAGGTTTGTTGCCGCTTGCTCACACCCTGTTAGCCTTGCCGTTTGTGATTCGCACCATGGTGCCAGCCTTGCGCCGTTTAAACCCACAGTTGCGCGAAGCAGCTCGAATGTTGGGTGCAAAACCATGGCAGGCTTGGCGTGAAGTTGATTTGGGCTTGCTGCTGCCAAGCATCATGGCCGCAGGCTTATTTGCCTTTACTGTATCGTTGGGCGATTTTGGCGCAGCCTTGGTGGTGAGCGTAACCAGCCCAGCCACCGCCACCATGCCAGTCGTGATCTTTCGCTTTTTAGGCCAACCAGGGGCCAGCAACTATGGCCAAGCCTTAGCAATGAGCAGCCTTTTGATGGGCATAACCTTCATAAGTTTTCTGCTTTTAGAGCAATTTCGCGACCAAACGAGCGAATGGTGATCGCTAGACAGCATAGAGTATAATAGCAATGGAATCAGTTGGCTTGGCTAAGGAAGTTTGCATGAAACGCGGGTCGGTACGCCGTACAATGATCACGATTGCAGCGATCATTTTGAGCTTAATGACCGGATTAAATATCATCGGGGTTGTTGAGCGTAGCATGCTCAATAATGATATTGAATATGTGATTGATTTAGAAGATGCCGAACGTTTAGCTCGCGAAATTAGCCTCTATACTCAATATCAAGCCCATGCACTCGATGCCTATGCCTTAGGTGAAGTCGAGGAGCGTGAACACTATACCCGTTATCGCCAAGCCTTCGATGACAAACGCCTAGAGCTTGAACAATTCTTCAAGAACATACAGCCGAACCCAGAAACCAAAATCGCCTTCGAAAATGTCCAAAAACTCAGCACCGACTACCAAGATGCCGGTGTTGCCTACCTCGCTCAAATCGATCTACGTTTGCAAGAATCAGCGCCAACTCGCTCGGCGGCTGAACTTTACGCATGGGAAGTACTCGACGAACGCGCCGATCAACTCGACGAGGCCACCCAAGTGCTATCCGATATCATTGATGATCAATCTGAAGCACTTGAAACGACAATTACCAAGCAAAATGGCCGCATGATTGTGGCGCTGACTGGACGCAGCTTGGCCATATTTGTGTTGCTCATTCTGTTTGTCTACTATCTGCTGGGGCGGGTTGGCGGCCAATTCAAGTTGGTGCGCGATGGAGCACAGCGCTTTGCTGATGGCGATTTTACCACCGATATTCCAATTCGCCGTTATGATGAAGTAGGTCGCCTCGCCGCGATGTTCAATACCATGGCCCAAACGATTCGTGGCCAAATCGAACGGCTTGAGCAAGCCAAAGATCATGCCCAACGCTTGCAATTTGTGGCCGAAGAAGCCAATCGCGCCAAAAGTAATTTCTTGGCCAATATGAGCCACGAATTGCGCACCCCACTTAATGCGATCATCGGCTATAGCGAAATTCTCCAAGAAGAATGTGAAGACCTCGGCCAAACCGCGATGATCGAAGATCTCGATCGGATTCGGCTCTCAGGGCGACATCTACTGACCTTGATCAACGATATTTTGGATTTGGCCAAGATTGAATCGGGCAAGGTTGAGATTTTGCCTGAGGAAATTTCGCTGCCCCAACTGCTGCATGATGTGCGCTCAACCGTCGATCCCATGATCATCAAAAATGAAAATCGCTTGGTGATCGAATCAGCAGCTGGTTTGCTGACGATGATTAGCGATGAGACCCGTTTACGCCAGATTTTGGTCAATTTGCTGAGCAACGCGGCGAAATTCACTGAGCATGGCCGCATCACCCTACGCGTCCAACCAAGCGAGGAAGCAGGTTGGATCGATTTCAGCGTGCATGATAATGGTATTGGCATGAGCAACGCCCAATTATCACGCTTGTTTCAGCCATTTACCCAAGCCGATGCCTCGACCACCCGTAAATATGGCGGCACTGGGCTGGGGTTGGCCTTAAGTCGGCGCTTGGCTCAATTGCTCGGCGGCGATATTCGGGTACAAAGTGAATTGGGAGTTGGCTCAACCTTCAGCGTGCACCTACCACAATCAGTCATCGATATGGCTCCAGTTTCATTGTTTGATGAAGCGCCGATTATCATCAGCGATGCCAACAACAACCAACCCAAAGTGCTAATTATCGACGATGATCGTAATGTCCACCACCTGCTTTCACGCACGCTCAAGCGCGAGGGCTGGAGCGTACTCAGTGCATTTGATGGTGAAGATGGCTTAGCGATGGTGCGCAATCATCATCCAACGGCAATTTTGCTCGATGTGTTGTTGCCAGGCCATGTCAATGGTTGGGAGATTTTAGCCGAAATCAAGGCCGACCCCAAAATTGCGGCAATTCCGGTGATTATGCATACGATTGTGGCCGAACCAAACCAAGGGGTTTCGTTTGGGGTTTATGATTATTTGATTAAGCCCGTTGATCGCGGCCAATTGCTGCGCACGCTGCGTAGTTGTATCGACCCGCAAAATGCTAAAACCCAATTGGTTTTGGTGGTCGATGATGATCAGGATAGTCGGGCGATGCTGCGACGCATGCTCGAAGGCGCTGGATGGAAAGTCTATGAGGCTGCCAACGGGCGCGAAGCCTTGGGCGCATTGCATAGCCGCCCATTTGGCGCGATGATTCTCGATCTCATGATGCCCGAAATGGATGGGTTTGAAACGATCGCGGCCTTGCAAGAGCTTGAGCAATTCCGCGATTTGCCGATTATTGTGGTTTCGGCCAAAGAACTCACCGAAGCTGAGCGGCAACAGCTTGAAGAGACCGTTGAACGGGTGGTCAGTAAGGGGAATGTGCGGCGTGAAGAGATTTTGGCGTTGGTGCGCGAGCAAGTTCGGCGGCGAGTCGAGCAACCGCCTACAACCACGTAAATTGCTCAAATTTGGTTTACGCTTGGCATTGCTGGCAATTTTAGGTCTGTTACTGGTCAATGGTTGGGTGCGCTGGGCAACTGCCAATTATCGTTTTGCTGATGTGGCGAGCATTCCAAGCCAACAAGTTGCAATCGTATTTGGGGCTGGTATTCGCTACAATCAACCAAGTGCCGCCCTACGTGAGCGGCTTGATGGTGCAATTCAGCTCTATCAAGCAGGCCGCGTCCAGCATTTGCTCATGAGCGGCGATAATAGCCAAACCAACTACGATGAAGTAAGCGTGATGCGTGATTATGCGATCGCCCACGGCATACCAGCCAGCGCCATCACCCGTGATTATGCTGGTTTTAGCACTTACGAAACTTGTTACCGCGCCAAAGCCATTTTCGGCGTAAATCAAGCAATCCTGGTTACCCAAGATTACCATCTACCTCGGGCAATTTATACTTGTCGTGAATTGGGTGTGGCCGCGATTGGCCTGAGCATCCCCGATTGGAATTTCAAGCCAGAGCAAAGCACGACCTATTATCCACCAGCAACCCAAATCCGCTACACCACCCGCGAATGGCTGGCCCGTTGCAAAGCCCTGTTTGAGGTTCACATCAGCCAGCCCCAACCAACCTTTTTGGGGCCAGCCGTTGGCCTAGGCGAAATCGCCAGCACCCAAAAGTGAACCAGCAACCGCCAAAATCATTCCAATCTCAGCGGTTGCTGCTGCATGCTACTCAACCGTCGTTGGTTCAGTTTGCGCAATAAACGGCAATTCAACCACGGTAGCCTGCTGCTCACCAATAGTCAATTCGCTACCAAGCTCGTGGCCAGTACGCACATAGCCCAAACCAATGTACTGATTCAAGGCTGGCGACCAAACCACGCTGGTCAATGTGCCAGCATCTTGGCTATTTTTAGTCAGCGTTGCGGGTACTTCAACTGCGCCGCTTAGGCGTAAACCTTGCAGCTTTTTGGCCAAACGCCCGCGACTATCCATGCGGGCAATAATTTCTTGGCCGATATAACAACCTTTGTTGAAACTGACTGCATCCCACAAATTAGCTTCAAGCGGAATAAACTCCTCGTTGAGTTCATTCAGCGCCGGATAGCCAGCTTCGACCCGCAATGTGTGATACGTCGGACGGTCAAGTAAGGCAGCATTTGCATCATCGAAGGCTTCACACAATGCATCAGCCGCCGCAAGATCGGCAAAAATAGCCCAGCCCGCGCCGCGCATCGGACGAATTCGCGCTAAACGCACTGGACAGCCATCGATTTCAGCGCTGAGGTGTTGCCATAAACCAACGTGCTCCAAGCTTTGGCTGGTCAAGCGTTCGAGCATTGCGCTGGCTTGGCTGCCATACACCCGCATCTGATGGACGCTCTCGGTCACATCGCGTACTTTAAATTGGTCGCCATAAAACTTGTTACGGCCAAAATAGGTCGTTAATTGCGCCCCGCGATTAGCACTGGTAATCACCCAAATCGTATCATCATCAATTGCCAACACCGTAATTAAATCGATAATTCGCCCAATATTGGTGGTTAGCACAGTGATTTGGCCAGTGCCAGGCGCTAAATTGAGCACTGCATTGGTCGAAAGCCGATTGATTAAGACCAAACGGTCGCGACCAGTAATTTCGATACAACCAGCTGACGAGCGATCAAGATAAACTGCATGCTCGCTAGCGGCCCGATAGGCTTGTTCATTCATAATTGACAACCTCCTCTAGTTGCTGGCTGGTGGCTCGTTGGCTTGCTGCAACACATCAGCAAAGACTTCATAGGGTTGTGCGCCGACCACCAAGTAGCGCTTAGCAAACACACTCGCAGGCACGCCACTCAAACGGAGTTGCTGGGCTAAAGCAATATCTTCCTCAACCGCAGCATCATAGAGTGGATCAGCGAGAATGGCAGCGAGATTGCTGGCATCAAGCCCCACTGCTGCGGCGCACGCTGCTAAAACTGCTGGCTGGCTAATATCTTGGGCTTGCAACCAATAGGCCGAAAGTACGGCTTGGGCAAACGCATCGCCTTGGCCTTGTTGCTCAGCCCATTTGGCTGCTCGATGCGCCCAACGGCTATCGATGCCAAATGGCCCTTGATTAATATCCACGCCATATTGGGTTTTCGCCATTGCTACCATCGCTGGCGTTTTCTCAGCGATAAACTGGCGATATTGCGCATCGGGTGGCGGCGAGCCAAATGGCCGCAACTCAAAGGCATGCCAAGTTAATTGAATATCATGAGTTTCAGCCAAGCGTTTGAGGTTGGTTGAAACAAGAAAACAAAAGGGGCAAACAAAATCCGACCAGACATCGACACTAACCGACATGATCAAAATCCTTTCCGCGCAAGAACAACCGCCAAGCCCAAACAAGCTTGATTAACTGGCGGCCTTTTCAGTCTACCATGAGCCGCCGATTGTGGTAGACTAACCAAACACATGAGCTATTAAAGGTATCTTGGGCATGAAAATTCTTCACCTCGCAGATATTCACATTGGCATGGAAAATTATGGCCGAATCGATAGCACAACTGGCCTCAATACCCGCTTAATCGATTATCTTGATCGGTTTGCCGAGGCTTTGCAGATTGGCATCGAGCATGATGTTGATTTGGTGCTGATTGCTGGCGATATTTACAAAAACCGCACGCCCAACCCAACCCATCAACGTGAATTTGCTCGTCGCCTGCGCAGTGTGCTCGATCGTGGCATTCCAGTATTTATGTTGGTTGGCAATCACGATGTTTCAGCCGCCGCAGGCAAGGCTCATTCGGTCGAAATTTTCGATACCCTCGCCATCGACGGGGTAACAATTGCCGATCGGCTTGGGATTCATACGATCGAAACTCGCGCAGGTAGCATTCAAATTGTGGCCGTGCCATGGATCAGCCGCCACGCCATTTTGACCAAAGATGATATTCGTGAATTGCCATTTGCTGAACTCGAAGCTGAATTGTTGCGGCGGGTCGGGGCTTGGCTCGAACAAGTGCCTGAGCGGTTGCGCGGCGATTTACCAGCAATTTTGACCTTTCATGGCACTGTTTCTAATGCCACGTATGGCGCTGAACGCTCGGTGATGCTAGGCAACGATCTGATTCTGCCGCCATCACTTTTGGCCCAGCCAGGCATTCAATATGTGGCCTTGGGCCATATTCACCGCTATCAAGTGCTCAGCGAAAATCCCCCAATGATCTACCCAGGCTCAATTGAGCGCATCGATTTTAGCGAGGAATCCGAGCAAAAACAGGTGGTAATTGTTGAAATTGAAAATAATTGGGAAGATGCCAGCTATCAGCCCATTGCGGTACACCCGCGCCCATTCGTTACGATTAAAGTTGATGTAACTGGCAGCAGCGACCCCATGGAGCGAGTGGCCCAAGCAATTAGTAAGCGTGATTTGAATGGCGCGGTGGTGCGTTTGTTAATTAGTGCAGCTGCTGAGCAACGCCCACAACTTGATGAAACAGAACTGCGACGCTTGCTCGAAGCAGCCGAAACCCATGTGATCGCCAGCATTGCGATTGAGGCCCAACGCAGCGAACGCACTCGCTATGCTGCGGTTGCCAGCGAATTGAATGAAGGATTAACCCCGCGCCGTGCCCTCGAAATTTATCTTGAAAGCAGCAATATCAGCGCCGCCCGCCGCGAACAGATGCTCAAAGCCGCCGATGCCTTGATTAAAGCCGAACAAGCGCTTGAGCAAGGATGAAAGTCAAAAGTCAGAAGGCAAAAATCAAAAAAGAGGCCTCAGGCTTTAATGCAGAGGCGCAGAGGGTGTGAGGGGTCAGGATTCAGGGGCGAGGGGTCAGCAGCTTGAAACACGCTGTATTAACCTGATCCCTGATCCCTCATCCCTCGTCCTTCGTGTCCTTCGTGGATCAAAAATCAACTTCGTGTGCTTCGTGGTTTCAAACTTAGGCAGGAACAAAATCTGCTATGCTAGCGTTGAATTTAGTAAGCACGTTGGCACAAGGCCAGCATGATTAAAGGAGTTTTACCGAATGCGTAAGGGATTTTTGCTGCTCGTTTTGACCTCCGTTTTAGCAGCATGCGGCACCGCAGAAAGCACACCGACCACCGTTCCTACGGCCACCGTTGCCGCAACTCCCACCAGCGATAGCGCGGCTTACCCCACCCCCGATCTTGCGCAAAGTGAGATTAATCCGATGCTGATCGAAAGTGTTGCGGTTTCGGTCAAAGAATCAATGCCGCCCCAAGTATCGGTTGAAATTAACGGCATGCTCAACGATGGTTGTACCGCCTTCCATGAAGCCAAACAATCGATCGACGGCAACACAATCAAAATTGAAGTCACAACAATTCGGCCTAAAGATGCCATGTGTAACCAACAGATCTCGCCATTTAGCACCATTATTCAAATCGAGGGCGAGCTAAAGCCAGGTGAATATACGATTTTAGTCAATGATGTCGCCGAAGCGCTTAAATTGTAAACTTGCAGATAGCTTATTATGCAGCGGGGAGCTTTGGCTCTCCGCATTTGGTTTAATTTGAATGTTATTGAGGCTCGGAAAAATGGTAGATCCGACGTAGTTGTTGGACGAAATTACGGCTCCATGGCCAGCTAAATAGCACTGGATACAACATACACAACTCTTTCACGCGAGTTCAATCGTTGCGCAAGCCCAAATCAGGTTTTTTGCAACATCCACCGGCGCTTTGGGCTTGCTTAGGTTAACTGTACCAATTGCCTATGAAAAAGTTATGGAGAATGAGTGAACGTTTTTAACCGATTTTGGCAATTTGGGCTTGCCGAGTAGCAGTCAAGGTTGTAAGGTAGAGCGATATCAGCAATGGGGCTGATCTAGAAAGGGCTGCTGTTATGATTGTTGACCTCTCGACCCGCTTGGATTGTGCCGCCAGCACCGCAATTGAGCATGTAACAACTTCGCGTCTCTTAGAATATGTTGCCAAGCCTTTGGTGACCTTCGTGCCCAAACAACCCAACCAATTGCCTGATGTTTGGCGCGATGGCACCTATTGGGTCGAATTGCGCTTGTTTGGGGTGATTCCGGTTGGCAAGCAGGCAATTGTGATCTCGCACCCCCAGCAACATCCCTTTACTTTACGCGATAATGGCCATAGCCCACTCATCAAACGCTGGGATCACACGATCGAGGTCGCGGTCGAAGGCACAAGCACGCGCTATCGAGATCATGTGGTGGTTGAGGCGGGCTGGCTCACTCCATTGATCTGGCTGTTTGCTCAGGTGTTTTATCGTCATCGTCAGCGCCGTTGGCGACGCTTGGCAGCAAGGCATTTTCGCTATGAGTAATCCACTGCTTGATCAAACCAATCCGGTGGTGCAATTGTGCGTCACTGGAACCCAAGCCGAAATGCACGATCAGATTGGCCCAGCCCAAGCGGCCTATCAACAAGCTTGGGCTGCCGCCCAAACAGCGTTAGATCGCTGTATCGCGGCGCATTATTGTGCACGGCATCAACCCCTTGCCACGATGCTCGAATGGAATCAAATCGCCCTTGAACAGGCACAGTTGGTGGAATCAAGCGCAATTAGCGAATTTCTGCCTTCGCTCTATTTAAATGTGGCTTGGTCGTATGAGCAAACCGCCCAGATCGACCAAGCCGTGGAGCACTATCAAGCGTGTTTAGCCAGTTTAGTTGCCTTGGCCGAAAGCCCTTATCGCACAATGATCAACAATAGTGCGCAGGCAGCCTTGCAACGGCTAGATCGGTAGCGTCCAATCGTAGCGCACTGCACCCAAACGCATCGCCGCCGTAATTCCAGTACAAACCAAGACTGCCAGCGCCTCAAAGCCGAGATAGGTACATAAGAGATAGCCGCAGGCTCCAACAAAGGCACAAGTAACATACAATTGGGTGCTGCGCTGAAACACCAGCGGAATTTCATTGCACAAAATATCGCGCAACATCCCGCCAACCGAAGCGGTGATCACGCCCATCAAAGCAGCAATAAACAGCGGCATCGAAGCTTCCAAGCCATAGGCCACCCCAACCGCTGTAAACAAGCCCAAACCAAACGCATCAGGAATCATAATCGCCTTTTCGGTCAAGGCGACCCAATCAGCCTTAGCCACAAAAAACGAGCCAATTGCCAAACCAAGCATCAACATTGGATAAATCGGCTGTTGTACCCAATAAAACGGGCGGCGATCGAGCAAAATATCCCGCACCGTTCCCCCACCAAACGTCGTCACAAAAGCCACCGTGTATACGCCAATTAAATCGAATGAACGGCGGCGAGCAGTAATAATGCCCGAAATGGCAAAGGCAATCGTGGCACAAATTTCAATAATCGAGAGTAGCGTTTGCACAACAACCTCTATGTTGATTTAGGTTAATACAAAACCGCGCCGAAAGCATCGGGCGCGGTTCATGTCGCGATTGTCTATCACTATACCATGAAGTTACGATCGGTCTATAGCTATTTAGGGCATGGTTGGGCTAGGCGGGTAGGCTCCATGGGCAGCTAAATATTCATCCTGCAACAAATCCATCACCAGATCATCATGCCAGCGGCCATTGCGAAAATTGATCTGGCGCAACCGCCCTGTGACTTGAAAGCCAACTTTGCTATAGACCCGCTGCGCCCGTTGGTTGTAATCGCGCACAGTCAATTGCAAACGGTGAAAATTCAGCTCGGCAAAAACATAACGCACAATTACATGCATTGCTTCGGTGCCATAGCCACAGTTCCAAAAATCTTTATCGAGCATAATCCCCAATTCGGCTGAGCGATTTTTTAATTGCGCCCCCCAAACATTGGTAAAGCCAATTAGCTGGCCAGTCTCGCTGAGTTCAATCGAAAAGCCCACATCGCTGCCACCATCACGAAACCAATGGTCAAACATCATCACATTGGTGGTTTCATGGCGTAACCGAATATCGCCATCGGTTTGCAGGGCCATAATTTCTGGGTCACCCCACCATTGATGAAAAATCGGCAGATCTTCTTGACCAACTGACCGCAGGGTCAAACGATTTGAGCTAAACATGGGGTATACTCCAGTGTAATTAAGCAGCGCTGATTGTAGCACGCTATCAGTAGTTTTGGGGTGAGAGGAATGATCATGCTCGATCTGAACCAAGTTGAGCAAGCCGCCATGCTCAGCCTTGCCCGCAACCCTCAAACCGACCCACAACAATTAATGGCGCTTGCTGAGTGGCTTAAACTGCAAGAAGGCGCTGATTCAGCTCAGCCTAGCACAAGTTTTGCTTACCTCAATAGCCAAGCACCGCAAGGCCCACTGGCAATTATCTTAGAACGCCGAACCTCGCCGCTGCTCGAAGCGCTAGTTGCCAACCCCAATCTTCCGCCCATGCTCGCTTTAGAATTTGCCGCCGATCTGCCCGCTGCGTTTTGGCGAATCCGGCATTGCCCACGTGGCTCCAATATGATCCTGAGTTTTTTAAGCGAATGGAGCCATTGCGCTGTTTGCAGTTTTTAAGCTGTTCGGCAATTCCCCAAGTTATTTTAGCGTCGATTCAAAGCATTAGCCCTGAAATTGCGCAAACCGTGCAACTGCATGTTGCTTCGAATCCTACGTTTGATGCCAATTGGTACGCCGACTATCAGCATTACAAACAACAAGTGGCCTTGCCCGATGCCACAGCAAGCACATTGTTACAAGAATTAATCGGCTTGAATGCGATCAATCAGCCAATGTTAGGCTGGCTACGCCAATCAACAGCCGAGCAGCAGCAAGCGCGCTTTAATCGAGCGGCAGCTATGCCACAGCCTGTGCTTGAGCCACAAACGCTTGACTTTACCCCAACATATCCAAGATTGCTCGAAGCGCCGCTAACCGAACGAGCTCAAGTAGCGCATTCCAATGATATTAAAGGCTTAGCAATTTTGGCTGAAGACGACGATCTTAGCATTCGATTACTGGTGGCCCAAAATCCAGCAACACCACGCACAGTCCATCAACTATTGGAGCTTGATGATTCGCAGCATGTGCGAGCGGCGCTAGCACGGAATCCCAACATTAGCCCAAAATTACTGCTGACGCTGGCGCGTGATTACACGTGGTCGGCAGTGCCAATTCGCCGAGCAGCAGCGCTCAACCCAGCCGCAACTCCCGAAATTCTAGAGCTGCTAGCGCAAGATCAGGCCTCGCTGATACGCCAAACGGTTGGGCAAAACCCGCAGGCCACAGCTGAAATTCTTGATCTTGCCCGCCAACGAGGATTAATCGAAGCCTTGTATGCGCTCGATCCATGGCTACATATGCTGGCGTTAGGTCACCCCGCGACACCGATTGAGCATCTGACGAAGGGCGTTCACTCGCCATGGTGGCAAGGACGAGCAGCTTTAGCCGAAAACCCAAGTTGCCCAAGTGACGTGCTCGAACAATTGACCAACGATGGCAATTGCTATGTCCAACGCTTGGCGCAAATGCAATTGAATGCTCGTTAAATAGCAACGAGCCGCGATTTTTCGATCGCGGCTCGTTGCAACAGATTTAGTTATTGCCAATAGCCGGTCATCAAATCGCCACCACGAGTTGGGATGCCGCCGCCACCTGGCACGGCTTGCCCAGAGCCATTGTAAACCGTGAAGGTCACTTCTTGGCTGGGGGACAATCCACAAACATTGGTATTACCAGCGCCATCGACATTGCCGCGATTGCCTAGCCCATCGACGGTCACAAACCAGCCGCCCGTGTTAACCCCACGAATATGCACGGCAAAACAGGTTGGATCAACCGCATTTTCGGCATATTTTTGGAAGTACAAGCGTTGAGCTACCGGAGCAGTCGTTGGTGGTGCTGGCTTAGTTGGGGTCGCTGGCACGGCGGTTGGTTGGGTTGCCGCAATCCGAGTGTTAGCAGTAGCAACGTCTAAACTGCTGTCCAGATCCTTGAGGGCGGCAGCTTCGCGATAGATCGCATTGGCCTCAGCGGTATCGCCAGCCTCTTCTAGCTCTCGCCCGCGTCCAAGATAGGCCTCGTACAATTGCTTGACGGTTTGTAGCTTACCCATAAGCTCGCCAAACTCAGCGCTACCAGCGGTTTGGGCTTCTTTATAGCCATTAATCGCTGCTTGCCAATCTTGTTGTTCGGCGGCAGTTTGGCCATTGCGATAGACATTCAGCACTTTGGCTAAGTTACCACCTGGTTGATGGTCGGGCTTGAAACTAAAGGTTTTGTTGAGAATTTCCAAGCTTTCAGCAACGTTGTCGGGGCCAGTCAACTCGCTGACCGCCCAATTGTAGTAAGTTGCCGAGCCAATGTTGCTCAAATCAAGATAGGCTGGATCGATGGCGAGCACTTTATCGAAGGCCGCCGCTGCATTAGGCCAATCTTGTTTGGCATAGGCCTCTTGCCCAACAATATACTCTAAGCGTTTGGCCTCTTGGGGATCGGCGGTTTCGGCCACAGTTGGGGTGGCCGCATTGGTTGCCGCAACCGTTGGAGTACTCTCACCAACTGCAACTACTGAGGTAGCCGTAGCACCACTAGCAATATTTGGATCGTCCTCGCCTTGGCCAAAGCTCAAAAATGCAATCACAATCAAGGCTAAAAGTGCACTACCTAAGGCCACGAGAACCTTTGGCGAACGGAAGAAATCCTTGGCTCTCGCGACTGGCGATGCTTTTGGTGGCATAGCATAGGGCGGTGGCGCTGGCGCATATTCAGTTTCCGCTGCCTGAGCTGCTTGAACAGGAGCCGCAGGTCGCGCAAGGTCAATCCGTTGGGCATTAATTGGCCGCGCTGGCCCCTTTTTTGGCAGTTGCTGGTTTGGCTGCGAAGCCCCAGCCATAGGTTGATAGGTTTGATTGCCAGTTGCTGGTGGATAGGCCTGATTACCCGTAGGCGGCATATAGGTTTGGTTACCAGTTGCTGGCGGTGGATAAGCTTGTGGCTGATTCGGCGGATAGGCCGGATACATCACGGTGCTTTCGTTATCAACTGGTTGGTTGGTACGGCTTGGAATTGGCTGATTGGGCACGCTTGCATTTGGCGTGTACATCATGGTGCTTTGGTTATCCAGCGGCATCGTCGGCGCAGCTGGCAACGATTGGTTGGGCTGGGACTGCACACTCGGCAAGGGTTGATTTGGCTGGGTAATCGGCGCTTGACGCAACGGTGGGTTGGCCGCTGGTGGCGTATAAATCTGGGTTGCATCAACTGGCGGTTTAGCCACTGGTGCAGGTTGTTGCACCACCGGATTCGGCGTTGGTGGCGTGTAGATTTGAGTTGCATCAACTGGCGGCTTGGCCGCTGGCGCAGGTTGTTGCACCACTGGATTCGGGGTTGGTGGCGTGTAGATTTGGGTTGGCTCGTTTGGTGGTGGCGCAGCCTGTTGATTGACCACCGGATTTGGTGTCGGCGGCGTGTAGATCATCGTGCCTTCGTTAGCCTCAGGCATGGCCGCAGCTGCCGCAGATGAGGCAGCAACCCCAGCTACAAAGGCTTGAGTTGGGTTATCGCCACTTGGCTGATTGCGTGGTGGTGGGCGATTTGGCGCTCCAGGCCGACCAGCAATTGGAATCATCGGGCGACCACTGGCATTCAATTGTTGCGCAGGTCGATCGCTGACCCGATTAAATTTAGCTTGTTTCAAGGCCTCGACAAAATCCGACATCGTGGCAAAGCGTCGAATTGGATCTTTGGCGGTTGCTTGAGCCAAAATTTCAGCCGTTAACGGGGGCACATGCGGCGCAACATCTTGCAATGGTGGCAGCGGCGTCGTTAAAATTTTGCTCATGGCAATTTGGGCATTAGTGCTGATGTTGGCATAGGGGTTATGCCCAGCCAACGATTCATACAGAATCAAGCCCAAGGCATAAATATCCGAGCGCACATCGGCGGTTTCGCCCTCGAAAATTTCAGGCGCAGTATAGGCGACCGTGCCAGCAAAACCGCCAGCCTTGGTCATACGGGCCTCATTGTTGGCGAGAGCAATCCCAAAGTCGGCGAGCACAGCATGGCCGTTGCTACGAAACAAAATATTACTCGGCTTGATATCGCGGTGAATAAAACCCTTGCCATGGGCATAATCCAAGGCCGAGCCAATTTGCTCACCCATTTCAAGCGTCGTGTTTAATGGCTGTTGCGGCTGTTGACGCAAGCGATCAGTCAGCGTACCCCCAGCGATATATTCCATAGCGATATAGTGAATCGGCTGGTAGGGGTTTTGGGCTTGGGCAATGTCGCTGGCTTCATACAATTGCACAATATGTGGGTGGTGCAAAGTGCGATTGGCCCGCGCCTCACGCATAAAGCGCTGAAGCGTATCGTTATCGTGGGCAAAATAGGGTGGTAATACTTTGAATGCAACCAGACCATAGGCTTGATGCTGCGCTCGATAGACTTGCGCCATCCCGCCACGGCCAATCTCTTCTTGCAATGTATACTCACCCAGTTGGGTATGTTCAAATGATTTCATTGCTGTAATCCTACAACGTCAACTACGGAGTATCCGCTTCGAGTATCAAGTGCCGAAAATTGCAGGCTAGATTGATGCCCCATTATCACATTATTCGCCAACATTGACAAGCACGAAATTGATTATTTAAAAATTTCATTAATTCGGGTCTAAATCCCTTGCTAGCGCATTGAATCGGATCATACTCACTTGAAAATGCTTGCTAGCTATATGGATATTCAGCACAAACCTCCGTTGTTTCAGTCAATTATGATTAAATACAAAGCATTTTAGCTATATATAATTGTTAGGGTTCGCCAATTTCGTACTACACTATAGCAAAATGCCACTTGCAACTAACGCAGAGTGCGGTATGCTACATCCAACCACCAGAGCTTCCCGCCTAAGTTTTTTAAGGACGATCCATGAATCCGAATATTCGTTTGCTGTCGCTGGCTTGTGAACGGCTCGGTTTGACGTATGAACATTTACACTCGACGGAAAACATTCTGCGCATCGTTGGTCCTACCCGTAATTGGCTGTTTGTCAATTGGAAAGCACCGCTCAACGACAACACAATGAGCGAAATCTGCCGCGATAAAGATTATTTTTTCACCCTAACCCACAATTGGATTAAGCAACCGCAAACTGAATCGTACTTCCACCCGCTCGGGCCGGATCGTTTTGCCAAATATCGGGCCTTCGATAGCCTCGAAGCGATTGCCGACGATGTGCTGGCCAAATTCGCCTTGCCCGTAATGATCAAACGCAATCGTGGCTCGGGCGGCTTGAATGTGTTTCGCTGCCACGACCGCGAGGGCATCATTCGCGCCTTAACCAAAATTTTCGATGGCGCAAGCAAAGATTTTGATTATATCGCGCTGGCGCAAAGCACAATTGAGATTGCTCACGAATATCGCGCCGTCTTTTTGGATGGTCAGTTGATTTTGCTCTACGAAAAAAATATCGATCAAGCCATGTTTGAAGGCAATCTTAGCCCATTGCACTGGAATGGTGGCCGAGCAGTGGTGATTGACGATCAAGCCTTACATACCACGATTAGCAATTTTGCGGCCTCGCTATTTGAAGCCTTGCCTTTGCGCTGGACAGGCTTGGATATTGCCCAAGATCGCAATGGTGAATGGTGGCTGATTGAAGCTAATGCCTCGCCTGGCTTTGAATATATTGCCCGCGATGCTGGTGACGATGTGATCGTTGGCGTTTATACCCAAGTGCTCCAAACTTTAGGCGTTGTTAGCCCCAAACTGGTAGGAGAACTGGCATGATTGAGCAGCGCGACCAATGGATTGCCCAAATTGAACAATTGCCTGCCCAACTGACTGAGTTGGTGCGACCACTCAGCCCAAGCCAACTGACCACACAATTTTTAGCTAACGAGTGGAGCGTCGCCCAAAATATTCATCATCTGGCCGATTCGCATATGAATTCGTATATTCGTTGCAAATTGATCGCCAGCGAGGAAAATCCTACGCTCAAGCCCTATGATCAAGATTTGTGGGCGGCGTTTGGCGATGCACAACAGGCCGATGTCGAAATTTCATTGCAATTGTTGCGTTCGTTGCATGCCCGCTGGGTGCAATTTTGGCGCGAATTGCCTGAAGATGCTTGGCAGCGTACTGGTTTTCATCCCGAAAATGGCCCAGTCAGCTTAATCAGTTTGGTCGAAACCTACGCCAACCATGGCCTCGGCCATATCGACCAAATTCAGCGCACCTTGGCGGCAGAGCCACAAGCATGAGCAGGCTCCAAGCGGTGTTGTTCGACGTTGATGGGGTGCTGTGCGTGCCGATGTTTCGCTTTGCCGCTTATTTGGAGCGCGAACATAACCTCAGTTTCAAGCATACCCAGCCATTTTTCCAAGGGGTATTTTTGGATTGCATCGATGGCAAGGCCGATCTGCGTGAGGTTTTGCCAGCTTACCTTGAGCAATGGGCTTGGCCCAGCGACCTTGATAGCTTCTTGGAGCGTTGGTTTCACGAAGAAAGCTTGGTTGATGCCCGCGTGTTGAATGCGATGCAGCTGCTGCGTGAGCGGGGAATGAAGTGCTATCTTGCGACCAACCAAGAGCGCCATCGTAGCAACTACCTTTGGCACGATTTGGGGATGTGGCGCTGGTGCGATGGCATGTTGGCCTCATCGAGCATTGGTACACGCAAACCAATGCCCGCCTATTTCGAGCGGGTTACCCAGCAACTTGGGCTAGCACCCGCCAGCATCGCCTTTTGGGATGATGTTCAAGCCAATGTTGTTGCCGCCCAAAGCCATGGTTGGCAAGCCCAGCACTATCGCGATTACAGCGACCTAGCGGCTTGGCTCAAAACCAACATTCCCCAGAGTTAAACCCTCAAACGAGGCTGGAGCTAGTCGGTTTGTTCGCTCCAGCCTCGTTCTTGTAATTCTTCGCGTAAACGCTCGGTCAAGCGCTCAGCATCGGTGCGCCAACTATGGGTCGCTGGAGCCAACTTCAAAAATTGGTCAAAATCGGCGATTGCCCGCGCTGCGGCATGCAAGCCATGAAAGCTATGCAAAATGCCACGTTGCAAATATGGCTCGGCCCATTCAGGCTCAAGCTTAATCAAATCGCCAAAATCGCGCACGGCTCCAGCATAATCGTCAAGCTCACGCCCACGAATCACCGCCCGCCGCAAGACCGGCATGCCCCACCACGGGGCATAGGTTTGGGCACGGGTATAGGCATTAAAAGCCCAGCGATACATTTGCTTGGAAAGCGTGCGGTTGCCCCAATAGGTGCAACTTTGGCCCCAGGCAAACCACATTTTGGCGTAGAAAGGAATTTTTGGTTCGCTCATGCAGGATCCTTTCGAGCAATCGTTTTAACCCATGGCGGGCAATTTGGCCGACTATCATCAATATTCCATTGTTCCAGCACCCGCAAGCCAACCCCCGCCAAGGCCTTAGCTACCAACTCAG
This sequence comes from Chloroflexota bacterium, assembly GCA_020161265.1. Taxonomy (NCBI): domain Bacteria; kingdom Bacillati; phylum Chloroflexota; species Chloroflexota bacterium. Next base: position 34,075 of record JAIUOC010000003.1, on the reverse strand, counting down.
GTTGATGATAGGCAAAGAAGCGTCCATCGGCCTGCATCTGTTCGCCTTCGCCAATTTTTAGGCTGAGATAACAAACCCCTTGTGACTGCAATACCCGAGCAATTTCGCTCAAGGCTAGCGAAAATTCCAAATGTGGTAGATGCAATAACGAGGCTTGCGCCCAAACGCCTTGCACGCTGGCCGCTGCAATCGGCAAACTCCGCGCATCGCCAGCAACCAAAGCAACTTCAGCCTGTTTGGCAAATTGCAACATGGCCCACGTTGGGTCAAGCCCAACTACTTGGTAGCCAGCTTCACGCAGCATCAGGGCATCGCGGCCAGGCCCACAACCAACCTCAAGAATTTTAGCGGGTGCGGCCAAGTAGTGCATAAAACGATCGCGTGATTCTAAAGTCCAAGCACTAATCGCTCCTCGCCGTTGCTGATAATCATCGGCAATCGTTTCGTAGGTCGCCACGGTTTGATTAGCCATACGCTCAGTTGGCTTATGCAGGATGGCGTAAAAATTGCCAGGAGCACTGGTCATTTCGCGACGTTCGTGATAGCGATAGCCCCAACGCTCATACATCGCCTGATTTTCGGGCGAAACTTCCAGCGCACCCAACGAAATGCTTTGATAGCCTTGGGCGCTGGCCCATTGTTCGACTGTTTGCACCAAAAGCTTGCCATAGCCACGGCCTTGAGCGGCAGGATCGACGCTCAAACGCCAGAGGTGCAAATCGGTGTCGGTTGGGCTGAATGTGCCAACCCGCACTGCTGCTACAATCTGGCTTGCCTCTTCGACCACCAAAATTTGCCAATTAGGATGTTTGGCCTGCGAGGCACTCAGGCTCTCGACAGTTTCGTTATAGACATAGGCATACAGCTCGCTTTTGGCGCGTTGCGGGGCATAGGCCGCATAGGTTACCGCAATCACCGCCGGATAATCGGCGCTGCTGGCCAAACGAACTTGCACTTGTTGACGTTCCATTGCGCTCCGACCTTAAACAGCAAAATACTCCGCTCTCTACTATACATCAGAAGTTTAAAGCAGGATTAATCGTTGGTTTGACCAGTTGCTAAAATAATTTTCAAGTGGCTTTCGCCATAGGCAGCGGGGTAATCCAAGGGCGAGGCTGGATAATTGGCTTCAATTATGCCATGCCAACGCCCTTGCTGCATACCGCGTTCAACTTGACCGCGAAATTGCCGCCGCGAAAGCCCAACATGGTTACAGCAAGCGATCAAATGGCCATCGGCTGGCAACAACTGCACCGCCAAGGCTACCAAATCGGCATAATCTTCTTCGGCTCGCCAGCGCTTGCCCCGATTGCGAGCAAACGACGGTGGATCAAGAATCACCACGTCGAATTGGCGGCCTTGGCGCACCCAACGGCTGAGCCAATCGAAAACATCGCCAAACACAAACTGACGATCTTCAACCGCCAACTGATTCAGGCCATAATTGATTTTGCCCCAATCCAGCGAGCGCCGCGAAAGATCAAGGTTAGTCACGATTGCCTCGGGGGCATCGGCAAAGGCTGCCACCCCAAAGCCACAGGTATAGGCAAACGTGTTGAGCACGCGCAATTGGCGCTTGGCAAGCAAATTGCGCACCCGTTGGCGAGTTTCACGCATATCGGCATACAAACCAATGCTCAGGCCATCGTTAGGCCGTAATTCATAGCTCAACCCAGCTTCTTGCACCATCACTTGCTCGACTGGCTCACCCCAAACTGGCCTAGCGGGAGCCAACTCAGCCATCGCGGCCTCGTCAACTTTGGCAGCAGCGCGCGGGCGATATTTGGCATACATTGCTTGTGGTTGCCATCGCGCAACCAACGCGTTGATTAAGCTAGCTGGCACTTGGCGCACATGTTCGTCATAGCATGAGGCAATTAATACCTGATCAAGTTTATCGACCGTCCAATGCTGGAGCCAAGGATGGGTCAGGCCATCGCTTGGGCCATGAAACACCCGAAACATCGTCGTAGCAGGATCGGCTGCCAGCACTGCGCGACGCTCAGCCGCCAACTCAATTAAGCCATTCAGCGCAGCTAGCTCGGTGCTTTGTTGTAATTCGGGCAGGCCTTGCGCTACCCGCGTGAATAAGGCCGGAGTTGGCGCTTGAATATGCAATGGCTGTTGGGTAAGCGGGTGGGTGAAGCGCAATTCACTGGCATGCAGCATCAGTCGTGGCGCAGCTCGTGCCACATCATACAGAGGATCGCCAACAATTGGATGGCCCAAAAATTCGCAATGCACCCGCAATTGGTGGGTTCGGCCAGTTTTCGGCTGTAATTCCAACAAGCTAAATCGCTGATCAGGGCTGCTGGCCAAGACCTGATAATGCGTAATTGCCGATTGAGCACGCCGATCATGGGCTGGAGCAACCTGAATCATGCCATCGCCAGCAGGCGCAAGTGCAGCATCGATGACCCCTTGGCTTTGGCTGGGCATGCCATACACCAAGGCTTGGTAGGTTTTTTCAATCGTATGTTCAGCAAAGGCCGTGGCTAAATTGGCATTGGCGGCGGGGTCAAGCGCAAACAGCATCACGCCCGAGGTATCGCGATCAAGTCGCTGATGAATCGCCAAATATTCAAGTTGCAATTGGGCACGCAAGGCCCGTTCAACATCGGTTAATGCTAAATCGCCTTGGGGCGCGTGGGTCGCCACCCCCGTTGGTTTATTGATCACCACGATTTGCTCGTCACGGTAGAGAATTTCTATCTGCATTGGTTTTATTCCTTCATTTAATTGCTGCTTAGTGTACCGTAAAAGAGCATAGAGCATAGAACATAGAACATAAGGGGAATCAGAAAGCAGAAGGCAAAATCGGTATGAACGATGGGGCGATGGGCTGAGGGCTATCGGAATATTATTGGGGCAATTCGTGGCTAAAAAATAATTCTTCGCGATCTTCGCGTTCTTCGTGGTTTCAACCCTTCGTGCGCTTCATGTTCTTCGTGGATTAATTGTTTAACGCAGCGGTGCAGAGATCATGCGGCTATTGGCTATCAGGAACATAATCTGCGCAATCTGTGCCAATCTGTGGCTAAAATAACGATTATTGGTGTAATTCGTGGAATTCGTGGCTAAAATAAATCTTCGTGGTTTCAACCCTTCGTGCGCTTCGTGTCCTTCGTGGATCAAATTGCCCCCTCGATCCATGAATCAAGGGGGCAGCTCGGCGCATTACATGCGAAACACACCATATTTAACATCAGCTAATGGCGCGTTGGCGGCTGCCGATAAACCCAGTGCCAAGGCCATGCGTGTATCAAGCGGATCAAGAATCCCATCATCCCACAGGCGAGCACTGGAATAATAGGGGTTGCCCTCAGCCTCGTATTTATCGAGAATTGGCTGCATAAAGGCTTGTTGCTCGGCCAAATTCATGTCTTGGCCTTTGGCTTGCAGACCATCGCGGCGCACGGTCAGCAGCACATTGGCCGCTTGCGAACCGCCCATCACCGAGATTCGGCTGTTAGGCCACATCCAGAGTTGGCGCGGGCTATAGGCTCGACCACACATACCGTAATTGCCAGCGCCAAACGAGCCGCCAATCACCACAGTAAATTTTGGCACACGCGCATTGGAAACCGCCATCACCATTTTGGCTCCGTCTTTGGCAATTCCGCGTTGCTCGTATTCGCGGCCAACCATAAAGCCCGTAATATTTTGCAAAAATAGCAGTGGAATGGCGCGTTCGTTACAAAGCTCAATAAAGTGCGCCGCCTTGAGGGCACTCTCGGAAAATAAAATGCCGTTGTTGGCCAAAATGCCCACTGGATGGCCATAAATGTGGGAAAAGCCCGTCACCAAGGTTGTGCCATAGCGGGCCTTGAATTCATCCAACCGTGAGCCATCGACGATGCGGGCGATAATTTCGCGTACATCGAATTGCTTGCGCGTATCGGCGGGAATAATGCCATACAATTCTTGAGGATCGTAGCGTGGCGCTTCGGGCGTGCGCAACGGCCATGGGTTGGCTTTGCGCCGCTGCAAATTGGCTACAATCGAGCGCGTGATTGCCAACGCATGCTCATCGTTATCGGCAAAATGGTCGGCGACACCAGATAAGCGGGTGTGCACATCAGCGCCGCCTAAATCCTCGGCGCTCACAATCTCGCCAGTGGCGGCTTTGACCAAAGGCGGGCCACCCAAAAAGATCGTGCCTTGTTCACGCACAATCACCACTTCGTCGCTCATGGCGGGCACATAGGCTCCACCAGCGGTACAACTGCCCATCACCACGGCGATTTGCGGAATGCCCAAAGCCGACATTTGGGCTTGATTGTAGAAAATTCGCCCAAAATGTTCGCGATCGGGGAAAACCTCGGCCTGCAAAGGCAAGAATGCGCCACCGCTATCGACCAAGTAAATACAAGGTAAATGGTTTTGCAAGGCGATTTCTTGAGCACGCAAATGTTTTTTGACAGTTAATGGATAGTACGTGCCGCCCTTGACCGTGGCATCGTTGGCAACGATCAGCACTTCAACTCCCGACACCCGCCCAATTCCGGTGATTACACCTGCTGCTGGCACATCATCTTCATAGACTTGCCATGCGGCTAATGTGCCAATTTCGAGCCAAGCACTGCCAGGATCAAGCAAACGCTCGATCCGATCGCGCACCAGTAATTTGCCACGGCGTTCGTGGCGGGCACGTGCTTCAACGCTACCACCTTGGGCAATTTGTTGGGTCTGTTGGCGCAGTTCGGCAGCTAATTGGCGATGAAAATCAACATTTTGGCGAAATTCAGGGCTATGGATATCGAGCGTACTCTGAATGATCGACATTGATCGTTCCTTATCACTAGACGTTCGCTGGGCACATGATACCGATGATCGCGCTTAAAACAAACCAACCCGAATCGTTTGCTCGCCATAGGGAAAATCAGGGTCATCGGGATACATGCCGTAGCGCGAGAAAACCCAAGCCCGCAAAGCATGTTCGTTATCGATTACGGCCTCGAAATGCGGTGGCTGATGGCGCTCACAGGTTGCGACTTCATACTCAACACAAACATTCGGGCGCTGCATATAAATCCCACAGCGGCTATCTTCCTGCAAATGTTCACATGGCAGGGCAATTTCCAATTCCCAGATTGATTGCTTGACTAAGCATTTGACCCCACGATGTAGCACCAACCAGCGCAACACATCAAAATCCTCACGGGTTTCGGGGGTATCAATTGGCAAGACAAACGAGCGGCAACATAAACCACCACAACCAGCACAACTTGGCTGGCTTTGGTTGAGCACATTCAAGGCAAGCGACATAATTTAGTTCCTTGTAGTCGAAATTTGGCACTGGACAACGGGTATTGTAACAAATTGGGGATCGGCTGTTGGGGACTGGGGATCGGGATTTTAATCTGGCTATCAGCTATTGGTTTTCAATAAATCTTCCAATAGCCGATAGCCGATAGCCTATTCTCTCTTCGTGGATCGAAACTGATTCTATGTTCTATGCTGATGCGGCTACAGATTTGGCAGCACTTCTACCACAATCCCAAATAGCCCAATTGCTAGTAGCAAGATTCCAGAGAAGCGATTGAGCCAACTATGCGAACGAGTTGTCCACTTGGTAAACGCCCGTTGAATAGGTTGGGCAAAAAGTGGCAACACCACCAGCGGCCAGCCAAAACCCATACCAAACCATAAAAAGTAGAGGATTCCGTCAGCCAATGCCACTGGGTCGCCAACACCCAACAGAAAAGCACTAATCACTAAGGGTCCAGTACAAGGCAAGGTCATTGGGCCTAAGCCAAGCCCATAGATAAATGCACCTGCCGCTGGATGGCGCATAATTGGCATTTGGAGTTGGCTCATTCGGGTAAAGGGGTTGCGATCAAGCAGCATCAAGATACCAAGGATAATCACGATTGTATAGAGAATTGGTAAGAGCACAGGCAAGAACGTGCTGAGCGATTGCTGTAATAAAAATGCGATCAAGCCAACCACCAACATCAGGGTTAAAATGCCACTCAGCACTAAGATTCCTAATCCTGCCATAAACCAAGCAGGTCGCGCCTGTTTCTGCGTTCCTGCCAAATAGGCCAACATTCCAGGGTAGAGCGGTAACATACAAACATTGCCGAGAATCGCCCCATTGCCCAATACAAAGGCCTCAAAATATTGGCTCATGGTGCGGTTGCTCCTGCTGCTTGAAGCGCACTGAGTAACACATCGCTTGGTTCGATTCCAGTGCTGAGTTCAGTCGTCGTTCCATCAGGGCGAATAATAAAATGTGGCGTTGCTGGAGGATTGGTGATGGTTCGACCAAAGACTGCGGTTAATTCGCGCAACAGCTCGGGAGTGCTCACGGCAAAAAGCCAATCAAACCCAGCTTCATCAGCATAGGCTGCAAGATCATTTGCCGCAAGATCGGTTTCAACACTTAGCCCAATAAATACAACATCGGGATTAGTCAGTTGGGCCTGAGTTTCAGCCACAATCGTAAGTTGTTTACGACAATTGCTGCACCACGTTGCCATTGGCTCAACGTAGATGGTCTTGCCATAAAAATCTGCGAGGGTAAACGATTCACCAGTTCGCGCATTAATTAATGGCAATCTTTGCCAAGCTGCAAGATTCGCGACTGTTGGTACAACCGTTGGTTCAGGGTCATTAACTGTTGCTGGAATTACCGTTGGTGACTGGTTGCCATTGCCTGAATCGGTGACACTGGTGGCCGCAATTGCGGCGGTGGTAGCAGTAGCCGCAACCACAGGTGATGATGGGGTAGTAGGATTGGCTGCACTCCCACAGGCCGACAGCAAAATCATACCAAGCATACAGAGCGTGACCCAACGTAGATGGCGCATACTATCCTCCAAAAGATCGATTCTTGCCCATCTAGTATAGATAGATTTATTTGTATCAAATCTTACAGAAAGCTTACAAAGACAATCATCAAGTTTTGATCCAGAAGCGCAGAGGTATTATGGCTTGAGGCTGAAGGCTATTGGCTGGCGGAACATTTGTTGAAAACCAATAGCCTATAGCCTATAGCCTATAGCCTATTCTCTCTTCGTGAACCAGAACTGGTTTTATATTCTATGCTCTATGTTCTTTGCTCTCGGCTACTAATTCAAAGCTTGCCTGCAAACCACCAAGGCTGCTTGGCGCAACCCAAAGATTAAATTCGCCTGGCTCGACGATCCGTTGCATGGCATTGTTATGGAAACTCAAGTCAGCGCTGCTCAGTTCAAATGTTACCGTTTGGCTCTGGCCTGGCTCCAAATGAATCCGTTGGAAGCCTTTGAGTTCTTTGATTGGCCGAGTCATACAGCCAACCAAATCGCGAATATACAATTGCACAACTTCTGTGCCAGCATACTTACCTGTGTTGGTAATTGTGGCGGTGATGCTGAGCGTATCGCCGATAGTGAGTTTTTGGCTCGATAAACCTAAATTGCTATAGCTAAATGTGCTGTAGCTCAAGCCATAACCAAAAGCAAACAAGGGCCGATGATCAACATCGAGATAGCTTGAGGTAAAGCCACTGGGATCAAGCGGCGTACCCGTGGGAATGCTTGGGGCATCTTCGCTTGGCGGGCGGCCAGTGTTTTTGCGGCTGTAGTAGATTGGCACTTGACCAACCGTGCGCGGGAAGCTAATCGGCAAGCGGCCTGAAGGGTTATCCAAGCCAAACAGCAAATCGGCGATTGCAGGGCCAGCCATCGTACCTGGATGCCAAGCATATAAAATTGCTTGCACTTTAGCTTGCAATTCGCCCAACACCAACGAGCGCCCAGCCATCACGACCGCAACCACTGGCTTGCCGGTTGCCACCAAGGCATCGACCAAGGCCAGTTGTGCGCCAGGTAAATCGATGAAGGCGCGGCTATGGGCTTCGCCACTCAAGCCAGCATCTTCACCGAGGAAGGCGATAACTACATCAGCAGATTGAGCCGCCGCGACTGCCTCGTCAAACAAACTTTGATCTAAGCTGCGGGCTTCGGGCAAACCTTGGGCAAATTGCACCTGCTCAGCGCCAAGCAATGCGCGAATCGCTTGCAACGGGGTTTGGCTATCTTCGGGCTTGCCATCGAACACCCAACAGCCCAGTTGATCGGCGGCATGATTAGCGAGCGGCCCAACAATTGCCACCCGCGTTTGTTGTCGGTTGAGCGGCAAAGTTTGCTGATTGCTCAACAACACACAACTTTCTTTGGCAATTTGGCGAGCCAAGGCCAAATGATCAGGCGCAACTAACGATTCAGCTGCCGCTGCGTTGGCATAGGGTTGGTTGAATAAGCCCAAACGGAACTTGATGCGCAATATCCGCCGCACAGCATCATCAATTAAATCGAGGCTGAGTGCGCCACTTTCGATCAATTCAGCTAGATATTCGGCATAGCTGGTGCTGGCCATTTCCATATCGACCCCAGCCGTTACGCCTTTCAAGGCCGCATCGCGCAAATCAGCGGCATAGCCATGGGCGATCATTTCGGCAACCGAGGCCCAATCGCTGACCACCATGCCATCGTAGTTCCACTCGCCTTTTAAGATTTGGCGCAGCGTAAATTCGTTGCCCGAAGTTGGCACGCCATTTAAATCGTGGAAGGCGCTCATCATGGTGGCCACCCCAGCATCGGCAGCAGCTTTGAATGGCGCTAAATACACATCACGCAAGAGCACTTCGGGAATCCAAGCAGTGTTGTAATCGCGGCCATTTTCGCTTGCGCCATAGCCCACATAATGTTTGGCACAAGCAGCAATCGCATCGGGGGCGGTCAAATCGTCGCCTTGAAAGCCCTCGACCATCGCTACACCCATCAAACTTGAAAGATAGGCATCTTCGCCACAGCTTTCGGCGATGCGGCCCCAACGTGGGTCGCGTGAAATATCGATCATCGGGGCGAATGTCCAGTTGATCCCTGAGGCCGAGGCTTCGCGGGCGGCAATCCGCGCGGCTTCGCGCACAAGCTGAGGATTAAACGAAGCAGCCTGGCCAAGTGGAATTGGGAAGATTGTGCGAAAACCGTGGATCACATCGCGGCCAATTAACAGCGGAATGCCCAAGCGTGATTCTTCAACGGCAATGCGCTGAATTTCGTGGGCATCAGCATCAATCACATTCAAAACCGACCCCAAGTTGCCTTCGCGCACCAGTTGTTGCTGATGTTCGCCAGTGCCATGAAGCTGGCGCATTTGGCCAATCTTCTCGGCAAGAGTCATTTGGGCCAACAATGCTTCAATTTGTTGCTCATACTGCATATTCGTTTGTCCTCATTGAGCCGAATGACTGTCATAGTCAAGTCGGCAATTGCCATTCGACAGCCCAGAAATGGCAGTTGCCACGCATGCAGGATCGGTTTTTTGGATTTGGGGCTAGGAATATTTGGTTGAAATTACTGATTTTTACTTTCGGTAACGTTTCCGGTATCGTTAACGGATATTCTGTAAGCGCTTGCAATTGTGCCGTTAAGCATAAACTCTGTCAAGTTGATAAAAAGGCCGAGGAAATTCCTCGGCCTTTGATACTTAAATTTGGGCTAGATCAATTTAGCGTAAGTAGATATTCGGTTGCGGTGGGTTGCTCATGCCATCGCCCAAGAAAAAGCTGGGATGCGGTGGTTGATTGTAGGCGGTGTTTTGCCAAGCAATTGCCACCCGATATTGAGCATCGTGCATCAAGGTGAAGATGCGGCGGTTGGTACTGGTGCTAGTCGAATAAATCCGCAGTGCGGTGTTATCGCTGGTGCGCCAAATCACCTCTTCGCGCCAATCGCCCAAAATATCGCCGCTGAGCGCTGGGGTCGATTTGGTGCTGTTGTTAGAGCTAACGTTACTGCCAGTCAACAAGCGTGTATCGCCCGATGTGCCATATTTGTCGATGCGGGTGGCATCGAGCAATTCGCGCACTGGGTCACCATCCCACCAAATCAAGAAGTTGGTGGCTGATGGTTTGCGGCCAAGGGTTGCCCCGCTAACGCTACGCAAATTGCTATCCATCGATGACCACGATTCAGCGCCTGGGCTGCCCGACCAAATATCGCCCGAAACGCCGCGCCCATTATCGCCGCCCGCCGCTGTTTGCCACAAAATTTGGCCTGTGCGGGCATCAGCAAACCACGAACTAGGCTTTGATGAATCTTCGCTGACTTTGAAGACTTCTAAGCCAGCCCGACTTGGATCAAGATCGCCGACGTGCATGGCATCGCCGTGACCATTGCGGGTGTTCCACAGCGGCTGACCATTATCATTAATCGTCATGGCTCCAAAGATAATCTCATCTTTGCCATCTTGATCAACATCGGCGATCGAAAGGCTATGGTTGCCTTGCCCAGCATATTGGCTGCCCGCCACATTGCTATCAAACGTCCAGCGCTTGGTCAGGCTGCCATTGCGAAAATCCCAAGCGGCGATTACGCTGCGGGTGTAGTAGCCGCGGCTCATAATCAGGCTCGGGCGTTGACCATCGAGGTAGGCAATTCCACCCAAAAAGCGATCAACGCGGTTGCCATAGCTATCGCCCCACGACGAAACCGTGCCCCGCGCAGGATCATAATTGACGGTCGAGCGAATCACTCCAGTTTGGCCATTGAACACGGTCAAATATTCGGGGCCAGCAAGAATGTAGCCGCTGGAGTTGCGATAATCAGCGCTGGCGTTGCCAATCACGGTGCCAGCATTATCACGCGTGCCATCGGCAGTTTTGGCGGCAACTTCGGCCTTCCCATCGCCATCCAAATCGTAGACCATAAATTGGGTGTAATGCGCTCCAGCCCGAATATTACGGCCCAAATCAATCCGCCATAAACGGGTTCCGTTCAATTTGTAGCCATCAAGATAGACATTGCCAGTATAGCCAGATTGCGAATTATCTTTGGAATTGGTTGGGTCCCATTTCAGCACAATTTCATATTGCCCATCGCCATCGAGGTCGCCGACGCTGGCATCATTGGCGGTGTAGGTGTAGGCCACACCATCGGGGGTTGTGCCACCAGTCGGAATTTGCAAGGCCACATCAAGATAGCCATTGGCGAAATTGAGCGAGTTTTCTGAGGCAGTTTGTTCAACCCCATCGATCACAGGTCGCACGGTGTAAACGCTATTGGCCGCCGCGCCGCTATCCAAATAGCTGGTAGCATTGGTAATTGGGCTAGAATTAATTTTGGTGGTACCACGATAGACGTTAAAGCCAATCGAGCTAGGATCAGTGCCAAACATCCGCCAGCTCACAAAATTATTGCTGCCTTGGCGCACGCTGATAATCCCGCGATTGAGTTTTTCCATTTGGCGGCCTGTGGTTGTGCTTGGGGTGGCCGTGGGCACGCTGGTTGGTGTGCGCGTTGCCGTCGGCACACTGGTTGCCGCATTGATTGCGGTTGGTATGCTAGTCGCAATACGGGTTGCGGTTGGCACACTGGTTGGCGTGCGGGTGGCTGTTGCCGCTGGAGTGGTTGCCGTAGGACTGACGCTGCCGCCACAAGTTACGCCATTGACCGTAAAACTGCTGGGCACGGCCAAACTACCAGTCGTGGTAGCGGTAAAGCCAAAGCTTTGGCTGCCACCAGCGGCGATATTGGCATTCCAATCAACATTTTTGGCACTAACTTGCGTGCCACTTTGAGTAAAGGTTGCATTCCACATTTGGCCAATTTGCTGGCCGCTGGCGGCACTCCAAGCAACTGTCCAGCCGTTGATCACGCTGGTTCCGGTGTTGCGCACCACCACATCGGCTTGAAAACCGCCGCCCCATTGGTTGGTGATTGCATAATTCACTTGGCAGCTGAGGCCAGTTTGGGCATTGGCGTTGGTATAACTCAAACTACTCAGTATTATTGCAATTAATAGCAGGCATATTCGCCAGCGATAGTTCATGGTTTGGGTACTCCTTTGTTGAGGGGTCAGGGATCAGGGGCTAGGGGTCAGGTCAATTGAAACTACTCTTGAGGATTCAGGGATCAGGTGTTAGGGCTAGAACGATTGAAACCACTAAGAACATGAAGGCTAATGCTATGTTCTCTGCTCTATGTTCTATGTTCTAACCCCTGATCCCTGAATCCTAGCCCCTGATCCCCTCGTATTACTTCGCCCCTGCGCCAGCCTGGACTGAACTGCTGAGCGAGCTAGCGGCTTCGGCGCTATAGCTGTAGGGCGGAGTGAAAGCAACGCCAGTGCTAATTTGGTCGCCGCTGGTGTTTTGGTAGAGGTTGCCTAAAGCCTTGAGATCGCCATCGTGCAAGCGGTGCGGCGTGTTGACCCCAATGAAGGCATTATTTTCGAGCAACACTTTGGATTGATAGCCTGAGCTAACGCAATAATCGTTGCCCGTGGTGGTGTACAAATTATTGAATACGTGAATTTTGCCGAAGCGCGTGCGTGGCATACGCTGCATTGCCCCGCCAAACCACCAGTTATGATGGAAGGTCACGTTCAATTTACCGCTATCGGTCGAGGCTGCATCGTCTGAGCTACCAATCAAGTTTGAGAAACGATGCTCTTTGTTGGTGGTATAGCCGAATTTGCTCCACGAAACCGTGATGAAATCCGAGCCATTGTTGATATCAAAGTTGCCATCTTGGCCATTGGTAATCGTCAGGTGGTCGGCCCAAATATGGTGCGAATTGCTAATCCCCAAGGCATCGCTGCCAGCGCGGCAATTATCGTAGCTTGAGCAGCTATTACCGTTGATTGCAAAATTTTGCAAAATAATATTTTGAGCGCCTGAGATTTTGACATTACCTTGGATCAAGGCTCCGTTACTACCGAGGATCGTTTTGTTCGAGGCAACCGTCAGTGTGCCTTGCATTGTGCCTGAGAACTTGATAATCATGGGTGATGATGATTTGGCGTAGTTTTGTAATTCAGTAAAGTTGGCTGCGGTAACTGTGCTGCCGCCAGCGCCACCAGTGGTTGTGCTCAAGCCCGAACCAGCAACCGTGGCCCAGCCAATCAAGCCATTGCTGACCGGTGGATTGGTTGGAACGACGGTAGCCGTGGCAATTGGAGTACGGGTAGCAGTTGCAGCTGGCGTGCGGGTGGCAGTCGCGGCTGGCGTGCGGGTGGCAGTCGCGGCTGGCGTGCGGGTGGCGGTTGGGCTAATGCTGCCGCCACAACTTACGCCATTAACCGTAAAGCCGCTGGGCACGGCCAAGCTACCAGTCGTGGTAGCGGTAAAGCCAAAACTTTGGCTGCCACCAGCGGCGATGCTCGCGTTCCAATCAACATTTTTAGCACTGACTTGGCTGCCACTTTGGGTAAAGGTTGCATTCCACATTTGGCCAACTTGCTGGCCGCTGGCGGCACTCCAAGCAACTGTCCAGCCATTGATCACGCTGGCTCCGGTGTTGCGCACGACCACATCGGCTTGAAAACCGCTACCCCATTGATTGGTAACCGCATAATTAACTTGGCAGCTTAGGCCACTTTGGGCATTGGTGATTGGGCTTTGGATTACGCCAATCAAGGCGGTGGCTAAGCCGGTGGCAATAACCCAACGTCGGGCAATTGATAATTTCATTGGTAAACTCCTAATTTTAGGGATCAGCCGTCAGGGATCAGGGGTCAGGATGATTGCAACCACGAAGCACACGAAGATCGCGAAGAAAAATTGACTATAAGCTTTTGTCCACAGGATCGATAACTTATGCAAACTCAAAGCATATTCCGATCGCCTAGCGCCCATAGCCATATCCCTATGTTCTACACTTACTGACCCCTGAATCCTAGCCCCTGACCCCTACAATGCTTGACAGGTTTTGAGACCGCTCCCAATTACAACTCACATCCAGCTATGTTTCGATTCCCCAGCGACCACGTTGCAACGCTGTGGCGCAGCACAACAATTAAACTAATCGGCAAATTCTTAACAATCATTAAAAATCATGCCTAAAAAAAGAGAGCACTGAATAGCAGGAATAATGAAATGACGAGATAAATTATTCAGTACAAATCGAACTAAATCTTAGAAATAATGTTCAATCCATCGTTTCTAAGTCAGTACCAGCATGAATAAATTTAGACAATCGAATGATTAATTCAATCAAAATTCGAGTCAAGCTTAGGTTAATTTAACCAAGAATGAGGCTTAATAAATTCTGACTAGGCTTGAAATAATCATTTTTATCAATTCATGCTTTAACAAATTGCATCAATAGAAACTTATTACAATCATTGGAATACTTCTATATTCATGCAAATTTGTTCATATATACATGATGCTAACATAGTTAAATAATTAACGCAACTTAATTTTTTAGATTTTTTTAATAAAATATCCAGATCTATAGCATACCGATAGCGACAATTCAGTAAGTTTCAATCAAAAAAAGCTATTTGATATCATCAACATGTTAGGCATAATTTGGTATAAATTAAAAATTCCCGTTACAAAATCGGCAATTTGGCGCTTTCAGCTAGATTGAATTAAGATATTTGTTAGCAAGCGTTTTTGTGGATGAGGAACTGAACATGCAAGTTGTAACAACGATCGAAGAAGTTCGGGCGGCGCGTCGCCAGTGGGCTGAGGTTGGTTTTGTACCAACCATGGGCTTTTTACATGCTGGGCATTTGAGCTTAGTCCAACAAGCCAAAGCCGAAAACGGGGTGTCCATCGCCTCGATTTTTGTCAATCCCACCCAGTTTGGCCCCAACGAAGATTTTGCCAGCTATCCACGAGATACGCCGCGCGACCTCGCGTTGTTGGAAGCGGCTGGTTGTGATTTGGTCTGGATGCCCAGCGTTGAGGAAATTTATCCAGCGGGATTTAGCAGTTATGTTGAAGTCGAAGGGGTGACAGCTCCGCTTGAGGGTGCTCGCCGACCAGGCCATTTTCGCGGCGTAGCCACGGTTGTGACCAAACTATTTAATGTCGTTCAGCCAACCAAAGCCTATTTTGGCCAAAAAGATGCCCAACAAACCGTGGTAATTCGCCAATTTGTGCGCGATTTAGCCATGCCTGTAGAAGTAGTCATCGCCCCGACGATTCGTGAGGCCGATGGTTTGGCGATGAGTAGCCGCAATAGTTACCTGAATGCTGAGCAACGCGCAGCCGCTCCAGTGCTATATCGAGCGTTAACAGCCGCTCAAACCGCCTATGTCGCAGGCCAAACCGATGCTGAGGCTATTCGCCAATTGATGTTGGAAACGCTGGCCCAAGAGCCACTAGCCCAAATCGATTATGTTAGCATCGCCGATCCACGCAGTTTACAAGAACTAACCACGATCGATCAGCAGGGCGCGTTGGTATCGCTAGCAGTGCGCATCGGCAAAACCCGTTTAATTGATAATTTAGTGATGTAACTTGGAGATCGAGGAAAGAACCCACGCAGATTTTAACCACGAAGAACACGAAGCACACAAAGGCTTTTTATCCTATAAGTTTAGTGCTCTTCGTGTTCTTCGCGGTTAAGCCAGCACAATCTTTTGCCTTTGGCTTTTATTTTCATCCTTCATCCTTTGCTCTATGTTCTTTTGCCTTTTGACTTCTGCCTTTTGACTTTTCATTCGTCCTTGCGTTCTACGCTTCTCTGTCGTATGATTTTGGCGAGAATCTCCTTGTTGAGCATTGTAGAACGGCGAGCCTATGGCAAGTGGTCAAGAAACGATTCTAGTGATCGACGATAGCGAAGCAATTCGGGTCAAACTTCAGGCTCAATTGCGTTCGCTGGGCTATCAGGTCGTGTTGGCTGAAACTGGGCGAAATGGGCTAAACGCGATTACCCAACATCATCCGCACCTCATTTTGCTCGATTATCAGTTGCCTGATACCACTGGGTTGGATTTGCTGCGTAAGCTGCGCACCGATGGCAACACCGTGCCAATTTTGCTGATGACCGCCGAAGGTTCCGAACGCATCGCCGTAACGGCCTTCAAAATGGGCGTGCGCGATTATTTGATCAAGCCTTTTGAGCCGCAAGATGTTGCTCAGGCGATTGATCGGGCGCTACGCGAGTGGCGTTTGCAACGTGAAAAAGAAATCTTGCTTGGGCAATTACAAGGCCAAGTGCGCCAATTAACGGTTTTGCATCGGGTTGGTAAGGCGGTAACTGCCCAACTTGATGCCAGCAATTTGCTTGAACGAATTGTTGAAGCCTCGGTCTTTCTTTCGAATGCCGATGAAGGCTTTGTGCAATTAATTGATGATAATCAGTTGGTTGTGCGAGCCTCACACAATATTAACCCATTGCATTTGCGCGAGCTAAGCAAACACACCGATTATGAACTGGCAACGCGCACCATTAAAACCAACAAACCAATTCGGATCAATTCCGAGCGCGATGGGATTCGGGTGCAAGCTAATTATTTGGCCCAGGCTGTGCTCATGGTGCCGTTATTGGTTGGGACTGAAGCCTTGGGCGTGCTGACCGTCGCTGCGACAACCCATCGCCGCAATTTTGATGAAGGTGATGAGCGCTTGATGCAGATGCTGGCCGACTATGCCTCGATTGCCTTGCACAACGCCCGCACCTACAGCGCATTGCGCGAAACCCAAGGTCGTTTGGTTGAAGCTGAAAAATTATCAGGCATGGGGCGCATGGCGGCTTCGCTAGCCCACGAAATCAACAATCCACTGGCGATTATTCGCTCAGGCTTGGAGTTGGTGGCGCAACAACACACCCCTGGCACGGCGCTTGGCGATCTGGTGCAAGGGCTAGATGAAGAAGTGGCGCGGATTGCGCGGTTGCTCTATACCTTGGTGAATTTCTATCAGCCCAATAACGATGGTGTGCCACCTGATCTCAATCATTTGATCATTTCACTGATGCACATCACCAAACCACAACTTGATAAAGCCAATGTTAAACTGTATCAGGAGTTGGCGACCGATCTGCCAGCGCCAAACATTAGCAGCGATGCTTGTAAGCAAGTTTTGATCAATTTGGTGCGCAATGCGATTGATGCGATGCCCGATGGGGGCAAATTGACCATTCGCACGGCCCATCAAAAGGGTCAAATTTTTGTCAATGTTGAAGATAGCGGAATTGGGATTCCTCCCGAACATCGCGAACGTATTTTTGAGCCATTCTTTAGCACTAAAGGTGTGACGGGAACGGGGCTTGGGCTTTCAGTTGTTTATGGTATTTTGCAACAAGTTGGCGGCGCAATTTCGGTAGAGAGCATCGTGGATAAAGGCTCGAACTTTACCTTGCGCATTCCGGTTGCAGCCCAACGCAGCCAATCGCCCGATCTTGATTCCGATGAATTGTTGATTGGTTAATCCGATGAATGAGTTGCCATTACAGATCTTGGTGGTCGATGACGAGCCACGCTTAAGTGGCCAGTTGCGGTTGTTATTGGAAGGGCAAGGCTACAGCGTAACCACGGCGGTTGGGGGTGCTGCGGGCATTGCCACGCTCCAAGCAAGCGACGTTGATGTCGTGCTGACTGATGTCACCATGCCTGATGTTGATGGCTATACGGTGTTGCAATGGGTGCGCGAGAATCGCCCAGACATGCCGATTATCGTCATGACTGGCTATGGTTCGCTGGAAAGTGCCACCCGTGCGCTGCGCTTAGGGGCTTACGATTATATTTTGAAGCCCTTTTCGTTGCCAACGGTGCAAGCAGCCTTGAATCGAGCTTCGGCGGCGGTTTCCAAGCGACGGGCTGATGGTCAGCGCACCGCCGAGCTTTCAGCAATTGCCGCAATCGCTCGCCAAATGGGGCGTTCGCTGGAGCCAGTTGCGATGGCTGATGCCACCTTGAGCGCAATCGCCGAATCAACTGGCGCACAAGTGGCCTTGCTCTACACCGCCGCTGAAAATGGCATGCGCTGGCATTTATGGCGACACGTTGGCCTGAATGAGCAACTTATTCAACAATTAGCCGAATTATTTCCGCCCAGCCCGCTGAGCAAAGCCACGATCGTTTGGGAAGATCGTCCACCATGGCTGGCCGAACTGCCCTATGAATTGCTGCAAAGTCTGTGTAGTAGCGTTGGGGGCAAAGTCGCTTGGGGCGCATTGCCACTCGATGCCGGGCCACAAGCGCTTATGTCGCTGGTCTTGGTTGGCTCAAGCCGCAAAACTCAAGCTTGGTCGCCACCATTTCTCATTTCGTTGGGCAATGCCTTGAGCATGGCCTTGGTCAATACGCGCTTGTTCAATGCAGTCCGCGAGGAACGCGACCGCTTGCGCTTGCTCTATGGCATCAGCCGCGAGTTGGCTAGCTCGCTTGACCCCGATCAATTGCTTTCGCGAATTATTCAACACACGGTGGCAGCAGTCAACGCTGAACGTGGTAGCATCATCATTTCATCGCAAGATGGCCGCACGACCCAGCGGATCGTTGCGCGTTATGGCATGGATCAATCGGTGACTGAATCGGTAGCAGCGGCGCTGTTGCAAGCCGGGCTTTCGGGCTGGGTTTTTCGCCAGCGCGAAGCAGCGCGAATTGCCGATGTGCGGGTTGATAAACGCTGGGTTGAATTGCCCTCAACTCGTGGTCGAGTACGTTCGGCCTTGGCCGTGCCCTTGTTGCGCGAAGATCAAGTGCTTGGCGTGATGACCTTAACGCACCCACGCATCGACCATTTTAGTGCTGCCGATTTGGAATTGGTGCGCTCGGTTTCGGCTCAAGCAGCTGTCGCGATTGAAAATGCCAATTTGTTTGCCGAGCTAGAGCAGCGGGTATTCGATCTTGAGGGCTTAAATTCGACCAGCCGCGAATTGGCTAGCTCGCTTGACCCGCTGGAAGTAGCCCGCAAAGTGGCTTATCGCTGTGCCGAAATGCTCGATGCTTCGATGGTGGCATTGCTGCATGTCGATGATAAACAAGGCACGTTGCCCTTGGTTTCCTTGATTAACGGTCAAGAACAGCCATTGTTGAAGTTGGGGCCGATTAGCGCCGCTCTGAATGATCAAGAGCCGGTGCTGTTGACCTCGGCTGGCAGCCAAATTGAACTATTAGTCAATAACGAAGAACCCTTGGGCGAAAGCTGGATTGGCGTGCCCTTGATGTTAGGTGATGGGATCAATGGGTTGTTGATTGCCGCCGATGAGCGCCGTGATGCCTTTGATGCCTACGAGCGCCAATTGCTCACAGCCTTGGCAGGCCAAGCAGCAGTAGCGATGGAAAGTGCGCGGCTGTATGTCACAGCATCCGAGGAGCGCACGCTCTTGGCAGCAGTGATTGAATCGGTCAGCGACGGCATTTTGT
Organism: Chloroflexota bacterium; assembly: GCA_020161265.1. Taxonomy (NCBI): domain Bacteria; kingdom Bacillati; phylum Chloroflexota; species Chloroflexota bacterium. Next base: position 14,971 of record JAIUOC010000003.1, on the reverse strand, counting down.
TGACTGATGAAGGCCAAATTGTGGTGGCCAACCCAGCCGCCGGCGCGATCGCGGGCGTTTCCAATAGTCGCTTGGTCAATCAACCCTTGCTGACCTTCTTCCCGATGTTGGCAATGCTGGCCCGCCGCGAAGATCACGAAAGCAAAGAAATTGCCATCAGCAACCGCTATTATGCGGTTAATACTGCGCCATTGCAAAACAGCTCCTTGGGTGGCCAAGTGATCGTTTTGCAGGATATTACCCATTTCAAAGAGCTAGACCAAATCAAGAGTCGCTTTGTTTCGATGGTTTCGCACGACCTCAAGTCGCCGCTAACCGCAATTCAAGGCTATGCCCAATTGGTTGCCGACGGGCATATGGGCACGGTCAATGAGATGCAGCGCGATGCCTTGCAAGCAGTTGTGCGCAATACAGGCGCAATGACCGCCTTGATCAGCGATTTGCTCGATTTGGGCAAAATCGAAGCAGGCATTGGCATTTCGCCGCAAGAAACTGATTTGGCGGTGGTGTTGCGCGAAGTCATCGACGAGCTAAAACTGCGGGCCAAAATGGGTCAAATCAGCGTCCAGCCTGAAATTCCGCCCAGTTTGCCTTTGGTGGCCGATCCCTCGCGGATGCGCCAGGTGTTTACCAATATTCTCTCAAATGCAATCAAATACACACCAAGCGGCGGGCAGGTACAGATTCGTGCCAACAATGGTGATGCCAAGGTGCATGTACAAATTCAAGACAGCGGCTTGGGCATTCCCGAAGATTCTTTGCCGCATATTTTTGAGCGCTTCTATCGCGTCAAGCGTGATATTGATTCGCCAATTGAAGGGACTGGCCTCGGCTTAGCAATTACCAAAAGCATTGTCGATGAGCATGGCGGCACGATCGAGGTGCAAAGCGTGATCGGCGAAGGCACAACCTTCAACGTCTATCTCCCTCAACACAAATAAATTCAAACAGGGCAGCCCAAACTGCCCTGTTTTTTTATGAGCATCGCCCCTTTGATGCTCGCTTAAACCTTAAGGCAGCCCAGTTGTGGGTTGCTTAGCCTAAGGAGGAAGCTAGCAATGCGACAATTATTTGGATGTCTTTGCATCCTGATCGTGGTGCTGAGTTTCAGCTTTTCCCCTCGCCAGCCTGCCCAAGCAGCCCCACTGGTCGAATATCGCAACCCTGCCCCATATTCCAAAGCGGTCAACCCCACCAATACGATCGCGATTCGCTTAGGGCCAAGCTTGAGCAAAGCTGCGGTTGCAACGCTGGATTTCCAAGTTGTTGGCTCACGCAGCGGCTTGCATACAGGCGAGGTTGTGCTAGCCGACGATCAACGCACGGTTATTTTTAAGCCGACCAGTTCATTTGCGCTTGGCGAAACCGTGCGGGTATCGATCAAAAGCAACGATATTGCTGAACTTGATCAACAAACTTGGTCGTTTGAAGTGGTTGATCGTTTGGTCGAACAAACCGATCAGGCCAAGCGACTTCAAACCGAGCTTGCTAGCGATCGCGCCAATCAACCACAATCGGAGCCGCCGACTGGTGGGAAGCAAGCCCTGCGCACATTGCCATTTAATCTGCCACCATTAACCGTTACTTTAGCAATCAGTAACACGCCAGGCTATATTTTTGTTAGCCCATTTCGGTGGCAAAGTAATTACACGCCAAATCGCTATATTCTGATGGTTGATAACACTGGAACGCCGATCTATCATCAAGGCGGTGGGCCAGGCAATTTCTTGCTCGACTTTCGCAAAGTTGCCGAGAATCGGCTAACCTATTACGATAGCCTGACCTTCAGATACCATGTGTTAAACGAACATTATCAAGAAGTTGGGCGTTATCAAGCTGGGAATGGCTACCAAATCGATTACCATGAATTTTTGCTTCAGCCCAATGGGCATGCCATTTTTATGATTTACGCCAATATTCCCTATGATTTAAGCCCTTATGGCGGCGAAGCCAACGCCACCCTGACCGAATTGGTCTTGCAAGAGTTGGATACAACAGGCAATGTCGTATTCCAATGGCGTTCAATCGAGCATATTCCAGTTTATGATACCAGCCATAGCCTGCTCGGCACAGCTCCAGTCGATTATATTCATGGCAATGCAATTGACGTTGATAGCGATGGCAATTGGTTGATTTCTAGCCGCCATACCGATGAGATTACCAAAATCAATCGCCAAACAGGGGCGGTAATGTGGCGGTTTGGTGGCGAGGGCAATCAATTTCAATTTCTAGAAAATAGCCCACGGTTTTTCCACCAGCACGATATTCGACGCTTGGAAAACGGTAATCTGCTGCTCTATAATAATTGGAACAGCCTGCCGCCAGCCGCCGATGCCTTCTCGATGGCAATGGAATATCAGCTTGATGAAACCCGTAAAACCGCCCGTTTAGTCAAGAGTTTCCGCACAAATCCCGATCAGTATGGGATTGCCATGGGCAGTGCCCAGCGCCTTAGCAATGGCAATACCGGAGTTGGTTGGGGTAGCACCCGCCCACTGTATACTGAATTTAATTCACAAGGTGAGCCAGTCTTTGAGTTAACGGCGGCTGCACCAACAGTTAGTTATCGTGCGAAACGCTTCGAATGGGAGGGTGAGCCACTTTGGCCGCCAAGCTTAGTGCCCGAAAGCAACGGCAACACCACAACCCTCTACTATAGCTGGAATGGTGCAACCAAGGTGTCCGATTATCAGGTGTACACTGGAGCAACCACTGCAACTTTGAGTTTGCAAAATACCACCCCTAAAACTAGCTTTGAAACCAACACGCTAGTAACTAACAGTGACCATTGTTTTGCCCAAGTACGTGCCCGTGATAACCAAGGCACAGTCTTAGGTTCATCGCCAATCGCCTTCTTGGCGAGCGACACCTGTACGCCCAACCGCATGTATTTGCCAAACCTAACCACCGAATAAATTATTGGGTTGTTGGCGCGGCACTGCCTTGAGTAGTGCCGCGTATTTATTTTAATTTTTGGTATATGTGACAGCCGTTGACACAAGCTCTTGCTATAGCTAGAGCGGTTGATCTAGCGAGAGTATCAAATTGTGGATGATTTCCCCACGCTGCAACTCCACCGCCAAAGTTTGCTGAGTGCGTTTCGCGATGTGCTAGCCAAAGGCCTCGATACACTGCGAGCCTATGAATGGGTTAAACTCGCTCGTTGTGCCTATTATTTGCGTGATCCGCTGGCCTCAATGTATTTGCAGCAAGCAGCAACTCAGCAAGCTAGCCCGATTGAGTTTCAAATTGCTAGCTTAAATTTCTATCGGATGGCTGGCGACCAAGCGGCGGTGCAGGCTTGTTTTCGCAAGCTGCCAACCAAACCGGCTAGCTCCGGCCAATGGGCGCAAGCAACCTATCAATGGGCCTACTTTCAAGCGCTGTTTTGGCTGGGCGATGATCGCGAATGTATCCAGCGCTATCACCATGAAGCTTCGCTGCAAACGATCAGATTAGCCAAAATCCTGGCACAATTGGCCGAAGCCCGCTTAAATCGTAACGCCAGCCAAGCCTTGGTCGTAGCCCAACACCTCGCTGAGGCCATTCGCGAGGAGCGGCTTGAGCCATGGAGCAATCTACCGCTGAATCTGTGGGATTTGTATGAGCTTAGTTGTCAGATCCTCGACCCGCCGCTGAGCATCGATGCCGCCTTGATTCAAGCAACAGCTAGCCCAGCCCAACGTTTACTGGAGTTGTTGCAAGCACAGCAGATTATGGCGCTCGAATGGTCGGTCTATAACAACAATGATGAAGCTGATGAAGGCTACTGCCTCTATTATTTGGCCGATGGCACAACCAAACCACTCAGTGCAGGCTTTGCCAATCAAGAACTAGAACGTTTGGTTTGGGATGTGGTTAATTTCGATTGGAGCAGCGAATTCTCAGATCAACAGCCATATGGGGTTTATCGGCTGGACGTGCAACAGGCTCAAGTGGTGTATTTGGGCTTGGCCTATAGCAGTTATGAGTATGAAGATCTTCAAGCCTATGCCAACGATGAACCAAATGCCATTCCCTATCCTGTGGTTCAACACCCAGCCAACCCTGAATTATATGTGATGTATCTGCCAGAAGCACAACGCCAAACTGTCGATTTAGCGCGTTGGAATGGGAAGAAACGAGGATATTGATGTCGCATCCCTATTATCACGCTCGTAGCGCGGCCCAACGTTGGGGTGGTGTGTGGCAAGATTATTGGCCGATTGAACATTGGTTTGATAGCAGCAAAAGTTATTGCATCGACCCCCGCCATCGTATGCTGCTGCATCAGCCCTACGGTATCGAATTGTGCTTGGAAATTTTTGGCGAGCTTTGGCAACGCCCTTCCGATCACCAAACCGTGCCAACTGAGCTGATCGCCATCCAGCATATTCAAGAAGATTTTGCTGGCACTGTGCCCAGCCTTGAACAATGGTTTGCCCACACAGCCACGCCTGCTTGGCTACGCCCGAGCACAGCGATTGCCGCAATGTGTGTCGAACGCTTTGGCGGCAACCAAGCCGATTACCATAGCTTTGAAACCTGGTTCAATCGGCCACAGCGCTATGGCGATGACTCGCGCTATCAACTGTTGGTGTTGAATACATTCGCCGCATTTTTGTGCGAACAAACCTTGGGGATCGTTTGGCAACGTCCATCCGATGCCAAGCAAATTCCGACGCGAATTATTGCCGAGGCGATCATCAACCGAATATGCGGCGGCTATATTCCTGCACCGTTGGAAGTGCTGAAATTCACTCCAGTCAAGCCGTGGATGAGCCAAGGAGCCAAAGCGCTTTCGCGTCAATTTGCTGAAGCGCTGGGATAATGTTGGCTGACCCATTCGTGTAGCACCCGATGTAAGGCGGCAGCAGCAGGCGAGGGTTGGCGTTGGCTATGGCGGATCAGCCGCAACGTCCGTTGCAATCCGCCAGCATCGATCATCAAGGCATGCAAACCCATGCGCTGATCGATGGCTAATTGAGGCACAACCGCCACGCCCAAGCCTGCGGCAACCAAACTCACTACCGTATCCATCTCGCCACCATCGAGCACAATGCGCGGGGCAAAGCCAGCTTGTTCGCAAAGTTGCAAGGTATAATTGCGCAACTCGTAGCCCTGCGGGAACAAAATAAAGCCCTCATCGCGTAGCTCGTTGGCGGCAATGCTCTGGCGTTGGGCAAATCGATGTTGCAAACCAACCGCCACCACCAACGGCTCGCTCAGCAAAGTCGTGGATTCGACTCCATGCACCAAGGCCGAAACAATCGCCAAATCGACCACTCCAGCATTGAGCAATTCGACCAACTCGCTAGCTCCGGCCTCGTGCAATTCGAGCTGAATTCCGCGATAGCGCCGATTGAAGGCCGCTAAGGCTTGGGGAATGAGCCGTGTGCCAACGGTTGGTGTAACGCCCAACGAGACATGGCCCACCGTCAGATCAGCACGAGATTGTAAGGCATGGCGGGCTGCTTGAAGTTCGGTCAAGACCCGCCGCGCATAGGGCAACAGTAATTTGCCCGCATCGCTTAATTCAACCCCTCGGCCAACCCGATCAAACAAATGCACCCCTAGTTCTTGCTCAAGCGCCCGCAATGCTTTGCTCAGCGATGGTTGGGCAATGTGTTGTTCGTGAGCAGCCTTAGTCACATTGCCCAAGCGGGCCACCGCCTCAAAATAGCGCAATTGGCTTAATTCCATGGTTACTCCTCGATAATTGATAGCTCAAGGCTATGATTTCTAGAGCAATCATATCTTAGACGTAGCGATTTGTTAACGGTAGAGTGTTTAACAACAACAAAATTGCTTTGGCGCAATAAGGGGCAATAGTTGATTGGGCCAAGGCTTCACGCTACACAACGAGGTAGGCTATGCGGCAACATTACACAACTGATGTTTTGGTGATTGGCACAGGTGGGGCAGGTTTACGCGCAGCGATCGAACTGCATGATCAAGGCTTGCAGGTGTTGCTGGTGGGCAAACGCCCCAAAGCCGATGCGCATACGGTTTTGGCGGCTGGCGGCATCAATGCAGCACTGGCGACGGTCGACGTTGAAGATAATTGGGCGATTCACGCCGCCGATACCTTGCAAGAAGGCCGGATGCTGGGCGACCCGCGCATGGTCGAATTGCTCTGTCAACAAGCACCCAAGGCGATTGCAGAACTTGAGGCTTGGGGTATGCCCTTTGCTCGAACCAGTTCTGGCCTGATCGATCAGCGTTATTTTGGGGCGCATCGCTATCGACGCACCTGTTTTGTTGGCGATTACACTGGGCTTGAGATCATCAAAGCCTTGATCCGTGAAGTTGAGCGCCGCCAAATTCCGATTCTCGAACGTGCCTATATCAGCGATTTGCTGCACACAGGCAATCGGGTCAATGGGGCGTATGGCTTTTGGCTAGCCGACCAACGTGAGTTTGCGATCGAAAGCAAAGCCGTGATTTTGGCGACTGGCGGCCATATTCATAGTTATCAGCGTTCCTCGTCGCGGCGGCGCGAAAATACTGGCGATGGTATGGCTTTGGGATTGCAAGTTGGTGCGTACCTAGCTGATATGGAGCTGGTGCAATTCCATCCATCGGGCATGATCTTCCCGCATGAATTGGCCGGAACCTTGGTGACTGAAGCGGTACGCGGCGAGGGTGGGCGACTTTACAACCGCCATGGCGAACGTTTTATGCTGCGTTATGATGCTGAACGCATGGAGTTATCAACGCGTGATCGGGTGGCTTTGGCCAATTACACCGAAATTATTGAAGGCCGTGGCACTGAACATGGCGGGGTTTGGCTCGATATTAGTCATATTCCAGCCAGCTTAATCCACGAGCGCTTGCCACGTATGGTTGAACAGTTTCAGGCGGTTGGGGTGGATATTACCCGCGAAGCCATGCAAATTGCTCCCACCGCCCATTATTCGATGGGTGGCTTGCAGGTCGATCCTTTCAGCCATGCCACCAACATTGCTGGGTTATATGCGGCAGGCGAGGTTACGGCGGGCGTACACGGAGCCAATCGGCTAGGCGGCAATAGTTTGGCCGAAATACTGGTATTTGGGCGAATTGCAGGCCAGCATGCCGCCGAATATGTGCGCCAACACGGCGAACAAAGCTTGCACGAAGCCCAAATGCAAGCAGCCGCTGAGCGTTTGGCCTGGGCCAGCCAACAATCAGGAGCCTTCCAACGCAGCCTAATCGACCAATTGCAACAGCTCGTTTGGCATGGCGCTGGCGTGGTACGCACCGAACAAACGCTCGAAGCTAGCCTTGATCAACTGAATACGTTGCGCTTTCAAGCCCAGCAACGCTCGGTTGGTGCAGCCGATATCGCCGCAACTTTAGATTTACAATCGATGTTATTGACCGCAGAAGCGACAATTTTGGCGGCATTGATGCGCCCCGAAAGTCGTGGTGCACACCAACGCAGCGATTACCCCGCAACTGATCCGCTCTGGCAGCGCACAATCGTGATCAAGCCCTATCGTGATGAACACGAACGCTTGCGGCTGCAACTGGATACTCAATTAATTCCCACTGCCAGCGAGCAAGTCCAGTCGGCTTTCAATCATCAAGAATATAGTGTGGCAGGGCGTTTGGTTGAATAAGCGGGGATTGAGGATTAGTTGTTAGAAATCAGACATCCGCCAATAACGTAGAAGCGCAGAGGAATAATGGCTATGGGCATCGCATCATAAACTGATGAGAACAGCATAAGCCCATAGCCGCATTCCTACTCAGGATCATCAAAATCTAAAGGGTCGTCGATTGGGGGCACATAACTGAGACCTTCTTGGATTGCCTCCATCACGTCGTCGGTTTCACCTTCGCGTAAGTTTTCGCTAGTTAATTCATCAAGCGACTCGAAGGGTTCGCTCAAATCGGCATACGCTTCGGTTTCGCCTTGTTCAATGTCGGTCACAGTAAAATCTTGGGTTTGTTCAATTTCATCAGCATTGAAAACACCCAAAATATCACTTTCTTCATTGCGATATCCCGCTAACTCACGAAGTTCATCACGTAAATCGTCAGTCATCGTAAAACTCCTTTTATCGAGGGGCCAGCGACTAGGGGCTAGGGTTCAGGAATATCTTGTCAAGCAACACTAAACGCTAATCCCTGAGCCCTGACTCCTCGCCCCTGAATCCTCAATTACGGCTTGATACTCAGCGCCGACCACAACTTCTAAGGCTTGGGGCAGCACTTCAAACACAATTGGCTCATTGGTAATTAATTCGCCATCAGCGTTGAACCAAATCTCAGGATCAGAGATAACTTGCACTTTTTTGGCTCGCCGCAACTCGACCAACTCGCTATTTAGATAATTGCCATTGACCAATAAGCGTGCCGCCGCTCCTGCCAACTGCACAATCGAGCCATAATGCACAATCACTACATCGAGTAAGCCATCTTCGGGGTTGGCTAGCGGGGCAACTTGCACTCCTGCCGCAGCGGTTCGGCCATTGGCAATAATAATATTCAGCGCATCAACTTGCTCGGGGGCTTGATCATCGTATTGAATTGTCGTGCGATAGCTGGTCAAATCGGGCAAAACACCCAAGGCTCCCCGCAAATAGGCCAACGGCCCCCAAGCCGATTTGACTTCGCTGGATAAGGCTTCGTTGAGTTGGCCACTAAACCCGCCCGCCGATACATTCAAGGCATAATGCAATTCGCGCGGCGTGCGAATCTCGATTACGTCAAGCTTACGCCGTTCGCCAACCAAAATCAATTTCCAAGCTTCTAATGGATCGATTGGCAAAGCCAAAGTCCGTGCCAAATCGTTGCCAGTGCCCAGCGGAATGATGCCCAATGGAACCCGTCGTTCGGCTTCGAGCAAGCCTTTGACAACCTCGTTGATCGTGCCATCGCCGCCAGCCGCTACAACCAATTCAGCCCCATCGGCGACTGCTTGGCGGGCCAAACGCTCACCATCGCCAGCAGCATCGGTGGTCAAGATGCTCACGCCGCTCATTGGGGCAAGCGTTTCACGTAGCAATGCACCCTGCTCGGATGTGCCTGAGGCTGGATTCATAATTAGGCTAATCTTCAAAGTGGCCTCATCGCTCATGGCTCAATACTTTCATCTGGTTGGGCATAACGATCAAATAAGCGTACCGCAAACCAACTCACCGTCATCCATGGAATAACTTGCGTACCTGGAATCAAAGCCTCGACCACACTAACTCGGCGTAAACCTTGTAAATTGAAATGGCTCAGCACAATCCACGAAATTGGCGCGGCAAACACATCAAACGCCAAATCCAGCAGGTCAAGTACAATCACTAAGCTGAGCGGCACCCGCAGCATCGTTTCGCGATAGGAAGCGCCATCAGGCACATTTAGGCTTTTCAGGCGATACCAAATCAAGGCTAGGCCAGCCAAGCCCAAGCCACCAGCAATGGCGATTATCCAACCGACAATCCGAAAGAAGCTACTCCATTCCATGGTTAGTTCTCCGTGCTTGGCGCAATTGCCAAATGCCCATTCCGACCAGTCCAAGCATAATAAGCAAGAACGTGCCACGCTCAAAACGCACGCCAGTCGTTGGTTGCGCTTGATCAAGCCAGGCCAACGGCCAAACTAAACCTTGGCTCAACCACAGCACAATTTGGGTAAATGGCTGTTCAGGGTTGGCAGCAAACAACAGCAATACCAAACGGGCAATCAATAAACTTAATCCGCCGAGTAACAACCATTCGAGCCAATGTCGCCAACGTTGCATCACACACAGCCTTTCCCCCGAACCGCTGCTTAGCGCAAGGTTGAGGGCAAAATATTCAATTGATTACGATATTTGGCAATCGTGCGCCGCGCCACCTCAAAGCCACGTTCAGCCAACAATTCAACCAACTCTTGGTCGGTGAGTGGGCGCACTTCGTTTTGCACCAATTCTAACAGCACATCCTTAACATTCAACGAGGCTGTGAAAAAATGGCTAAATGGAATCACCGAGCGATTAGGCAGTTGCACATATTTGTTGGCAGTCGCACGACTCACAGTTGATTCGTGCACACCAATGCCATCAGCAACCTCGGCGCGGGTCATTGGCCGCAGAAATCGCACACCTTGGCGCAAGAAATCTTCTTGGGTTTCAATCAAAAATTCGCTAATTCGGCGGATGGTTTCACGGCGTTGGCGAATATTGGTCAGGAACATTTGAGCACGTGCTACATATTGACTAAGATGATCGCGCTCTTCCGAAGACATTTCAGCTTCAGCTTCGCGACCACGTTTAGCCAGCGATTGATACAGCGGATTAATTCGCAAGAAGCTACGATCTGACATCAGCACTTCGGCTTCGAGTTTGCCCTCGTTCTCGCGAATAATCACATCGGGCATAATATAGTTGGTGCGGGCTGAGCCTTCGCCACTGAGCGCCAACGGATAGGGGCGCAAATGTTCACGAATAAACTCGCGCACTTCAACCACATCATCGTATTCAGCATTGAGCGCCTGGGCAATTGCCCCATAGCGATGCTCTGCCAAATCATTCCAAAATTCGGTAATCACTCGCTCCACATAGGGGTGACGTACATCTTCTTCTTCTAAACGGCGCAACTGCAACAACAAACATTCTTGCACATCACGCGCCCCAACTCCAACTGGGGCAATATCTTGCAATTTGAGCAAAACCGCAATCACCCGTTCTTCGTCGATCGTCATGGTTGCAGCAATATCGGCAGTGTTAGCATCGAGAAAGCCTTGGTCGTCCAAACAGCCAACCAAATATTCAGCGATAAAATAATCTTGCTCGGGCAACGAAGCGCGTAAATCGCGTAGCAACACCTCGCTAAGTTGAGCGGGAGTCGCCACCATCATTAATGGATCAAATTCATCGTCTTCGCCAGCAGCGGTATAATCGCCACGTTCAGCCTCGGCCAAGCGCTGATCTTCGTGAACGCAGTATAAACAGAGCATCTCGATTAAGGGGCGGCCACAACGCGAGCAGGTTTCATCTGGCTCTAGGTCAACATTCTCTAAAGCGGGATTCTCCTCTAGCTCTTGTTGGATCAATTGTTGCAATTCGTGGGTTGAAAGCACCAGCATATTGTTAAGTGCAATCAAAGCGGGCGAGGCTTTGGTTGACATAGCTTGTTGTGCTAGCGCCTCCGGCGACATACCCATTCGAAATTCCATGGCGCAACCCCTCCATAGGTTGGTGCTTGGCCAACACCTGATGCTGGCAAACATGCGAATGCTATTGTTATTATACGGTAAACCATCGTAGAACGACTGCCTGTGGTACATACGTGGATCTTTAGAAGTAGCCAAGGAGGATAGCAATTTCTATGCCAACCGCAATTGTACGTCCGGTTAGTCCGGCGATTCAACAGTGTGAATTGACTCATCTTGAACGGCAGCCAATTGATTTTAGCCGCGCTCAAAGCCAACATGCCGGTTATTGCACCACACTGGCGGCCAACGGCTATCAGGTCGTCGAACTCAGTGTAGCCGAAGATTTGGCTGATTCGGTGTTTGTGGAAGACACGGCCTTGGTCTTTTCAGAGCTGGCGATCATCACGCGGCCTGGTGCTGCATCACGTCGCCCAGAGTTGGCAGCCATGGCCAGCGTATTGCAAAACTACCGCCAACTAGCATGGCTGAGCGAACCAGCCACCCTCGATGGCGGCGATGTAGTAGTTTTGGGCAAAACGATTTGGATTGGGCTTTCGAGCCGCAGCAATCAGGCAGCGGTCGAGCAGGTGCAGGCATTAACCGCCGCATTTGGCTATCGTGTCCAGGGGGTTGAATTAGGCCAATGTTTGCATCTGAAAACTGCTGTTTGTGCGGTTGATAGCAATACCGTCTTGCTCAACCCACTGTGGGTCGAACCGCGAATGTTTGCTGATTATCAGGTGATCGAAGTTGACCCGCGTGAGGAATTTGCGGCGAATGTGGTCCAACTGCACGATGGGCGCTTACTCTACGATCAGGCCTATTCGGCAACTGCTGAACGCTTACGCCAGCGGGGCTACCAATTAATTTTGGTCGATAACAGCGAGTTGACGAAGGCTGAGGGCGCGTTGACCTGTTGCAGCGTGCTGATTCACGAAACTGAGGGCTAAAACAACATCAGCGGGAACGGCAGTAGCCATTCCCGCTGATCGCTGGTGACAATTAGGCAGTTGCTTGAGCAACATTCACATCGAGCGGAATCCCAGGGCCCATGGTGCTGGTCAGGGTAATGCTCTTGATGTAAACACCTTTTGAACCACTTGGCTTAGCAGCCTTGATCGCATCCAACAACACTACCAAGTTTTCGCGGATTTGATCAGGGGTGAAGCTGATTTTGCCGATGGCAACGTGCAACAAACCAGTTTTATCGTTGCGGAATTCGACGCGACCGCCTTGCAAAGCCTTGATCGCTTGAGGCAAATCGCCAGGAGGCACAACCGTACCGCTCTTGGGGTTTGGCATCAAGCCACGGCGACCGAGAATCCGGCCTAAGCGACCGACCTTACCCATCATGTCGGGGGTAGCAACCGCTACGTCGAAATCGATGAAGTTTTCTTTTTCGATGCGTTGGATCAACTCATCGCCGCCAACGATTTCAGCGCCAGCATTGCGAGCGATGTTTTCGGTATCGCCTTGAGCGAAAACCAACACGCGCACGCTCTTACCGGTGCCGTGGGGCAACGAAGCAGTGCTCCGCACCGTTTGGTCGGCGTGGCGAGGATCGATACCCAAGCGCACGTGGACTTCAACGGTTGCATCAAAATTGGTGAACGAAGTTTCTTTGACCAAAGCCGCAGCTTCTTCGGGCGTGTACAAGCGATCTGCTTCTACTTTTGCCGCAGCAGCCAGGTATTTTTTACCGTGTTGCTTTGCCATGAACAATTAGCTCCTTGTGGTCTTTACGAAGCGTGAACTTCTGCCACAACATCTATAAGGATGAAGGATGAGGGATGAAGGATAAAAATCGTTCAGCCATCACTTCATAGCTTGGTTTCAATAATTTAATCGGCTGACTATGTAAAAATCAAAGGATGAAAACTAATTCATAATTCATCATTCATCCTTCATATTTTCACTTAGTCTTTGATCGCAATACCCATTGAGCGGGCGGTACCAGCAATAATTTTTTCGGCAGCTTCGATATCATTAGCGTTCAAATCAGGCATTTTGGTTTCAGCCAATTGGCGTAATTGAGCGCGGGTGATTGAGCCAGCCCCTTGGGTACCAGTTTTACCGCTACCACGCTGAATGCCAGCAGCCTTGCGCAATAAGTCGGCAGCAGGTGGGGTTTTGAGAATATAGGTGAAAGAGCGGTCTGAATAAACCGTAATTTCAACTGGAATAATTGTACCAACTTGAGCTGACGTTTTTTCGTTGTAATCTTTACAAAACGCCATAATGTTGATACCAGTTGCACCAAGTGCAGGACCAACGGGTGGTGCAGGCGTTGCTTTACCAGCAGGCAATTGCAACTTAACGACTGCGGTTACTTTCTTTGCCACAGAGGACTCCTTCGCGAACTAGGTGTCGCGGGTGTTTATTCTATAACGCGAATAACTTGTAAGAAATCAAGCTCAACCGGAGCTTCACGGCCAAAGAACGAGACAAGCACGCGCACGCGCCCACGTTCTTCGTCAATCTCATCGACCACACCTTCAAAGTCGGTGAAGGGGCCATCGGTAATTTTGACAGTTTGACCAATTTCGTAGTTGACCTTGACTTTGGGTGCTTCTTCTTCCATTTGCTTCAGAATAAAGCGAACTTCTTCATCGGCCAATGGTGATGGCTTAGTTCCCATGCCCACAAACGAAGTGACACCTGGTGTATTACGCACCACATACCACGAATCGTCGGTCATGGCCATTTGAACCAGCACATAGCCAGGAAACACCTTTTTTTGAACAGTCCGACGTTGCCCATTTTTGATTTCAATCTCTTCTTCGGTTGGCACGACCACACGGAAAATTTGATTCCGCATGTCCATCGATTCAATCCGATGACGGAGATTTTGCATCACTTTGTTTTCATAGCCTGAATAGGTATGAATAACATACCAATGGACACCTTCGGGAGTAGTGGATTTTTCTTCTTCGTTGTCAGACATTCTGAGCCTCGCAGTCGGCGGGTAATTATTGGATCAGCCGCACCAGCGTTTCAAATAGCAAGTCGAAGACTGCTAGAATCGACCCAACCAACAACGAAATGCCAATAACGACCAGCGTTAAGCGTTGAGTTTCCTCGCGGCTTGGCCAAACGACCTTACGCATTTCCGAAAACGCATCGCGGAAAAATTGGGCGATTGGATTCGGTTTGTAATCTTCTTTTTCTTCTGTTGCCACGGCCACCACAACCTCCTGATGAAATAGAAATGCTGCGGGGCGCTAGGCGCGACCGCGTGTGCGCAATTCTAATACTACTTCGTTTCGCGGTGCAACGTGCGTTTGCGCAAACGTGGGCAGTATTTCATCAATTCTAAACGATTTGTGTCGTTTTTGCGATTTTTGGTCGTTGTGTAGTTGCGATCGCCACACTCGGTACAAGCCAAAGTGATTACGATGCGGTTTTCTTTCTTTGCCATGAGAACCCTCTGTAGATGTAAATCAGGGCCAAACATAATAATGCGGGGTTGCCCCCGTTCGTCATACTTGGCCTGCTGATAACGCAGGTTGAGGCACAAACGCGATCAGACCAAATGGCTGATCGCGTTTGTGCTGATTCAAAGCAATAGTTTAGGCGATGATTTCGGTCACGATGCCAGCACCCACGGTGCGGCCACCTTCACGAATCGCAAACTTCAAGCCTTGTTCGATAGCTACCGGAACGATCAACTCCACCGTCATTTGGATGTTGTCGCCTGGCATCACCATTTCCACACCTTCGGGCAAGCCAATCGCACCGGTCACGTCCGTTGTCCGAACGTAGAACTGTGGGCGATAGCCACTGAAGAATGGGCTGTGGCGGCCACCTTCTTCTTTCTTCAACACGTAGACCTCGGCCTTGAACTTGGTGTGTGGTTTGATCGAGCCTGGTTTTGCCA